>JAPOKA010000100.1 GCA_029977865.1 bacterium
GGCCGCCGAGAGTGGCCGGTCACGTGAAGAATCGGTGAACGATCGGTGGTGATCTTGCAGGGAGGGCCGGAGCGCCCGCTGCGTGAAATCGGCCCAGACCCAAGGTGGATCGGGGAGCGGCTCGCCGATAGAAGACCCTCACGGCATCTCGGCTGTCGGGCCCCTCCTGGAGCACTTCGTGGTCAAACGGATTCTCGTCACCGGCGGCGCCGGCTTCCTCGGATCGCACCTCTGCGATCGCCTCGTCGAGCAGGGGCACGACGTCATCTGCCTCGACAACTTCTTCACCAGTCAGAAGTCGAACATCGCGCACCTGCTCGGTCGGCGGAACTTCGAGCTGATCCGCCACGACGTCACCGAGCCGATCGTGCTCGAGGTCGACCAGATCTACAACCTCGCCTGCCCCGCGGCGCCCGGCCACTACCAGTACAACCCCATCAAGACCACCAAGACCTCGGTGATGGGCGCAATCAACATGCTCGGCCTCGCCAAACGAGTGAAGGCCCGCATCCTGCACGCCTCGACGAGCGAGGTGTACGGCGATCCCGAGGTGCATCCGCAACCCGAGAGCTACCGCGGCAACGTGAACCCGATCGGTCCCCGCGCCTGCTACGACGAGGGCAAGCGCTGCGCCGAGACGTTGATGTTCGACTACCACCGCCAGAACAAGGTAGACGTGCGGGTGGTCCGGATCTTCAACACCTACGGGCCGCGGATGCACCCCTACGACGGGCGGGTGGTGAGCAACTTCGCCCGCCAGGCCCTCGCGGGCGATCCGATCACGCTCTTCGGCGATGGTCAGCAGACACGGTCCTTCTGCTACGTGGACGACTTGATCGAGGGCTTCCTGCGGATGATGAACGGACCCGATGGATTCCATGGGCCGGTGAATCTCGGGAATCCCGGGGAGTTCACGGTGAAGCAGCTCGCCGAGCTGGCGGTGAAGCTCGCGGGAAGCCGGTCGGAGATCCGGCAGGTGAAGCCCTTGCCCGAGGACGACCCGGCCCGCCGCCGGCCGGACATCTCCCTCGCCAAGGAAAAGCTCGGCTGGGAGCCCACCGTGCCGCTCGAGCAGGGGCTCGCCAAGACCATCGAGTTCTTCCGCTCGATCGATCTCGGGGCCTATCGGCCGCCGACTCCGAACTACTGAGTTCGCGCCGCAGCGCGGTCCGACCGCGCCACGCCTGCACTTCGCTGCCGGCGCCACCGCGCGCATCGACCGAGTCGAGCGTGCCGCAGCGGTCTGGATGCCCTAGCCGCGCAGGAACTGAACCACGCCGATCGACGCATCGCGCAGCGTGTAGCGGACGAGCACATCGCCCTCGCTGCGGAGTCCGCTCTCGGGATCGACCCGCCACCAGCGTTCGAGGTCGATGGCATGCACGCCGAGGACGAGTCGACTCGACACCGAGGCCCCGAATGTCCAGCGCTCGAAGAGGTCGCGGTAGCGATCGCGGAAGGCCTCGAGTCCGGTGACCGCCTCGACTCGGTCGTGAAGGACCAGCACGTCGGGGTGGTAGCAGGCGCAGAAGGCCTCGAGGTCGCCGGCGTTGTAGGCGTCGAGCTGGCGGAGCGCGAGGTCGGCGATCAGAGCCATGCGGGAAGATCGGCGGAAGTGCTCCCTCGGCGGCAGTGCCGGCCCGGGGGCGGGCGATTCCGCATCCGCTGCCGCCCCGACCCGGGAGGGTGGGGTAGCCTCCGCGAAAGGCCCCTTGACGAGGTTCAAGTTCGCGGCCATGATCACCCGAACAAACACCTACCAACTCCGCGAGACAGAGCGAAACCACGCATTCTGAACCGCCCGATTCCCATTTTTCGCACCACGCGGCACTCGGCCCCGTCGCATTCAGCCAGTGCCCCAACCCAGTACCTCCAAGCACTTCTCAGCACTCTTCAGCAAATCAAGGAAGGACCCTGCCATGCCCAGCACCGTCGAAGTCAAGGACGCCAAGGACACCAAGAGCCGCTCCCGCGCCGCGAAGGCCGATCCCGTCAGCGCCGAGGACAAGGGGCGGCAGCAGGCTCTCGAGCGGGCGCTCGGTCAGATCGAGAAGACCTTCGGCAAGGGCTCGATCATGCGGCTCGACGGCGATGACATCCCGGTGATCCCCGGGGTTCCGACGGGGGCCCTCAGCCTCGACCTGGCCTTGGGCGGTCGCGGTCTTCCCAAGGGCCGCGTGGTCGAGATCTACGGTCCGGAGAGTTCGGGCAAGACCACTCTGGCACTCACCGCCATCGCCAACTGCCAGCGGGGTGGCGGTGTCGCTGCCTTCATCGACGCAGAGCATGCCCTCGATCCCTCGTGGGCGAAGCGAATCGGCGTCAACCTCGACGAGATCCTGGTCTCCCAGCCAGACACCGGCGAGCAGGCGCTCGAGATCTGCGAACTGCTCGTCCGCTCCAACGCGGTGAACATCATCGTGGTCGACTCTGTGGCGGCCCTGATTCCGCGAGCCGAGATCGAGGGTGAGATGGGTGACAGCCACGTCGGCCTGCAGGCGAGGCTCATGAGCCAGGCGCTGCGGAAGCTGACCGGTGCCATCGCCAAGAGCGACTGCATCGTGATCTTCATCAACCAGCTTCGCGAGAAGATCGGCGTGATGTTCGGAAGCCCCGAGACCACCACCGGCGGCCGCGCTCTCAAGTTCTACGCCTCGGTCCGCATCGACATTCGCCGCATCGGCGCCATCAAGGACGGCGAGCGCAACGTGGGCAACCGGGTGCGGGCCAAAGTGGTCAAGAACAAGATCGCTCCGCCGTTCCGCGAGGCCGAGTTCGACATCATGTTCGACGAAGGCATCAGTTCGGTCGGCGATCTGCTCGATCTCGCGGTGGCAGACGAGATCGTCAACAAGGCCGGGTCGTGGTTCAGTTACGGCGAGACCCGCATCGGGCAGGGACGCGAGAGCGCCAAGAGCTTCCTCCGAGAGAATCCCGAGATGTGCCAGGAGCTTCGTCGCAAGGTGCTCGAAGCGAGGCTCGGTGCGGGCGTGCCGGTTCGTCCCGCGCCCGCTGCCGACGCCGAGGAGTAGGCCGGCGGCGGATCCCGTCGGAACGAGAGCCGTCGGCGCTCGAACCTCGCTGGGCGTCGGTGTCGCGGCCGAGCAAGGGGTCGCGATCGGGCCCGCCGTTCGTGTTGATGTCTGCAGTTCAAGAGGATTGCATTCGCCCGTCGCGTGCGGCGGCGCAGGGGCGGAGGCGGAGCAAGAGCGCGGGGTGGCGAGTCCGCCATGCCGCAGTAATCGGATCGGACGGCGTAGCGCAGTGGAGGAGCCACGGCGGGACGCAGGGGAGAAGCCACGGCGAAGCGCAGTGCAGTAGCAGCGGCGGGCCGCAGGGGAGCAGCCGCGGCGAAGCGCGGTGCAGGAGCAGCGGCGGGACGCAGGGGAGCAGCCGCGGCGGGGTGCAGGGGAGATCAATCTGGGCGCTCGGTGCGGCGAGAGCCGTATGGCTCATCCACGTCTGGACCGAGGCGTCGGGAGAGATCGCGAGCCGCTCGGCCACCACCCCCGATCTCGGCGAGGCGCGGCGGGTTTCATGGGGTCCGCGGGTTGGCCTGCACCCGCGAAGAAGGTGCGATCGGCAGGTCGTGCGCGTTGGTGCGGTTTGCGAGGAGTCTCGCTACACTTCGTGCCCACCGCGGATGTGGCGGAACTGGCAGACGCGCAAGATTCAGGTTCTTGTGGGAGTAAAATCCCGTGGAGGTTCGATTCCTCTCATCCGCATGAACCCAACCGCCTCGGCATCGGCCGGGGCGGTTGTCGTTGGGTGAAACGGCGACTCAGCGTGGAGGCTCGAGCCGCTCGCCCATCCGTCGCCTCGGCCGTGTCCCGAACGAAGTGCTGATTCTCGTCCGTGGTGATCGCGATTGGGGTGTTGAGCCCACGCGGCTTCGGCGCCGGATCGAGCGGCGGATCGAGGGCACCCCGGACGCGTTCTACACTCACTGCATGCAGGATCTGCAGCAGACTTCGCTCGACGAACTCATCTTCGTTGGGTTCAACCGTCGAGTCGTGGCGCTCGATCGCTACTCGGGGGCGCTGCGATGGGATTGGAAGGCCACCAAGGGCAGCGGCTTCGTCTCGCTGCTCATCGACGGTGATCGACTGATCGCGAACTGTCAGGGCTACACCTGGTGCCTCGATCCGCTGACCGGCGGCGAGGTCTGGTTCCAACCGCTCAAGGGGCTCGGCACGGGATTCGCAAGCCTCGCCTCGGTCCGCGGCGGCAGTGCTTCGATCGACGCCGGCGCCGCGGCGAGCCAAGCGGCGGCCGCGAGTGCCGCCGCGGCAGGAGCCGCGACGTGAGCGCGGCGGCGAACGCTTCGCTCTCCGGCCAGACCGGCTTCGCCTCGGAGTTCTTCAGCGCTCTTCGCGCCGAGGATCCGCCAACCCCATGACCACCGCTGACACACGAGGACCCCGGACCGCGGCTTCGAGCGATTCGTCGTCTCGATCCGAAGTGTCGCCGAACTCAGCGTCGGCAGCTGGGTCATTGGCGCTCGATCTGCGGTCCGACTCGCCGGCGAGAGTTCATCCCTCCGGCTTCTCTGCGCTGTTGGCGACTCAGTTCTTCGGCGCCGCCAACGACAACATCCTGAAGGGCCTCCTCGGCTTCGCGGTGGCGGCGGGAGGAATCTGGTCTGCATCGCTCGGCGATGGCGGCCAGGGCTGGGTTGGACTGTGCCTGACGCTGCCGTTCATCGCCTTCAGCGGATGGGGCGGCCAGATCGCCGACCGCATGAGCAAGCGCGACCTCGCGGTCGGACTCAAGGTGGCCGAGGTCGCGGTGGTGATGGTCGCGGGACTCGCCTTCCTCGCCGGCAACGAGTGGATCGCGGTGGCGTCGATGGTCCTGATGGCGACGCAAAGCGCCTTCTTCGGTCCCGCGAAGTACGGCGTGATTCCCGAACTCGTTCGACCCGCGCGCCTCAGCGGTGCCAACGGGACCATCAATCTCTTCACGAATCTCGCGATCATCGCGGGGACCGTTGTCGCCGGACCCGTGTATGACGCCTTCGCGCCCGAATCCGGAGCGGGCGAAGGGCTGCCGTGGCTGCCCGCCGTGGTGCTGATCGCAGTCGCGGTGCTCGGCGTCGTCGCCAGCCTCGGCCTGCCAAGGCTTCGGGCGGCAACCCCCGGCCTTCGCTTCGACTGGAATCCCGTCGGCACCTACTGGCGATCGCTGCGGTCGATGGCGGGGGGGCCGCTGCTTGCCGTGACTGGTGCGTGGAGTTTCTTCTATCTCATCGGAATGCTGGTGTTGCTGATCCTGCCCGACTACAAGGACCTCCTTGGGACCAGCGCCTCGGTGGCCGCGAATCTGCTCGGCGTGGTGGCGATCTCGATCGGCGTCGGCAGCGTGATCGCGGGGCTCGTCTCGGGTTCGAAGGTTCGACCGGGCTTGGCGCCTTGGGGAGCGATGGGCATGGCGGTCTCGATGACGGCGCTTGCATTTTCGCCGCGAGACCCCATCACCGTCGGCGTGCTGCTGGTGCCGGTCGGAATCGCGGCGGGCTTCTACATCGTGCCGCTCCAGACCATGTTGCAGAAGCTCTCGCCGGAGGAATCGCGTGGACGCTTCCTCGGGACCGCGAACGCGGTGAGTTTCGTGGCGAGCAGCTTCGCGAGCCTGGTGTTCCTCGCCTGCCGCCGCGGGGGTATGCCAGCGGATCGGATCTTCCTCGTGGCCGCGGCTGCAGCGCTGCTCGCGGCGGCCGGGTTCGGGCTGTGGTGGATCCGGGAGGGCCGGAACCAGTGTGCCGGCCTTCTCTCGGCGAATCCGGCCGACTCGTAGACTCTCGGCGTGACCGCCACGATCGATCTCGACGCCAACGCGACCACCCGTCCCCTTCCGGCGGTGGTGTCGGCGATGCGCGAGACCCTCGAAGTCGCTTGGGGCAATCCCTCGAGCGTGCACCGACACGGCATGGACGCGCGGCACCGAGTCGATCTCGCTCGTCATTCGGTGGCGTCTCTCTTTCACTGCCGGCCGGGCGAAGTCGTGTTCACCTCCGGAGGCACCGAGAGCGCCAATCTCGCCATCCGAGGGGTGCTCGACCGCTTCCGAGGAAGCCAGCGGCGGATCCTCGCAACGAGCCGTCTCGAGCACGCCGCGGTGCGGGAGTGCGCGGAGCGGCTTGCCCGTCGCGAGGAGGCGGAGGTCGCGTGGATACCGCACGACGAGACGGGGGTCGTCGATCTTCAGGCGCTCGAAGCGCTGCTCGACGAGCGAGCCGAGGAGATCGCGATCGTCTCGCTCATGTGGGCGAACAACGAGACCGGGGTGGTCTCGCCGATCGCCGAGATCGGCGAATGCTGCCGTCGCCACGGCGTGGTCTTCCACTGCGACGCGGTGCAGTGGGCGGGAAGGCATCGGCTCGATTGGTCGGCGCTGCCCGTCGACCTGCTGACCGCGTCGGCGCACAAGTTTCACGGGCCGAAGGGGATCGGCGTGCTGCTGACCCGAAGCGGGGCCGGGTTCGAGCCGCTACTCGTCGGCGGTCCCCAGGAGCGCCAGCGCCGCGGCGGCACCGAGAACGTCCCGGGAATCGTGGGGCTCGGAGTCGCCGCCGAAGCGGCGGCACGATCGATCGAGTCCGGAGCATGGAACGTCGCAGCGCGTCGTGATCGTCTCGAGCAGTCCCTGCTTGCGCGGTGTGCGGGCGCGAGCATCAACGGCGGCTCGGCGCCACGTCTGCCCAACACCCTGAACATCGCCTTCCCGGGGCTCGAGGCCGAGGCGATGCTGGTGCTGCTGTCCGAGCGGGGCGTCTACGCCTCGGCAGGCGCCGCCTGCAGCAGCGGCTCGCTTGATCCTTCACCGGTGTTGCTGTCGATGGGCGTCCCTCCCGAGGCGGCCCATGGATCGGTTCGGTTCAGCCTCTCCGACGAGACCACCGATGCAGAAGTGGACGAAGCGATCGAGCGAATCGCCGAAGCGCATGCGAGGCTCTCGCGCTCGATGGTCTGAGCTCTCGAGTCGCGCGAGCCCGGCGCACGACGCACGAAGCCGAGATCGGCCGGTTGAAGCACGCCCGTTGGCCGTCGGCGGCGTGCCGACCCTGGCAGTGCGACGCACAGATGCACGCCGCACGATCGCGGGGGCATCGCTCTACTGCGCCCGAAGGCATCGGAGTCGCGGTCAGAAGGCGAGGTTCAGGCGGGCGCCGAGCACCACCGCGGTGTCGGCGTTGGGAAAGGCGCCGCCGATGACCTGCAGGTCGAAGGTCAGGTTGGCGGCAGGGGTGATGGCGAGGTCGTAGTAGGCCTCGAGTCCCTGCGAGCGACTGTCGATGCCGACGAGTCCCGTGAAGTCGGTCTGCTGAATGCTGTTGTAGAACCAGCCGACGCCGAAGGTGTCGTTGTCGCGTGACGGAAACAGGCCGCGACCGCCCAGTCCGATGCTGCCGGTCCACTTGATCGGATTGGTGTTCTTATCCGCGACGCCGATGCGAGCG
>JAPOKA010000101.1 GCA_029977865.1 bacterium
CACGATGGCGTCGAAGCCGCCCGACTGCAGATTCTCCAGCAGCGCGATCTGCTGCTCGCGGTCGTCTTCGCGGTCGGGACCGCGGAAGACCATCTCCACCTTGCGTCCGGCATTGACGAGGTCGCGGGTCGCCGCCCGTGCCCCCGCCTCGACCGAGCGCCAGTACTCGTGGGTCGTGCCCTTGGGTACGACCGCGATCCGGACGGTCGCGTCGTCTGCAGACTCCGCCGCGGGTCCACCGGCAGATGTCCCCGAAGGCGCTGACTCACCGCCGCAGCCCGCAAGCAAGGCCAACGAGACCGCCGCGAGCAGACTCGGGAGAAACCGAGGTCGGTGGGAGCGAGGCTCGGCTGCGATCTGCGGGCGAGGGTTGGTCATCACGGGTTCTCCAGGCGGGAAGACCGCATGCTACCGATGCCGCCAACCTGCCCTCGGTCGGATACCGTCCTCCCGATGCCCGCCTTCGCCCAATGCCTCGATCTCGTCGACGATCCGGCCGCGATCGAGGAGTACCTCGCCGCTCACCGCGCGGTTCCGAAGGAGGTGGAACGCGCCCTTCTCGAGATCGGCATCACTTCGATGCGGATCCACCGCCTCGGCACCCGGCTCTACATGACCATCGAGACCCGCGATGGCTTCGACCCAGCCCGCGACTATCAGCGGTATGCCCAGGTGCCCGAGGCGGCTGCCTGGGACGCCCGCATGCGGAAGTATCAGAAGCCCGCACCGGGGGCCAAACCTGGCGAGTGGTGGGCGGCGATGGAGCCGGTGTACCGGCTCGAGTACGCGGACAAGTGACGCTCGGGCCGGCGTGGTCGACCTTCACCCACCGCGGGAAGGCCCGGGACCACCCCGCCGAACAGCACCTTTGCCGAATCGATTGCGCACCGAGTCGGCGGCCCGGTCGATGCGGCGATCGCGCTCGCGAGCGGGATCCTCGAAGAGTGGCCGCTGCGCACCCGGGCCTTCCTTCGGCGTCAACGCCGACGCCGTCACGCCGAGCAGCCGCAACGGCTGCGGGCGGCCCCGTGAGAATCCACGCAGAAACTCCTCGAGCAGCCCACAGGCGACATCGCCGATCGCACCGGTGGTGTCGGCGCCCTCGTCGAGACGCCGGCTGCGTGAGAAGGTGCGGTACTCGGGGGTTCTGATCTTGACGGAGATCTCCCACGCCATGCGGCCATGGCGGCGCAGCCGCTCGCCGATCTGCTCGGCGTATCGGCGAAGCTCGGCCTGCTGCAGTTCGGGGTCCTCGAGGTCGCTCGCGAAAGTCCGCTCCTGCCCGACGCTCTTCGCTTCGCGATCGGCGGTGACAACTCGCTCGTCGAGCCCGGCCGCAAGCGCCTTGAGCCGCACCGAGCCCTCGCCGAAACGCTTGGCGAGGTCGCGCTCGTCGGCTCGCTGCAGATCCGCGAAGGTGCGGTAGCCCGCGGCGCGGAACTTGAGCGCACCGGCAGGACCCACACCCCACATCCTCTCGATCGGGAACTCCGCGAGCGTCTCGGCAAGCCCGTTGGCGTTGAGCACCGCAAGCCCGTCGGGCTTGGCCATCTCCGACGCGAGCTTCGCGCAGAACTTGTTCGGCCCTACCCCCACCGAGCACGGAAGATCGAGGGCGTCCTTCACCTTGCGGCGAATGGCGCGGGCGATGGTCGGTCCGTCGCCGAGCAGCCGCTCGCATCCGGTCACATCGAGGAATGCCTCGTCGATCGAGACCGGTTCGACCAACGGACTGAACTCCTCGAGGATCGCGAGGATCTCCCGCGAGCACTCCTGATAGCGCTGCATGCGCGGCTTGATCTGCGTCGCGTCGGGACAGCGACGCAGCGCCATCACGGTGGGCATCGCCGAGGAGACGCCCTTCGCGCGAGCCTCGTAGCTCGCCGAAGCGACGACACCGCGACCGCCGCTGCCGCCGACGATCACCGGCTTGCCGCGAAGCTCGGGCCGATCGCGCTGCTCGACCGACGCGTAGAACGCGTCCATGTCCACATGAAGGATCGTTCGCGGTACCGACATCGCAGCCTGCTCAGCCCGAGGACTCGTTGGCCGCGGCGCCGGGCGGCGCAGTCGGCTCATTGGGCGTGATCGGGCCGGCGGAGACCGGCGGCTGCCAGAAGACGCCTCCCTCGATCGCAGTCGGCACCGACTTCAGCTTTCCCAGTTCGGTCATCTGCTCGGCGAGGGTCTTCCAACGTTCCGCGGTCATCCAGCCGATCGCGTTCGCCCTGGTGACCTCGTCCTCGACGAGGAAACGCTGCTTCTTCGCCGCGAGGTTCATGGCCTCGAGGCTCATCGCCGGATTCAACTTGGTCATCGCCTCGTTGGCGCGGGTGGGGTCCTCGAGGTACCCCGCCCAGCCCCGCCGCAATGCTTCGACCATGTCGCGGCAGATCGCCGGGTTGGCATCGAGGTAGGCGCGATTGGTCACCACCACGCCCGTGTAGGGATTGAATCCAGACTCGAGCACCGGGAAGACCCGAGTCTCGATCCCCTCGAGTTCGAGGGTGACCGGTTCCGCGAACACGAAGCACTGCTGCGCAAGCGACGAGTCGTTGACGAAATTCGCCAGCGAGGTCGTGTGCGGGACCATCTTGAGGTTCTGGCCGCCGTACATGCGATTCAGGTAGGTGACGTAGGGAAGGTACGACTCGCAGGCGATGGTGGCGTCGCTCCTCCACAACTGCTCGAGGGTCTGCCAGGGGCTCTGCGCGTGCACCATGATCGCGGTGGGGTCGCCCTGGAAGACCGTGAAGATGGCGACGAGGTTGCCGCCCTGCTCATTGAGCGAAAGCAACTCACCTCCCGAGACCACGCCAAAGGGGACCTTTCCCGAAGCGACGAGTTGAGCCGCAGGGACCGAGGGACCTCCCGAGATCAGCTCGACCTTGAGCTTGGCGTCCGCGAAGTCGCCGTCGAGCTGGGCCTGCCAGAAGCCGCCGAACTCCGGCTCGGGCACCCAGTTCAGCTGCACCGCCACCGATCGATCACCATCTCGACTCGTCGATCCGCCGGGGTCGGAGCCGCATCCGGCGAGCGCCAGGGCCGAGACGGCGATTGCGGCGAGCAGCGAGCGGCACATGGAGGGTCGGGGCATGTCGGACTCCGGGATCATTCGGGCGGGATCTTCGAATCGCGCTCAGCCTGCGTCGCCCGCCGAAGTGTGCCAGCGACGCAGCAGCAGCCACCCACCAAGGTTCACGATACCGAACAGAGCGAATCCGACGATCGCGGCGAGGCCGATCGCCCCGAACATGAGGTCGGTGCGGTACTCCTTCATGGCCGAGACGATCACCATGCCCAGCGGGGCCCGATCGCCCGCGTAGGCGCTCACGAACTCGCCCACGATGGCGCCGATCACTGCGAGCCCGGCCGCGATGCGCAGGCCCGTGACGATGCTCGGGACCGCCGCCGGGAGCCGCAATCGCCACCACCGAGACAAGGTGCCGGCCCGGCAGAGCGTGAAGAGCTCCTCGAGATCGCGATCGACCGAGCGCATGCCTCCGAGGGTGTTGGCGATCACCGGGAAGAGCGCCACGATCGCCGCAGCGGCGATCACCGCCCGCTGCCCGTAGCCGAGCCAGACCACCAGAATCGGCGCCAGCGCCACCAGCGGAACCATCTGCAGCAAGAGGGTCAACGGGTAGAAGCCGCGCTCGAGAAACCGCGAGAGCCCCAGCACGCTTCCGATCGCGACGCCAAGCACCGCCGCCAGCAGAAACCCCGACGATGCGCCGATCGCGGTGCCGAGCATCGCCCACGCGAGACGCTCGCGATCGCTCCACACCGCCTCGAGCACCGCACCCGGCGCCGGAAGGAGGTACTGCGGGATGTCGAAGGTGCGGACCGCGAGCCACCAGATCGCGATGGCCGCAACGACCACCGCCACCGGCGGGATCGCCACGGCAAGCCGAGCCAATCCCGAACTCATGGTTCGTGCCCCATCGCCGAGAGGAGCAGTCGGTAGACCTGCTGCACCAGCCGGGAGAAGTGGTCGGTGGCGCGGGTCTCCGGGGTTCGCTCGGCGAGATCGATCGCGACCTCGCCGATGATCCTTCCCGGCCGCGGCGAGAGCACCACCACTCGCTCGGCGAGAAAGACCGCTTCGGGAATCGAGTGCGTCACGAGGATCGTCGTGAATCCCTCGACCCGCCACAACTCGCGCAACATCTCATCGAGGCGATAGCGGGTCACCTCGTCGAGCGAGCCGAACGGCTCGTCGAGCAGCAACAACTGCGGGTCCGCCACCACCGCCCGCGCCATCGCCGCCCGCATCCGCATTCCGCCGGACAGCGCCGCCGGCCGCGTCTTGATGAACCCCGACAACTCGACCTTTCCGACCGCGGCCGCCGCCCGCATCCTCCGCTCGGCGGCCGCCACTCCGGCCAGTTCGAGCGGCAGGGCGACGTTCGCACCCACCGTCCGCCACGGCAGCAGCCGCGGCTCCTGAAAGCAGTAGCCGATTCTTGCTTCGCCACCTGACGACCCGTTGGTGAACTCCACGCCTCCCGAGGTCGCGCGATCGAGGCCTGCGAGGATCCGCAGAATCGTGGTCTTGCCGCATCCTGAGGGACCGATCAGGGCGGTGAAGGAACCGGGAGCAACGGAGAGATCGACCGCCCGCAGCGCTTCCACCGAGTGTTCGCCCGCCCCGGCGAAGATTCGACCGAGCCCGTGAAGCTCGACACCGATCGGCTGGGAGGCCTTGGCAGTCGAGATTGCGGGGAGAGGTGTCATCGATGACAGAGCGTATCGCCGGAGTGGCGAAACTGCGTGAAATGAACCTGTCGAGCGACCGCGGGCAACGTTACCTTCTTCAAGATGAGCACCGTGACCGCGACCGTACCGACACGACTCGATCCCTCGATCCGCGACCAGACCATCGAGGCGCTCGTCGAAGCCCACGGCGAAGCATGCCGAGGGCGTGCGGCAGTCGGAGTCGGCCAATGCGCCAAGCTCTGGCGAGCCACTGATGGAGATGCCGAGGCGTTCCGCACCTTCTGCCTCGATCACTTCGCGGCGTCCGAGAGCGACCGGGCCCGCCTGCTCGCCCGCCTCGAGACCGCCCTCGAGCAGGTCTCCGGCCATCTCTACGAGATGCGTCGGAACCTGCGTCGCTGGAGCGATCTCGTCGGTGACGAGATGCCGAAGGTCGATGCCTTGCTCGCGACCTTCGATCCGGCGCCGGATCTGGCCGAGCAGTTCTACGAGCAGAAACTCGCCTTCGTCGCCCTGCTCAATCTCGAGAAGCCGACCCTCGATCGGCTTCTCGCAGATGGCGGTGATTGGGATTCCAACCGCTGGGCGGAGGCGCGGATCGCGATGTCCTTCGCTCCGCGCGTACCCAAGGCGGTGGCCGATCTCGTCCGGCGGATCTCCTTCGAGGCCAACGACTTCGTGGCGCACTTCCACGTGCCGGTCGGCACCATGGTCGACGCGCGGGGCTCCCGGTGGTTCGAGTCCGATCGCGCCCTGCTCGCCCACTGGCTGATCCGCGAGGAGATCAAGGCCGGCTACAACGATCCGGAAGGTCTTCACAAGCAACGCGCCCTCGCGTGGGTGCTCGGCCGCACCATCGACGGAACCGTGCCCAAGGCGGTGATGGACCGCTCCCGCCCGGAAGACTGGGACCCGCAGCGAAACACCATTGCTGGCGGCGATCCCGGCGACCTGGTCGATCTCGCCCGCTACGAGCAGTGGATGGCGCAGTTCCGCGCCGCCCGCGCCACCGACCCGCACCACCCCGACCATCCCACCGCGATCGACCGCAAGTGCGGACTCGATCGCGAGATTCCCGAAGCGACCGTCGAGCAGCTGCTCGTCGATCTGCTGCAGGCGCCGGTGCGTCGCGACCTCGCGACGCTGCTGCGATCGCGTCTTGGGAGGGATCTCGAGGCGCACGACATCTACTTCGAGGATCTCTTCGAGGCTCGCTCCGCGGAGAGCCTCAACGCGGCGGTGAAGCATCGCTTCGCCGACGAGCGAGTCTTCGAGGCGAAGTTGCCGGAGGTGCTCCGCGGCCTGGGATTCGCAGACGAGGACGCCGAATTCCTCGGGCAGCGGGTGCGGGTCGAGATCGCACGCGGCAGCGGCCACGCCATGCGACCGAGGCTCTCCGAGTACGGCGCGTGGCTTCGCACCAACCGCCTCAAGAGCGAACTCGGCTGGGACGGCTTCGACACCGCGATGCACGAACTCGGCCACAACCTCGAGCAACTGTGTTCGACGTTCTTCGTGCCGCGGCCGGTCCTTCGCGGAGTCCCCAACACCGCCTGCACCGAGGCGTTCGCGTTCATGTATCAGGGTCTCGCGAAGCGCGTGCTCGGCCTCGAGGATCCTGCGCAGGCCGAGCGGGCCTATCACGAGGCCGCGCTCTCGGGCATGCTGATGGCCTGCCAGATCGCCGGGCCGGGACTGGTCGAGCTGCGCACTTGGCGCTGGCTCTACCAGCAGGGCGACGCCGCGACGGCCAAGGATCTTCGCGAAGCGCTCCTCCGTAATGCACGTGAGGTGTGGGAGGCGCACTTCGCCGAGCACTTCGGTGCCGATCCCCATCACATTCTCGGCGCGTACCAGCACATGATCGCGCATCCGCTCTATCTGCCCGACTACGCGCTCGGCCGCATGATCTGCCAGCAGATCTCGAGCCACATGCGGGGCAAGGATCTCGCCGTCGAGACCAAGCGCATCTGCTCGATCGGATCACTCACCCCCGACGCGTGGATGAAGCAGGCCGTCGGCGCGCCGCTCTCCGCCCAACCGCTGATCGACGAAGCCGCCGAGGCGCTGCGGGCGATCGGGTGAGGGTCGACGAGCCGACCTTCCGATCGCTCCCGGACCCTCAGGATTCGCCAACGAAAACGCCCGCCGTCATCACACGGCGGGCGTTGGGACTTGGTCGTGATGCGCCCCGCTCAGGCGCTGAAGCTCGAGCCGCAGCCGCAGCTGCTCGTCGCGTTGGGATTGTTGAAGACGAAACCGCGACCCATGATCTCGTCCTTGAAGTCGACCACGGTGCCGTCGAGATAGAGGTAGCTCTTGGGATCGCAGATCACGCGGACGGTGTAGGACTCCGCCGGCCCGCCCTCGGCGACGGCGGTGCCCGCGGCCTCGGCGCCCTCGACGGTGGCTTCGCCCGCGGCCTCGGCGCCCTCGGCGACGGCCCCGCCGGCGGCCTCGGCGCCCTCGGCGACGGCCTCGCCGGCATCCTCAATCGCCCCGACGGGGTCCTCGACGGTGTTGACGACGCCGTCACCGACAGCCT
>JAPOKA010000102.1 GCA_029977865.1 bacterium
TCATCGTTCGTTGTGCCAAGCGGAGCGCCCACCCTCGGGTCGCCTCGAGCTCCAACTCGAGCGCGGGCGCAAGGTGCGACGCAAGCTCGTCCGAGACCTGCCTCGCTTCACCGCGAAGCCAATGGAGGAATCGCCGCCGCGCCGCCAGCCGCCGACCCGAGCGATGCGCCCGCGCGACGCAGGAGTCCTCGTGCAGTCGGTACCGGTGCAGGACCTCGTCGGTTGCCACCACCGGCATCCGCAGCATCAGCCGCGAAAGAAACGCCTGGTCCTCATACATGCTTCGAAACGCTTCGTCGTAGCCGCCGAGCTGGAGGGCTGCCTTCCTCCGCACCATCGGACCAAGCGGCGTGGCGTCGGGCCGCGACAGGAACTTCGGGATCAGCCCCGGCGGCGCGAGCAAGCCGGATTCGACTCCAAGATCCTGCACCAGATCGGAGTCGCCCGCGGCGCCGCTCCAGGAGCGCCAGCGCAGATTCGGACCCACCGCCGCCATGGCGTCGGGCGTCGCCTCGAGCAGGGTCGCCAGCCGCTCGAGCTTCGCAGGCTCGAAGGCATCGTCGTGGTCGAGGAAGACCACGTACTCGCCGCGAGCCGCGCGCAGCCCGAGATTGCGCGAGGCGCTCATGCCGCGATTGGCCCTTCGGGGGTGTGCGAGCAGACTGATTCGCGAGTCGCGGCCGGCGTGCCGCTCGGCGATCTCGGCGGTGCGATCGCGCGAACCATCGTCGACGATGAACAGTTCCCAATCGACCATCGACTGCGAGACAACGCTCTCGATCGCCTCGTCGAGGAAGCGCTCGCCGTCGAGCACGATCACGACCACCGTCGCGCGAGGGATGCTCAATGCCGACCCTCGCCGACGAAGCCCGAGTCGCGGTCGTACCCCAGCCGCTGCATGACCTCCGCGGTGAGACGCCAGACCCGGCGCTTCTCTCTGAATCCGAGGGTTGACCGCCAGTCCTCCGCGGCCGAGTTCCTCGCGAATCCCGGCGGTTCGCTCGCGTCGCGGCCTTCAAGATCGCCGTGGAGTGCGATCGAAGAACCCCCGCGGCCAACCGCGTCGGTGGAGGCTCCCGAGATCATGGCGTGAACGAGCTGGGGATCATGCGGAAGGTCCGCGAAGCGAAGGATCTCCGGCAAGACCTCGGCGCCGCGATGCCGCAACGACTCGTAGTGCATCCGCATGAATCGCTGCGGTCCGAGCCTCGCTGCCGCAGACTCGGCACCTTCCACGCACTCGAGCCAACGCCGGGCGGCCGCTTCCGCCGAGCGAGGCGCCCACGGTCGGCCCCAGGGCTCACGACCTGCTCGCAAGAGGCTCGCCACCACGGCGCGGCTGTCCCGCACAAGATGCACCACGCGGCACTCGGGCAGCACCGCATCGACGAGGGCAAGGTGGGTCGCATGGTCGGGGGTCTTCTCGACCAGAAGGGTCGCTTCTGGCCGCGCTTCGATCGTCGCCCGCATCACCTCGACCCAGAACTCCCGTAGCAACTCGTGGAGCCGAGCTCGCGTGACGTGGGCCGCGAGACCGTGCGCTCTGGGCATCGCGGCCTTGCGATCGAAGTCGTCGACCACCTTCGCGAGGCTCGCGAAGAAGTGCGACTCCTGACCGCCGCAGCACCCCGGATGCCCGAGCAGCGTTCGCTGCAGCCAGGTGGTGCCGCTTCGCGGCGCACCGACGATCAGGAGCGGCGCCTCCGCCACCAGCCGCAGTCGACCCTGCGGCAGGTGCGATTCGCCCGCGCTGGACTGTTCCTCCACGCTCATGGCTCCAATCTAGAGAGAAGGAGCGCCGGAACGGCATGGCAATCTCGAGGAGGTAGGCCCGTCAATGAACGGTTCATGACGCGAGAAGCCCTTCGAAGTCGGCCGCACCGAGCACAGCGAGCGATTCGACCACCAGACTGGCCTGCCTCAGTTCCTCACGGGTCCGACCCTTGGAGGCGAGTCCGATCGAGGCCATGCCGGCCCGACGCGCCGCCTCGATCCCGGCCGGGGCATCCTCGACCACGACGCAGCACGCTGGTTCGAGACCGAGCCGTGCCGCTGCCAGGAGGAAGACCTCGGGATCCGGCTTCCCGTGCTGCACGTCGTCTCCGGTGACCACGGCTTCGAACTGTCCGCGCGCCCCAAGGCGATCGATGGCGAGCTCGACGTTTGCCGGCGGCGCCGACGAACCCACCGCCAGGCGCCACCCCGCGGCAAGCAGCCTCTCGAGCAACTCGGGGCCGCCTCGCATCAGGGGAAACGAGCGTTCGATCGAATCGCGAAAGATCGCCTCCTTGTGATCAGCCAAGGCGGCAATGCGGACCTCGTCGGGGGGCGGCAGCCCCGCCAACTCGTGGAGTTCCCGCAGGATCGGGGGATTGGTGCGGCCGAAGTTCCGAGCGAACTCCTCGACCGAGAGCTCGTGCCCCAGTTCGCGAGCCACCACCACCCACGCATCGAAGTGGGCGTCGTAGGAGTCGACGAGGGTGCCGTCGAGGTCAAAGATGGCTCCGCGGGGGGGAGTTGCCGACATCGCTCCATTGTCGGATCGCCGTCTCAAGTCGCTGCAGTCGCGGCCGGTCCCCTACAGTCCGTCCCATGACCAACCCTGCCGCAACCGCTTCCCGCCGAATGAACCTCTTTGCGGCCACGCTGGTGGTACTCGGAATCCTGGGATACGCACTGGCGTGGTCGGAGAGCACCGCGACCGGAGGCGGCGGCGACTCCGAGAACGCCACCGCGGCGGCGCCGTCGATCACACCACTGGTGTTCACGCTCGGACCCGCTGCGATCATGGCAGTGATGGCCTTCATGAGCCGCCGAATCGAGCACTCGAGGGCGGTGGGCATGATCGGCATTCATCTGGGCATGCTGCTCCCGCTGGTGTTCGCGATCGCCTATGCGGTCGTCGGTTGGAGCCGGTTCACCAAGTGGCAGGCGGGTGAGAAGCCGCTCGCGAGCGTGCTGCTCTTCCTCGCCATGGTGCTGTCGAGCCTGGTTGCCACTGCGGCGATCATCGCGGCGCGACCCCCCAAGGCAGACCGCGGCGCGGCCTGATCAGGTCGCGGCGACTCCGGCCACGATCGCCTTGGCGAGTTCGAGCAGCGTGAGTGGCGCGGAGCCCTCGGCCTTGTTGTTGGCGATGACGAAGAGATCGCGGCCACGCAGCGACTCGAGGCGGCAGTAGGCCGCGGCCTCTTCCCTGCTGCGGACATCCGGTTCGAGCATCCGGTCAAACGGCTGATAGAGGGCTTGAGCCCCCTGATAGGAATGCTCGGCGCGAAGCAGCCAGCGAAGCACCGCCGGCGCCGTCACCGACTCGAGCGCAGAGCCGAGGCGGTCAAGCTGCTCGGCGAGTGGCGGCATGGATGGATGGATGGCGTGACCGAACGCGACTCCGTGCGCCGCAAGCACACCGGCGATCGAGTCGCCGAGCAGCACTCGATCGCGCACCTCGACCGAGATCGGGACCGCGTCGGGGAGATCGGAAAGGAAGCGGTCAAGCTGGCGCAGGAAGTCGTTGCACTCGGAGGCCTTGATTCCCATCTCCGGGAACTGAACGAGGAGCGTGCCCAGCGCCGAGCCGAGACCCTCGCGCAGCGGCTCGATCACCGCGTCGACCGCGAACTGCGAGTCGAGAAACCTCGCACCCTCGGTTCCCCGATGGGTGAGCCCGCGGTAGGCCTTCACCAGGAATCGGAAGCCTTCACCCGCCTGCTCGGCAAGCGCTCGGCCCTGCTCGACGGTCAGCGGTCGATAGAACGCTCGGTCGAGGCCCGTGGTGCGAAGGAGCGGCGACTTCACGTACTGGCGAAGGCCATCACGAGCCAATGCCGCTTCGCTGCATGGGCGGGCGGGTTCATAGAGCAGCCCGCGCCAGCCCGGGAAACTCCACGAAGAGGTTCCAAGTCGCAGCGTCGATGGCAGTGCCGCCGCGAGCGTCGCGACCTCGGGCTGCTGCAGCGTCGGCAGCGGTGGACGATCTTCCGGGAAGAGGCTCGGCTCGTCGTCGCGCCGCTGCTTGGATCGCCCTCGCGGACTCATCCCAGCCTCCGACGCTGCCGCCCGTGTCGACCTTCGACAGATCGCGCGATCGACGGTCGAAACGACCTCGAGACTCGCGCGCTCACAGTCGCTCCATGAGTCGCTGCACCACCCGCTCGGTGTACCGACTTGCAACGTCGCTGACGAAGGCTCCGAAGTCGATCGCGGCACCGTGGTCGGCTCGGTCCGAGATCGCCCGCACCACCACGCAGGGGACGCCATGCTCGAAGCAGACTTGGGCCACCGCTGCTCCCTCCATCTCGACCGCAAGCAGGCCTGGCAGGTCCCGCCGCAGTCGCGAGGTCTCGGCAGGGTCTGCGATGAAGCGATCGCCGCTGGCCACGAGGCCCTCCCGCACCTTGGGCGTCGCGATGCCGAAGCGAGCTCGATCCGAGTCCGAGATCATCGTCGCAAGATCGCGATCGAGCACCTCACGCACTGCGGCAACGGCGGCCGCGACCAGTTGCGGATCGGTCGGCATCTCGACCCGATCGAGCAGCGGGACTTCGAAGCGAGCGAGGAGAGGGCGTGCGTCAAGATCGTGCTGCACCAGACCGCGAGCCACCACCAGGTCGCCGATTCCCAAGTCCGCGTCCACCGCCCCTGCCACTCCGGTGAAGATCACCCGCGAGACGCCGAAGCGGTCGATCAGCGTCGTCGCCGTCGAAGCGGCCGCGACCTTGCCCCAGCGCGAGAACGCCACCACGACCGGGCGATCCGCGATCGAGCCGAGGAGATAGGCCCGCCCGCCGACTTCGACCACCGTCCCACCCTCGACCCGCTCGCGAATGCGGCGGACTTCCTCGTCCATCGCGGCGAGGATGCCGGTGGGTCGATCGCTCATGGGTTGGCTCGCCGGCTTGATGGACTCATGCCCGCAGCGTACCGAGATCGCAGACGCCGATCCGCTGCGCCATCGCTCGGGCCGGTCAGACCTTCAGGTCTCTTGCCACCGATCGAACGTGGCCGCCGACGAGTTCAATTAGGGGATGCAGCCTCCCCACCCACCGAGCAGCAGCGAGAGATCCGCGCCGTCGATCATGCCATCTCCGGTCAGGTCTGCGATTTCGCAGGCTCCACCGCCGCACGGTCCCCAATACCCGAGAAGGACGCTGAGGTCGGCGCCATCGATCATGCCGTCGCCGGTCAGATCACCGAAGCAGTTGTCGCAGATCTCGTTGTCGCCGCCGTCGATGAACTCGCCCACCACCTCGTCGGGCTCGTTGTTGCAGACGATCGAGCCCGCGAGCAGGACGTCATCGACCCCCGGTGCGATCCAGAGTCCTCCGCCGCTGGTGGCGGTGTTCACGATGACCTGCGAGTCGAGGATGGTGAGATTGGCGCCGCCGAGCGCGACACCGCCTCGCCAGAGGACGCCACCGCCCGGGCCGACCGCGTTGTTCGACTCGATCAGCACGTTCTCGAGAAGCAGGGTCCCGCCCTGAGCGTCGATGCCGCCGCCACCGGTTCCGGCGATGTTCTCCGCGATGGTCGAATCGACCAGCGTCACACTGCTGTTGCGGAAGACCAGTCCGCCACCGAGTTCGCTCGCGGTGTTGTTGCGGACCTCGACCGCGACAAGCTCGACCGTCGAGTCGATCGCCGCGAGGGCACCGCCGCTGCCGCAGGAGTTCTCGACGAGCTTGCAGTTCTCGATCAGCACATCCGCCCCGACCACGAGTATGCCGCCGCCGACCTCGGTGTCGAAGGGCGGAACCACCTCACCGATGGTGCCACCCTGAATGGTCAGGAACCGCAGGGTCACGCTTCCGGTTCCGAGAAGTCCGCCGCCGTTGACCACGCGGATCGCGGGTCCTTCGAGACCAGTGCCATCGATGATGACTTCGGCACCATCCGCGCCTTCGAGCACGATGTCTCGACCGCTCAGGTCGATCGGACCCGGATACACCCCGGGTTCGATCACGATGGTCGACCCATCCGGCACGTTGTCGAGCGCTTCACCAATCGAGTCGAAGTCGCCCGGCACCGTCACGGTGGGAGCCTGAGTGACCGTATGCGTGAATCCGCCGACGGTGATCGAGGCAACACGAGTTTCAGGGGCCGGATTCGCATCGACGCTGTAGGCGATCTCGCCGGTCTCGCCGGTACCGGTTCCACCGGAGGTGATCGTCAGCCACACAGCACTCGAGGTCGCGGTCCAGCCGCATGAGCTTCCATTGGTCGTCAGGAACAGAAGTCCATCACCACCAGCCGCAGGAACGCTTGCGCTCTCTGGCGAAAGACTGGTCACCGCGCAGGCCGCAGCGTCCTGAGTCACGGTATGGGTCTGGCCACCCGCCGAAATGGTCGCGGTACGGCTCGCTGCGTTGGGATTGGAAGCGACCGAGTAGGCAATCTCGCCAGTCTCGCCGGTGCCGCTTCCGCCAGAGGTGATCGTCAGCCACGCAGCGCTCGAGGTCGCGGTCCAACCGCAGGAGCCGCCGTTGGTGGTCACCGTCACCGCACTACTGCCGCCACTCGAGCCAAACGACGCAGATGCCGGACTGAGGCCGGTGACCGTGCACGCGGAGCCTTCCTGAGTCACGGTATGGGTCTGGCCGCCAGCAGTGATCGTCGCAGTGCGACTCGCGGCGTTGGCGTTGGCCGCCACGCTGTAGGCGATCTCGCCCGTAGCGCCGGTGCCGGTTCCG
>JAPOKA010000103.1 GCA_029977865.1 bacterium
CTGTCGCCGTCGACCCCCGACCAGCGGGCACTGCGAACGCCGGGTTCGCCACCAAGGGCGTCGACTTCGAGGCCGGAGTCGTCGGCGAGGCACGGCACTCCGAGCGCTTGCGCGTACCCGATGGCCTTGAGGCGCGCATTCTCCTTGAAGGTCGAGCCGGTCTCCTCCGGCTCGGGAAGGTCGCCTCCGCCCACCGCCGCCAGACCGAGAACCTCGAATCCGCGCGGCGCGAGCACCGCCGCGATCTCCTCGATCTTGTGGGGATTCGAGGTGGCTACCACGATTCTGCGTGCCGACGGCGGGTGCATGCGGCGGATCGTAGAGACCTCCGCCCAACCGGTGCCGAGTCGGTGTCGCCCGACGAGGGTACAGACGGCCCGAAGCGTGGCGGAATCTCCAGTCGTCGCTGGTGCCGCCGCGGTTGCGGGCTACGTTCGGGTTCCGGGAGAGGGAGGGAAGTCCGTTGATCGATCGTTCACACCTGAGCTTGGGCCTGATCGCGATGATGGCCGCTGCGCCGATGGCCGCCGCCGAAGTGGCCCTGCTCGGCGCCTCCCTCAACGCCACCCTCTACGAGTCGTCGACCGGCGGCATCGCCAACGGCGCGGGCGAGTGGTTCTTCGCGGGCATGAACAATCAAGGCCAGCGGCGACGCGGCCTGATCTCATTCGACCTCGCGGCCTTCGCCGACGGTATCGAGGGCGACATCGTGGTGAACTCGGTCGCCTTGACCTTGAGCCTCTCTCAGGGTGGCGGCGCCGCCACCATGATCGACTTCCATCGAGTGACCACGGCCTGGGGCGAAGGCACTTCCGACGCCTCCGGCAATGAGGGCGGCGGGGCTCCGGCGACGCCCGGATCGGCGACGTGGCTTCACACCTTCTATGCGGAGAGCTTCTGGACCAATCCCGGCGGCGACTTCCTCGCCAGCGTGAGCGGGTCGCTCTCCCTTGGCGAGAACGGCGTGTACTCGGTCTCGAGCGAAGGCATGCGTCAGGATGTGGCTGCCTGGATCGCGGGCGCCTCCGAGAACTTCGGGTGGATCCTCCTCGGCGACGAGACCCAGTTCGGCACCGCTCGCCGCTTCGACTCGAGCCGCAACGCCGTGCCCGAAGGACGGCCGGTTCTGCTGATCGACTACTCGGTGGTGCCGGCTCCGGCGACGTTGCTCGCACTGCTCGCACTCGCACCCGCGGCGAAGCCGCGACGCCGGCGGGCGTGATCGTCAGGTCTGCAGCACGCCAGTTCGCAGCGGTCCGTCCATGGGGCTTCCCGCGGCGAGACGCATCGCGAAGACGAGTTCCTCGCGGGTCTCGAGCGGATCGATCATCCGATCGACCCAGCCTCGCGCGGCGCCGTAGAGCACATCCTGCTGCTCCGAGTAGCTTGCGGTGATGGCGGCGAGCAGCGTGGCTCGCTCCTTCTCGTCGATCGTCTCCCCCCGACGCTCCCGCGCCGCGAGGTCGATCTGGAGCAGGGTGCCCGCCGCCTGCGCCGCACCCATCACCGCGCAACGAGCCCCGGGCCAGGCGAGGGTGAGGAAGGGATCGAAGGCCCGGCCGCACATCGCGTAGTTCCCGGCTCCGTAGCTCGAACCGGTCATGAGCACGATCTTGGGTACCACGCAGTTGCTCATGGCGTTCACCATCTTGGCGCCCGCGCGGATGATTCCTCCCTGCTCGCTGTCGCGTCCGACCATGAAACCGGTGGTGTCGTGCAGGAAGAGCAGCGGAATCCGCTTCTGGTTGCAGTCGAGGATGAAGCGGGCACTCTTGTCGGCGCTGTCGTCGTAGATGACGCCGGGCATGTTGGTCGACTTCGCGGGCCCGGCCTTGCCGCCCGGCATCGCCCGTTCGGTGAGCCGCCGCTGGTTCGCCACCACGCCGCAGCTGAAACCGCCGATCCGCGCGTAGCCGCAGACGATGCTGCGGCCGTACTCGCCGCGGTACTCGGCGAAGCTCCCACCGTCGACGATGCAGGCCAGGAGATCGCGCACGTCGTACTGGGTCCCGGGGCCGCTGCGGAAGACCTCCAGAAGATCGTGCGGGGGGCGGCTCGGCTCGGACGCCGCCGTCGCCGCCGCCGGCTCTCGTCGGGCGCTCTCGGCCGCGGACATCAACCGCCGCACCCGTTCGATCGCCGCCGGATCGTCGGGCTCGCGGAAGTCGATGGTGCCGGAGATCTCCGCATGCATGAGGGCTCCGCCGAGCTCTTCACTGGAGACTTCCTGGCCGATCGCGGCCTTCACCAGCGCCGGTCCCGCGAGGTAGAGGCCGCTGCCCTCGGTCATCACCAGGGTGTCGCAAAGCACCGGCAGGTAGCCGCCGCCCGCGACGCAGTTGCCCATGATCGCGGCGATCTGGGGAATCCCCTGCGCCGAGATCACCGCGTTGTTGCGGAAGATCCGTCCGAAGTCGTCGGTGTCGGGGAAGACGTCCTCCTGCAGCGGCAGGAAGACACCGGCACTGTCGACGAGGTAGACCAGCGGAATCCGGGCCCGCTCGGCGATCATCTGAGCGCGGATGATCTTCTTGCAGGTCATCGGGAAGAAGGCCCCCGCCTTCACGGTGGCGTCGTTGGCCACAACCATGGTGGGCCGTCCCTCGATCGAGCCGAGGGTGGTCACGACACCGGCCGCGGGAGCCCCGCCCTGATCCCGATACATGCCGTAGGCGGCGAAGAGGCCGCACTCGAACCGACGGGAGCCCGGATCGAAGAGCCGATCGAGCCGCTCGCGGGCGGTCAGGCGGCCGTGGCGGTGTTGCCGTTCGACTCCCTTGGCCCCCCCGCCGGTCTCGAGTCTGGCGATCTGCTCGAGCAGGCTGGCGCGGGCCTCGGCGAGGCCGGCGGCGGTCGGGGTAGGCGTGGAGGCTGGTTGGGTCATCGGATCGCCGAGAATATCGACGCGATCGCTTCCGATCCCGAGCCCACCTTGCATTCCGGAACCTCCTTCGGAGATTCACCCGAAACCGAATGGGGGTCTTCCCACAACCCGGCAGTCTGCTATCTTCCCCGATTCGTCTTTCCCAAGTGCCGGCCCGAGGGCGGCGGTGGAGTCGTCACCACCGAATCGCCGGGCGGGTCAAACCCGAGTGCAGAGCGCCGAACCGCATGAGCGCCCCCACCATCGACAAGCAGCAGGTGATCGGCAGCAACCGCCGCCACGACGGCGACTCCGGATCTCCCGAGGTCCAGATCGCCCTGATCACCGAGCGGGTCCGACACCTCCAAGACCACTTCCGCGGCCACCCCAAGGATCACAGCTCGCGTCGCGGGCTGCTCCTGATGGTGGGTCGTCGGAATCGTCTGCTCAAGTACCTCGCGGCGACCGATCGCGAGCGGTATCTCGAACTGATCCGCAAGCTCGGCTTGCGGAAGTAAGCCGCGTCGGCGCCACGCGCCGACGTCATCGTCCGCCGCCTGGTGGCAGTGGGCACGGCACAGTCGAGATCGCTCGCGAGACTGTGTCGTGCCTTCTGCCAACCGGACGGCTCCCCGAATGCGTCGCCTCGCGCGACGCCCCCATCCGACCGGCGTTGACGCCGGTCACGGAGTCATCCTGTCATGTCCATCACCATTGTCGAACGTGAAGTCGGCGGCCGCCTGCTTCGATTCGAGACCGGCCGCGTCGCCAAGCTCGCGAGCGGATCCGTCATCGTCACCTACGGCGACACCGTCGTGCTCGCCTCCGCCGTCCGCGCCAATCCGCGGCCCGGCATCGACTTCTTCCCGCTGCAGTGCGACTACCGCGAGCGGATGTCCTCCGGCGGCAAGTTCCCCGGCGGCTTCCGCAAGCGCGAGGGCGCTCCGAGCGAGAAGGAGATCCTCACCATGCGGATGATGGATCGCCCGATCCGTCCGCTCTTTCCCGACGGCTTCGTCGACGAGATCCAGATCCAGGCGTGGGTGATGAGCCACGACGGCCAGAACGACGCCGACGTGATCGCCTGCTGCGGCGGCAGCGCCGCCCTGATGCTGACCGACGCCCCCTTCCAGGGTCCGGTGGCCACCGTCCGGGTCGGGCGGGTCTTCACCGAATCGGGTCCGCGATTCGTCATCAACCCGACCCAGGCCCAACTCGACTTCTCCGACCTCGACCTGGTCATCTCCGGCCATGCCGACGGCGTCAACATGATCGAGGTGGGCGCTGCGGAGATCGATGAGGCGACCATGCTCGAGGCGATGCGCTTCGGCGTGGAGGAAGGCGTCAAGCCGATCCTCGCCCTCATGGCCGAACTGCGGGAGAAGGCCGCGTCCCCCGCCGCGAATCCCGGCACGCCGGTGCTTCCCGCCGACGATGTGGTGGCGGCGGTCAAGGCCAAGGTCTACGACCGGCTGGTCGAGGCCCGCACCATCCCCGGCAAGCAGGCCCGCAACCGAGCGGTCGATGCGCTCCGCGAGGAGATGCTGCACGAGTCCTTCCCGCTGCCGAGCGACGGCTCGTACGCCGTGTATCAGGCCGCGGAACAGCGCCGCGGCCAGGCCAAGGAGGCCTTCCGCCGGCTCGAGAAGAAGATCACCCACATGCTCGTCGCGGAGCGCGGCGTTCGCCCCGACGGTCGCGGGCTCAAGGAGATCCGACCCATCGACATCGAGGTCGGCATCTTCCCCCGCACCCACGGCTCCGCGTTCTTCCAGCGCGGCGAGACGCAGTCGCTGATCAGTTGCACGCTCGGGACCGGCAGGGACGAGCAGATCGTCGACGGCCTGATGCCCGAGTACGCCAAGAAGTTCTACCTGCACTACAACTTCCCGCCCTTCTGCACCGGCGAGGCCGGGCGCATCACCGGTCCGGGCCGGCGCGAGATCGGGCACGGAGCCCTCGCGGAGCGTTCGCTGCTTGGAATCCTGCCCTCCGGCGAGGAGTTCCCCTACACCGTCCGCATCGTCAGCGACATCACCGAGAGCAACGGCTCCTCGAGCATGGCGTCGGTGTGCGGCGGCTGCATGGCGCTCATGGACGCGGGCGTTCCCATCAAGGGCGTCTGCGCGGGCATCTCGGTGGGTCGCTTCACCAGCGAGAAGGGCACCGTCACCCACGTGACCGACATCCTCGGCGAGGAGGACTTCTTCGGCGAGATGGACTTCAAGGTGGCCGGCACCCGCGAGGGAATCACCGGGATCCAACTCGACCTCAAGGCCCGCGGGCTGTCGCTCGAGGAGATCTCGACCATCCTCGCGCAAGCCAAGGAAGGTCGCTTGCAGATCATCGATCGGATGAAGCAGGCTCTCGAGGAGCCGCGTCCGGACATCTCACCGCTCGCGCCGCGAATCGTCGTGGTCAAGATCGACCCGGAGAAGATCGGCAAGCTGATCGGCCCCGGCGGCAAGATGATCCGGAGCATCCAGGAGCGCCACGGCGTCACCATCGACGTCGAGGAGGACGGAACCGTCTTCATCGCCTCGACCAACGCCGAGGGCGGACGCCAGGCCAAGGCGGAAGTCGAGGCGCTCGGCGCCGAGATCAAGGTCGGCTCGGTCTTCGAGGGCCGCGTGGTGGCGGTGAAGGAGTTCGGAGCCTTCGTCGAGCTCGTCCCGGGCACCGACGGCATGTGCCACATCTCGGAACTTGCCGAGGGCTTCGTCAAGAACGTCTCCGACCAGGTCAGCGTCGGCGACACCATCCGCGTCAAGGTCATCAACGTCGACGAGAACGGCCGGATCAAGCTGTCCCGCAAGGCCCTCCTCGTCGAAGCCGGTCAGAGCTGATTCCCCGAGGAAAAGTTGGCGTCTCTCCGCGAGTCGGACTTGCGGAGGGGCGATAACGGTTCCACAATCGTTCGGCCCGAGGTGCGGGCCCCCGCGGTCGCCGGAATGATGTGCGTCCCGCGGATCCATACGAGTGACTCTCCTCAACCCCACAATCTGGAGGTGGATGAATGGAACACGAAGAAACCCTGGTCGATCGCGAAGGCAATGTGAAGTGGTTCGATGCCCGGAAGGGTTTCGGGTTCCTGGTTGGTCCCGATGGCCAGGACATCTTCGTCCACTTCTCCACGATCGAGCAGGAGTCCGGATTCAAGACCCTGCGCGACGGCGAGGCGGTGACCTACTCCGCGCAGCGTGGCCCCAAGGGCTGGGCGACGACCAAGGTGCGAGCCACTCGCGCCGAGCAGCCGGTCGCGCAAGCCTGAGTCGACGGCGGCAAGTCCAACCTCGCGTGCGGCTCGACGGAGACTGCGGACGTCCGCGGCGGTGATGTCGCCCCCCGCGCTCATCCTCGAGTCGGTCGTCGGCGAGGCAACCGTCGCCTGGGTGCTGGTGGTGGTGGCGTCGGCCGCGGCCTTCGTATCCCTCTGGTGGATCCGCAGGCTGCTTCGCCGCGCCTCCGTCGCCGAGCGCCGTTCGGCTCGCGCTCAGGAGCGGCTCGCTCAGGTCAGCTCGATGACCGGCGGCCTGGCCCACGAGATCAAGAACCCGCTGTCGACGCTGGTGCTCAACGCGCAACTGCTCGACGAAGACCTCGAGGAGTCGATCCCCGATG
>JAPOKA010000104.1 GCA_029977865.1 bacterium
GCGCGGCGGCAGGAACTCGAACAGCGACTTGCCAGGAGTGGCGGCGCCGCCGCCGAGGAGCCGCCGTTCGGAGCGACCGCGTGGACCGCGGCACGCCGCTCGGGATCGAGTTCGGCCGCCGACGCTTGATGCTGGTCGCGTTCGGCACAGAGCAGTCCAGCCGCGCAGAAAAACCGCCACGGCGGCCGTGGCGGTGGGGTCGATTCGAGTTCGAGCGAAGTCGTGACGATCAAGCCGCCGGAGCGGCCGCGAGGTACTTGCCCACGCTGTTGAGATCGGCGGCGATCTGCGGAGTCACGGTGAGGGTGAAGGTGGCCCCGGCCTCGAGGTGAACGAGCTTCGACGCGGCGACGCGAGCGGTCCACATCCGACCGCCGCGCTGCTGCTGCCGATTGTCCTCGCGACGTCGTCGCACCTTGAGGAAGGTCAGTGACCGCTTGACCTCCGGCTGCATCTGCATCAGACGCACCAGGGTCTTCCGCGCGGACGCCGCAGTCGGGGCCTTGACCACCGTGAAGGTCATGCGCGAGGCGGGCTTGAGGGAGGACATCTCGATGGAAACGCTCATGGCTCGCTCCGCCGGGCCGAGGCCCGGGTCAGGTTCCGCGTCGGGCGGAAATCGGGGAAGCCGAGCAGTCTACCAATGATCCGGCCCGGTTCCACCCCCTGCCAGCGGCCGACCGCCCGCTCAGGCAGTCGACTCCACGACCTCGATCAGGGCGTGGGTGCCCTTTCCCGCGAGGCCTGCCTCGACCGCCTGCTCGTAGAACCGCCGGGCGAGTTGGGTGGCAGGGAGCTCGAGGCCCATCCGCTCGGCCTCGCCGAGGGCGATGCGAAGGTCCTTGAGGAAGTGGTCGATCCGGAACCCCGGCTCGAGGTCTCCCCGCAGGATCCGGGGCGCGAGGTTCTGAATGGTCCAGCTGCCGGCCGCCCCGCCCGAAACGCTTTCGAGGACCCGAGCCGGGTCGAGCCCCGATCGCTCGGCGTAGCGAAGTCCCTCGCACATCGAGAGCATGATGCCGGCAATCAGGATCTGGTTGACCATCTTGGTGTGCTGCCCGCTTCCGGCCGGGCCCTGGTGCACGATGGTCTTGCCGAGTCGCTCGAACGCCGGCATCGCAGCTGCCACGGCGTCTGGCTCGCCGCCGACCATGATCGAGAGGGTCGCATTGCGGGCACCGATGTCGCCTCCGGAGACCGGAGCATCGACGGCGCCGGACCCTCGCGCCGCAGCGGCTTCGTGGATTCGTCGGGCAAGTGCGGGGCTCGAGGTCGTCATGTCGACCACGACCCGCGGAGGACTCTCCGCGGCAAGCGTGCCGGTGCCGCCGAGGTGCACCGCTTCGACATCCTCAGGCATGCCCACGATCGAGATGGCCAGATCGGCGCCGGCGGCCGCTTCGGCGGGCGACTCGCACCACCGAGCGCCGCGTTCGACGAGCGACTGCGCCTTCGCGGCGGTGCGGCTGTGCACCCGCAGTCGATGACCGGCTTCGAGCAAGTGACCTGCCATCGACCGACCCATGACCCCGGTTCCGATCCACGCGATCTCAAGAGGTGCTGGGGAATCCATCGGTGGCTCGCTCGCTCCTTGGAAAATCCGATTCGGATGGTGGGTCGGCGCGTCCAAGTTCGATGGGACGGGAGTTTGCGGTGGACGCCCCGCGGAGCGTACCGGCGACCACGATTCTGCGGGATATCCTCGCCAGTCACCCGCTGCCTTCGGAGATCGACCGCATGGGACACGCCCATCACACCACGCTCGACCGGATCTTCGCTCACCCGATGGACATGAACATCCACTGGCGCGAGATCGTGCACATGTTCGAGGCACTCGGCGGCACCGCCGACGAGACCCACCATGGTCGCCTGAAGGTCAAGCTGGGCGAGCACGAGCGGTCCTTCCGCATCCCTCACCACAGCCATAGCCTCGACAGCCGCGACGAACTGGTGGAGATTCGCCACTTCCTCGAGGCGGCCGGACACAAGCCCGTCGCGTGATCGAAGCCAGATCGTGATGCCTTTGCTCGCCTGCCTCTTGACCGCGACTTCGCTGGCGGCGCCGCCGCCGACGCCATCCTCCGCGGTCGAGTGCCTCTCCTTCAACATCCGCTACGACAACGCCGACGACGGCAAGGATGCCTGGCCGCTTCGCCGCGAGCTGGTGCTCGAGGTGGTGCGCGACGACACGCCTGACTTCATCGGGCTGCAGGAAGCGCTGCCTCACCAGCAGGCCTGGATCGTCGAGGCCCTCGCCGCCGCGGTCGCCGACGGCGGCCCCCGCTACGCGGTCATCGGCCGCACCCGCGAGGCGAGCCCGGCGCGCGGAGAGGCGACGCCGCTTCTCTTTCGCGAGGACCGCTGGGAGCGCCTCGACGGCGGCACCTTCTGGCTTTCGGAGACCCCGCACATCCCGGGCAGCCGGAGCTGGCGCACCGCCTGTCCGCGCATCGCCACCTTCGGGAGGTTTCGCCCTCGCGGAGCCGAAGCGACGGCCTCGGGCGAAGTGCTGGTGGTGAACACCCACTTCGACCACATCTCCGCGGAAGCCCGCCTCAATGGCGCCGGAGTCATCCGCAGCTTTCTCGACGCCGCTCGCCGCGACGATCCCGATCTCGCGCTGGTGGTGATGGGTGATCTCAACGCGGGCCCGAACGATCCTGCGGTGGCGAGGCTCTCCAGCGGCCTCTTGCGCGACGCTCACCGCGCGGCCGGAAACGACGAGTCCCTTGGAACCATGAACGCCTTTGGCGGCCGTGCTGCGGCGACGGGCCGGCAGCGGATCGACTTCATTCTGGTCTCGGAGCCGTGGGCGATCGGTGCCGCGAGCATCGACGATCGCACCCCGGACGGTCGCTGCCCCTCCGACCACTTTCCGGTTCGGGCCACCCTCGAGCGCTCGCCCTGACTCCAATCGCACCCGACCGCGGCGACTCGCGGGGACGGCATCGCCTATAACCCTCTCCGCGTCGAACGGCGATCGGCTGCGGCGCACCGAGCCGGACGCCCGCGTGCCTCACTCTTCCGACGATTCGACCTCGATCCGCATTCAAGGCGTCAGCAAGCGCTTCGGCGGTCACCTCGCGATCGGCGGGCTCGATCTCGAGATCCCGCGGGGTTCGCTGTGCGGGCTGCTCGGTCCCAACGGAGCCGGCAAGAGCACCACCATTCGGATGATCATGTCGATCATCCACCCCGACGAGGGTTCCCTCGAGGTCCTCGGCGGCAGCGCCCTCGCTGCGAAGGACCGCATCGGCTACCTGCCCGAGGAACGAGGCCTCTATCGCAAGATGCGGGTCGGCGAGTTCCTGCGCTACATCGGGCGGCTCAAGGGACTTCCCGGTCGCGAGGCAGCGCGGCGCAGCGGCGAATGGCTCGAGCGGCTCGAGCTTCCCGGCGTGCTCGCCAAGCGCTGCGAGGAACTCTCCAAGGGCATGCAGCAGAAGGTGCAGTTCGCGGCGGCGGTGATGCACGAACCGGAGTTACTGATCCTCGACGAGCCGTTCTCGGGGCTCGATCCGGTGAATGTGCGCACGCTCACCCGCGCCCTCGAGTCGATCCACGCCACCGGTACCACGGTGCTCTTCTCGACCCATCTCATGAATCAGGCCGAGGCCCTCTGCGATCGCATCGTTCTCTTCGATCGCGGACGCAAGATCCTCGACGAGCCGCTGGCCTCGATCCGGGCCCGCTTCGATCCCCGCACCATCGTGGCGGAGCCGATCGAACGTGGGCAGGATCCGGCGCCGCTGCGAGGGCTCGACGGCGTGGAGACGGTGACGCCGGCGGGCGACGCCTTCGAACTACGGCTTTCGAGCGAGGCGACGCCGGCCTCGGTGCTTGCCGCCGCTGCCGCCGCGATGCCGCTCGCGTCCGCGAGCCTGCGTCGCGTCTCCCTCGAGGACGTCTTCATCGATCTCGTGGGTGAACGGCCCGAGGCGATCGAACAGGCTCAACTCGCCAAGGCGGGTGCGCCGTGAGTGCTCCCGGACTTTTCGACCGACTCGGCCGCACCGCCAGCGTGGCGTGGCGGGAGTTTCGCCAGACCGTGTTCACCCGCGCCTTCCTGCTCTCGGTGGTGGCGCTGCCGCTGCTCGGGGCGATGGCCTTCACCCTGATCCCCCTGCTGCTTCCGGACGCTCCACCACCGCTTCGCGGCGAGATCGTGGTGGTCGATCCCGGTTCGAGCATGCGCGAGGTCTTTGCGCGGCGGCTCGATCGGGTGATGTCGGGCGAGCGATCCGCCGCGACACCCGATCCCGGCTCGGATCCTGCCGCCGACGCCCTCGACCGGATCTACGACGAGGCGGAGCGCCGGGTCCTCTCGGGATCGGAGATCAGCGTCCGCGGCGAGAGCGATCCGGCGGCACTCGAGGACGCCAAGCGCGAACTTCGCGACGGCGACGCGGTGGCGGTGCTCGAGGTCGTGCGCGCGGCTGGCGACCCCGCCCACGCCGCCATCGACGCCATCGTGCTGAACGTTCCCTCGGACATGCCGGCGCGTCAGGTGGTGCTGCTCGAGCGGCTCGCTTCCTCGGCAGCGGTCGAGTTGACGGTGGCTGCCGCGGGCGAGGATCTCGAGCGGCTTCGCGACCTGCTCGAGCCGCCGCCGAGCCAGACCATGCGCCTCGCCGATGATGGCGGCGAGGCCCCCGAGCGGGTCGAGGCCAAGGTGCTGATCCCGCTCGGCTTCATGACCCTTCTGTGGATCAGCGTGATCACCAGCGCCAACTACCTCCTCATGTCGACGATCGAGGAGAAGTCCAACCGCGTCATGGAAGTGCTGCTCAGCGCCATCTCTCCGATGCAGCTGATGGCCGGCAAGATCCTCGGCTACGGCATGGTGGGCGGGATCCTGGTCTCGGCCTACGGTGGCCTCGCCATCGCCGGGCTCGCGGCGGCGACCCTGCTCGATCTGGTGCCGATCGGGCATCTCGCGCTCTTCGGGGTCTACTTCTTGATGGCCTACTTCATGATCGCCTCGATGCTCGCCGCGGTCGGCAGTGCGGTCTCGGAGCTTCGAGACGCCCAGTCGCTGATGGGCCCGGTGATGCTGGTGATGGTGGTGCCTCTGATCCTGTGGCTGCCGATCAGCGAGGATCCCAACGGCGCCCTCGCGACGGTGGCGAGCTTCGTGCCGCCGCTCACGCCCTTCGTGATGATCCTGCGCACCACCGGCTCGGCGGAACCGGTGGCGGCATGGCAGATCGCCGCGAGCATTCTCTGGGGCGCCGCCGCCACCGTCGGCATGGTGTGGGTCGCGGCAAGGATCTTCCGAGTCGGCGTGCTGATGCAGGGCAAGCCGCCGACGCCGTTGGAGCTGTTCCGCTGGGTCCGCCGCGCCTGAGTTCGGGAGCACCTCGCATGCTCGACTGGATCCTGCTGAGCGGAACCCACGCGATCGCCGTCGCGGCGATCGGAATTCTCGGCGGCGGCGGACTGCTGATGTGGGGACTGTGGGGAGACCGCGGACGAGGCAAGCGCCGCTGCCCACGCTGCTGGCACGACCTCTCCCGCACCGAGGGAATGACCTGCGGCGAGTGCGGATTCATCGCAGCCAACGAGGCGAAACTGCACCGGCCACGACGGCGATTTGCGGTGGCTGGACTCGGCGTGCTGGCGATCCTGCTGGGAGCCGGCGCCGCGGAGTCGCTCGGGAGCGGGCGCGATCTGTGGCGCCTCGTCCCCGATCGCGCACTGGTCTTCGCCTTGCCGTGGACCGCCGGCCCGGGAGGTCCCGACTCGCTGCATACGGAACTCAGGCGCCGCATCGGAAGCGGGACCTTTGCCACCGGCGCACTGGAAGCGCTGGTCGAGTCGCTCGTCGTCGGTGACTCGGAGGCGCCGGTGGGATCGCCCGCGTGGGAAGCCAAGTACGCCTCGCTGCGATCGAGCGGGATGCTTGGGATGCTTGCCGACCGACCCGACCTGCGAGCACGACTCCGCGAGATTCCTCCTCGGATCGAGGTGACGATGGCTTCTCCGTGGCCGGAGGACCTCCCCGCCTACGCCACCCTCGACCTTCGCCACTGGTGGGCCGATCCCGTGCAGCTGCGGACGCGGGTCGACAGCCCCGATGCTCCGGAGCTTGGCGAAGTGGCGATCGGATTCGACACCCGCGGCTTTGCCTGGCGGCGCGGCTGGAGCAGGT
>JAPOKA010000105.1 GCA_029977865.1 bacterium
TCAACCGTCCCAAGATGCTGGACCAGTCCGGTGAACACGCTCGGAGCGTAGCGAGCCGGCGGAGGTTCGCCTCGCTTCTTGACGCTCTGGGGGGCTGTTCGGATACTCCACCCCTTCGCGCCTCGGCGGGTCCCCTTCAGGGGTCCGGCGATCGGGGCGTCGGACGCCGGCCGACCTCGGGCCGGCGCACTCCGATCAGGTCCATTTTCGAGGCGGAGATGTCCTCCATGCCGCAGTGTTCTCACCGCTCTCTGCTCGTCGCGCTCGCCGTCGGTCTCATCGCCGGCGCCGCCTTCGCCCAGTCGAGCGGCTCAGCCTCGCCGGGCGTGACGGAGGGCAACCTCAAGCGGCTGCAGGAAATGCGCGACACCATCGATGCCGACTCCCTGGCTCCGCCCTCGCGACTGACGCCGTTGGGGTATCGCGTCGACTGGCAGACCCGAGTCAATCGCTCGCCGGGCTCGATCCTCGTCAACGCATTTGTGGCCGCAGACGGGATCTACACCCACGATTCCAACAATCTCGTCAGTCGGGTCAGTCTCGATCGCGGCGAGGTGATCTGGCAAACTCCCGTCGGCGCGGCGAGTGACGAACTGCTCGACGTCTATCGAGTCGCCACCTCCGAACACAATCAGGTGATGGTGGTCGGCCGACTCGCGGTGCACCTGATCGACTTTCAGAGCGGCGTCTATGACACGCGGGAGCGGGTGACCCCCACGCTCTACACCCCCGCGGCGATTCGGGGCCCGTATCTCATCTACGGCAGCCGTGGCGGACAGATCACCTGGCATCAGTGGGAGGTCGGCTACCCCTGGCGCGGCAACAGCCTTCCCGGCGCCGTCACCGCGGAACCGCTGGTGGTCGGCGACATGGTGTTCGCGGTGGGCTCCACCGGTCGAATCCTCGCCCTCGACGCCAACTCGACGCGACTGCGGTGGGAGAAGCAACTGGTGACGGGCATCGACGCGAGGCCGGCCTATGCCGACGAGTTGCTGCTGGTCGCTGGACGCGATCAGTACCTCTGGGCGCTCGACGCTCGTGACGGCTCCACGGTCTGGCGTTACTTCACCGAGAGTCAGTTGGTGACGCCGCCGACGGTGGTGGGCGATGCGGTCTACCAGTGGGTTCCGACCGAAGGACTGGTCAAGTGCGTGCTGCGTCCGCAGGACCGCATCGATGGACAGGTCCTCTGGCGACAGCCGGAGGCCACCGGTGCCATCATCGCCACCCACCAGAATCGATTGCTGCTCTGGGATCCCTTCGCCCGCGTGCTCAAGGCGGTCGACATCACCACCGGCACGGTGATCGACTCGATCTCCTTGCCGCGGGTGCGGTCCATCACCGCCGATGGATTCGACGGCACCGCCCTCAACTTCCTCTCCGAGGATGGCACGGTGATGCGGGCAGTGGCACAGAACTGATCGGCGGTTCCTACACCATGCTTGGACTCGTTCCGGTTCGCCGGGCCCTGCTCTCGGTCAGCGACAAGACCGATCTGATTCCGTTTGCCCGCGCGCTCGCCGGCTTCGGGGTCGAATTGGTCTCGACGGGCGGCACCGCCACCGCGCTCGCGGCAGCCGGGCTCCCCGTCACCACCGTGGAAGCGCTCACCGGGCATCCGGAGATCCTCGACGGACGCGTGAAGACGTTGCATCCTCGGGTGCACGGCGGCGTGTTGGCGAGACGTGATCTGCCCGCGCACCTCGAGGCGCTCGCCACGCACGGCATCGAACCGATCGATCTGGTCTGCATCAACCTCTATCCGTTCGAGCGCACCGTCCGCGACGGCGCCGCCTCCGACGCCGAGGCGATCGAGCAGATCGACATCGGCGGCCCGGCACTGATGCGCAGCGCCGCCAAGAACTTCGAGTCGGTGACGGTGGTGACCTCGCCCGCCCAGTACGACCTGGTCGCCGCCGAACTGCGGACCCATCAGGGCCGCACCAGCCGGGCACTGCGGGCCGACCTCGCCGCCGCCGCCTTCGGACGCACCTGCGAGTACGACGCCGCGATCAGTTCGTGGATGGGCCGGCGACAGGCCCACACCTTCGCCGAGACCATTCGCCTCACCTTCACCGGCGGCACGCCCCTTCGCTACGGCGAGAACCCTCACCAGCGAGGCGCGGTCTACCGCGACCCCAACGCCGCCGGTCCATCGCTGGTCGCCGGCGAAGTGCTCGGGGGCAAGCAGATCAGCTTCAACAACATCCTCGACGCTGCGGCTGGGCTCGAACTGGTGCTCGACCTGCGCGAGCTCGATACCGGCTCGAAGTTCGCCGCGGTCATCAAGCACACCAACGCCTGCGGCGCTGCGCAAGGCAGCACGCTCGCGGAGGCGTTCGAACGCGCGTGGGCCGGCGACCCGCTGGCCGCGTTCGGTGGCGTCGTGGTGCTCGGTGGCGACGCGGACGCCGCGGCTGCGGAGGCGATGGCGTCCGGTTCGCGGTTTCTCGAGGTGGTGGTGGCCGACCGTTTCCATCCAGATGCGGCGGCGATCCTCGGCGAACGCTGGCCCAATGCACGGCTCGTCGCCGTCGGTCCCCCGGGGCCCGACCCGGTCCGCACGGCGCTGCGTTCAGTTCCCGGCGGCCTGCTGGTGCAGGAGCGCGACCAGCATCCGGTCAACGCGGACGACTTCCGGCTTGCCGCCGGACCGACGCCCGACGAGTCCATGCGGCGCGACGCGGCGTTCGCGGTCTCCGTGGTCAAGCACCTCAAGTCGAACGCGATCGCCATCGCCGGCAACTCCATGCTGCTGGGCATGGGGGCTGGATGCGTCGATCGCCTCAACGCCTGCCGAGTCGCCGCGACCAAGGCCGGAGATCGAGTCGCCGGCAGCGTCGCCGCCTCCGACGCCTTCTTTCCGTTCCCCGATGGTCCCGAGATCCTCATCGACGCCGGCGTTCGCTGCCTGGTTCATCCGGGCGGGTCGAAGCGCGACGAAGAGACCTTCGCGCTCTGCGAGGCTCGTGGGGTCACCTGCCTCCTCACCGGAGTGCGGCACTTCCGGCATTGAGGCGACGGCTGGTCAGGCGATGCTGGGAAGTTCCTCGCTTGCCATCAGGCCCTTGGTGCGGCGCAGCACGAGCACGGTGGGAATCGCGATCAATCCCGCCAGCGCCACCAGACCTCCAGCGATCACGCCAACCCGAGTGAGTCGCTCGGCGTCGATCGGCGCGGGATCCAGCAGCGAGTAGACCGTCTTGCCGTCGCGGGCGCGTTCGCCGATCACCACCGCGGGAGTCTGGTCGGCGCGGCGCGTGGACTGCGCAGCGCTCTGGCTCGCGAGCGTGGTGGCGACGGTGTCGAGCACGATGGGCACGGTGCGGCGGTCGGCACCCTCCATCACCAGTCGCATGCGGCCCGGTCCGTCGCTGTCGACCTTCAGGTCCCGGGAGAGCATGGCGCCGACGGTCGCGGCGTCGCTGGGCTGGTACCCACGGGCGGCAAGCCGCTTCGCCACCTCGTCCACGAAGATCGGATCGGAGAGGATCGCCTGATGCCACTCCTTCCAACCGTCGGCGAGCCGCGGATCGAGCGGTTGCCCCTTGCCGCCACGGGCCACGAGGTCGACGCTCGCGACTCCGGGGGTCGGCCAGACCAGATCGCTCGAGAACCATGCGGCGCCGCAGGCCGCGACGATGAAGAGAACGATCGTCATCGCCAGATTGCTGCCGCGACGGTTGGCCCAGCGGCGCACCATGCGAACCTCGCTCTCGGCGAGGAACTTCTGCACCTGCCGGAGTTCCTCGCGCTTGGCCTGCACCTGTCGCAACTCATGCAAAGCAGCCTGACTTCCGCCGCGGGTCGCCGGCGTGCTCGCTGGCGCCACGCTGGAAGTCGCCTCCTGCTCGCGACGCAGCTGCGCACGGCGGCCGGCCAGGGCCTGCCGCACACGCCGCAGGCGGTCGCGGCGCTGCCGCAGCATCGCTGCGTACTGACCGAGCTGGCGCACCTTGTCCTGAAGTCGGCGGGCCTGATCCGCGTCGGCCTCGGTCGCACTCGCCTTTCCGTCGGCGGCCTGCCGGAGCTTCTCGAGATCGGATGCGAGCACCTCGATGCGGGCATCGCGTTCGCCGACCGCGGAGACGAGTTCGCGCACGCGTGCCGCGAGCGCCTCGGTCTCCGCCGGATCGGCCTTGGCTCCGCCGTCGCCGGACTGGAGGCGCTCCACCTCCGCCGCGAGGGACTTGCGCTCGCCGTCGAGCTTCTGCGTCGCCTGCCGTGACTGCGCGAGCTCCTCTTCGAGCTTCACCGCCCGCTTCCGCGACGACTCGATCTGGGTCTCGAGCGCGGCGATGCGATTCTGCAGATCCGCCTCGCCCGAACGCGAGGCCGATTGCCCATCGAGCTCGCGCTGCAGCGATGCGGACTTTCGTCCTTCGCGCTCGACGAGCGACTTGGCTTCCGAAAGCTCGCGACGAAGGGACGCAGCCTCGCTCTCCGCCTTGTCGAGTCGAGATCGCACCCCCGCCAGTTCGCCAGCGGCGGCCTTGGCCTTCCCTTCGGCGGACCGCTGGGCGGTCTCCGCGGATTCGAGCCGAGTGCGCAGCGTCGCGGCATCCGCTCCCGCGGCCTCGAACTTCTTCAGGGCGGCCCGTCCGCTGTCCAATTCCGTGCGAAGCGTCGCGGCGCTTGCCTTCTCGGAGCCGAGCTCCTGTTCGAGGGCCGCGATCCGCGACTTCAGCGCGGCCGCGGCTTCCGCATCGGCGGACGAGCGGGCGGAAGACTGCTCAAGTTCGTTCATCCTGGCCTTGGCAGCCTTCAGCGACGACTCCGCGGTCGTCAGCGACTGCTCGGTGGCCTGGAGCCGCTGCTCGAGCGAGCTCTGGCGGGACTGCGCCGACTTGTTCTGCTTGGCGAGTCGTTCCTCAAGCTCGCGGCGGGTGCTCTGGACCTCGTCGAGTTCCGTCTGCATCGCCTCGAGGCGAGCCTCGACCGATCGCCGCTCGCTCGCGGCGGCGACTCGTGTCGCTTCGAGCTCACGCTCGAGCGTGGCGATCCGAATCCGGCTTCCCGTGTCGCTGTCGGATGCGGAGGCCAACTGCCGCATCCGCAGGTCGAGTTCGTGGCGGTGCTGGGTGAGCGACGACTCGCGGGCAACGAGATCCGAAGCGTACCGCTCGACCTCGCCGATCCTCGCTGCCAGCCATCGCTCGCGGTCCTCGAGTACCGCGAATCCCTCGCCGACCGAGCGCTCGCGGGCGTCGAGCTCCGCCCAGCGGGCCCGCAGCGCATCCAGTTCCGCGGGGGAGTCCGGACGAATCGACTGCAGCCGCGCCAGCTCCTGCTCGAGATCCCGAATGAGGCTCATGGTCTGGTCGGGGCATGAGAAGTCGTGCTGTTCGGCGGCGGGGATGCCCGGCTGCATGGTGGGGTTCATGGAGGTCTCCTGCGCGAAACTGCGCTCCGCGCGGTTATCGACCGGGCTCCGGGGCGCCTGAAGCGGGATCACCGCGGCCGGGAAAAGTCGGTGCCGACCGCACCGATCCTTCGGATATGCGGACCTCCTTCGAAGCCAAGCGTTCCCGCAGGGCGAAACGACTGGCCTCCGCTAGAGTCCTTCCCATGTCCTCCGCCACCCTCGATAACCCCGCCTCGGCGCTGCGGCTGCCGGGAATCGACCCGCTGCTCGAGCCCCTGATCGAGAAGGTCCGGGCCGGATGCCGGCTCTCCCGCGAGGAGGGACGGCTGCTCTGGTCTACCCGCGATGTGCACACAGTCTGTCGGCTCGCCGGGCTCGCCCGGCGGCGGCTGCATGGCGACGTCGCCTTCTACAACGTCAACCGCCACATCAACTACTCCAACATCTGCGCTCTGCGATGCAGCTTCTGCGCCTTCAAGCGGCGTCGCGGCGACGAGGGCGCGTACGAGATGGATGTGCCCCGCATCGTCGAGGAAGCGGTGCGGGCGGCGGAGTCCGGCGCCACCGAACTGCACATTGTCGGCGGCCTCCATCCCTACCTGCCCTTCTCCTTTTATCCCGAGATGCTCACCGCGATTCGTGAAGCGGTCCCCAAGGTCCACCTCAAGGCCTTCACCGCGGTGGAGATCGTGCACCTGCAGAGGATCTCCCGCCGCGGCGGCGAAGGCGAGGCGGGGTTGCGTCGGGTGCTCGAGGAGTTGCGCGATGCCGGGCTCGGCTCCCTGCCGGGCGGCGGCGCCGAGGTCTTCGACGACAGCGT
>JAPOKA010000106.1 GCA_029977865.1 bacterium
CAAGCAGCAGTCGCAGCGCTTCGGCCCGCAGCGCGTCGAGTCCCACCCCCCTCCGCGCACTGATCGCGACCGCGCCGGGCACGCGGTCCTTCCACGCGGCGAGCACCGCATCGGCTTCCCGTTCACCGACCCGCTCCGCGAGGCGATCGATCTTGTTGAGCACGAGAATCGACGGCGTGCCGCCGGCCCCGATCTCCTCGAGCACCTCCTGCACCGCCTCGAACTGGCGCTCCGCCGCCGGATCGGAGGCGTCGAGCACCACCAGCAGCACGTGGGCGGTCGCGGCCTGCTCGAGGGTCGAGCGAAAACTCGCCACGAGGTGGTGCGGCAGATTGCGGATGAACCCGACGGTGTCGGTGAGCATGGCCTCGTTGCCGCCGCCGAGGTTCCACCGCTCGACCCGGGTCCCGAGGGTGGCGAAGAGCCGATCGTCGGCGTACGCGCCGCCGGTGGTGAGCGCGTTGAACAGGGTGCTCTTGCCGGCGTTGGTGTAGCCCACCACGCCGATCACCGCATGCTCGGAGCGGCGTGCAGCCACGGCGCGGGTCGAGCGGGCCTGGATCTCGCCGAGTTGGCGTCGCAGGTGCTGCAGCCGCTTCTGCACGAGGCGGCGATCGATCTCGAGTTGCTGCTCGCCGGGACCGCGGGTGCCCACGCCCATCGGGGCGCCGCCGGTCACCTGACCGAGGTGGCTCCACATCGCTCGCAGCCGCGGCGCGGTGTACTCGAGCTGGGCGATCTCCACCTGCAAGCGCGCTTCACGGGTGGTGGCGCGATTGGCGAAGATGTCGAGGATGAGCTCGCTGCGGTCGATCACCTTGCAGCGCACCGCCTCCTCGATGTTGCGCAGCTGCTGCGGGGAGAGATCCTGGTCGATGATGACCACGCCGGCGGCGAGTTCCTTCACCAGGGCCGCCAACTCCTCGACCTTGCCGCTTCCGAACCAGGTGCGGGGATCGGGACGCTGCCGGCGCTGCAGGATGGCGCCGGCAACGGTGACGCCGGCGGTCTCGGCGAGCGAGCGCAACTCCGCGAGGGGGTCCTCCTCCTCGGCGTCGATCGAGACCGACGCCAGCACCGCGCGCTCGCGCCGCAGTTCCAGATCTTCCCGCAGGGTCGAGGACACCAGAGGCTCCGTGGCGAGATCCCGGATTCGCCGCGGGTGCGTCGGATCGGGACCGAACGAGCCCATCGTAGAACCCGCCGTCCCGATTGCCGCGCGGAACCGCCGACCGCACCTCTATGATCGGCCTTCCTCGAGAGGATCCACCCGTGAGCCGAACCCGCCCCACCCTGCTCCTCGCCGCCGCACTGCTCTGCGGAGCCGCGCTGCTCCAGACCGCGCTCGCGGTCAAGGCCAATTCGGGCGACTACGCCTGGTTCGATCCGCTGGTCGAGGTGCGGGGGCTCCTCCGCGAGAACTTCGTCCATCCCGTCGACGACGCGGCGATGCGCGATGCGGCGATCGGGGCGATGGTCGAATCGCTCGGCGACCCCTACACCGTCTACGTGCCGCCGACCGCGGAAGACGACTTCAACAAGGATCTCCGCGGGGCCTACGTCGGCATCGGCGCCGAGATCGACATCGTCGATGGATGGCTCGAGATCGTGACGCCGCTCGACGACAGCCCGGCGCTGGCGGCGGGCGTGCGAGCCGGTGACACCGTGCTCACCATCGAGGACGAGTCGACCTTCGGCCTCACCTCGCCGCAGTGCGCCGAGCGATTGATGGGCGAGCCCGGGACGCCGGTTCGCGTCCGGGTGCGACATGTCGATGGCGCTGAAGAGGATCTGGTCATCGTCCGCAGCCCCATCCGAACCCGCACCGTTCGGGGCTTCCGCCGGGAGGGCCAGGCGTGGGACTTCCTGCTCGATCCTCAGACCCGCATCGCCTATGTCCGCATCACCCAGTTCACCGAGGAGACCGTCGCCGACCTCAGGCAGGCGCTCGCGTCGATCCAGCCGCCGCCCGCGGCGCTGGTGCTCGACCTCCGCTTCAACGGCGGCGGCACGCTCACCGGCGCAATCGAGATGTCCGATCTGTTCCTGTCCGAGGGAACCATCGTCTCGGTGAACTCCCGTCGCGGCGTCGAGCGATCGTGGGCGGCCGATCTCGACGACGACGATCTCTCCGTGCCGATCGTGGTGCTGGTCAACGGTTCGTCCGCATCCGCGAGCGAGATCGTCTCGGGCGCGCTGCAGGACAACCACCGCGCCAAGATTCTCGGGCAGCGGACCTTCGGCAAGGGCTCGGTGCAGGAGGTGCGGGAGCTTCCCGATGACGCGGGCATTCTCAAGCTCACCACCGCCCACTACGCCCTGCCAAGCGGCCGAAACCTGCATCGCCACGAGGACAGCGATTCCTGGGGCGTCGATCCGGATCCGGGATTCCACGTCGCCATGAGCGACGACGCCAATCGCGAGATGGTGATGGCGCGACGCGAGTACGAGGCGATCGGTTCGACCGCCAATGGCGAGGACCACTGGAGCGACCCCGACTGGCTGCGGGAGGAACTGCACGACGCCCAACTCGCCGCCGCGGTCGAGGCGTTGCGGATCCGGCTCGGCGAGGGAGACTGGAAGTCGGTCGGCGACGAGTCTTCACCGCAGGTCGTGGCCGCGGACGAACTTCGAAATCAGCGCGAGTTCCGCCGCCGCCTGCTTCGCGAACTCGACAACGTCGACGCCCGCATCGCACGGCTCGAGGGCCGCACGAGCGAGTCGACCGGGGTCGAGTCGACGCCACCACCGAGCCCCACCGACACCGACGCGCCGTGAGGCCATCGCGCGCGATCGCCCCGTCCGTGCCTTCCCGATGCTGATCCTCGGAATCGAGTCGAGCTGCGACGAGACCGCCGCGGCCATGGTCGAGGACGGGGTCCGCGTGCGCTCGAGCGTGGTGGCTTCGCAGCACGAACTGCACCGCACCTACCGCGGTGTGGTTCCCGAGATCGCAAGCCGCGCGCACCTCGAACGGATCCTGCCGGTGATCCACGAAGCGGCCCGCGAAGCCGGATGCGAACTCCGCGATCTCGACGCGGTTGCAGCCGGCATTCGCCCGGGACTCATCGGCTCGCTCCTTGTGGGCACCAGCGCCGCCAAGGGACTGGCATGGGCGCTCGATCGGCCCTTTCTTGGCGTCGACCACGTCGAGGCGCATCTCTTTGCGGGCCTGCTCGAGTCGACTCCCCCGCCCTGGCCGGCGCTCGGACTGGTCGTCTCCGGCGGCCACACCAGTCTCTTTCACTGGAGCGGGGGCCGCCTGCGTCGGCTCGGTCGCACCATCGACGACGCTGCCGGAGAGGCGTTCGACAAGGCCGCGGCGATGCTCGGAATTCCGCACCCCGGCGGTCCCGGACTCGAACGGATGGCGCACGGCGGCGACGCCGCGGCGGTTCGCCTGCCGCGGGCGATGCTGGGTCGAGAGAGCCTCGACTTCTCCTTCAGCGGACTCAAGACGGCGTTCCGGCTGGCGGTGCTCGCCGCGGGCGACGCCGGCGATCCTGCCGCCGATGTGGTGGCGGTGGGTTCGACGCTCGCGAACTCGACCAAGTCCGATCTTGCCGCGAGCTTCGAACGGACGGTTGTTGAGACCATCGTGGCCAAGTGCGTCCGAGCCCTCGAACTCGCGGAGCAGGCCGGCAATCCGTTCCGGTCGCTCGTGCTCGGAGGTGGCGTCGTCGCCAACACCTCGCTTCGACAAGCGATGCTCGCGCTCGCCGACGAAGCGGATCTCGAAGCGCGGCTGCCTCCCCCACGGTGGTGCCTCGACAATGCGGCGATGATCGCCGCCGCCGCCCACGCTCGAGCCGTCGACGGCGATCAGGACGACCTCGCCATTCCCGCCGAGCCTCTTTCGGCCTGGAGCTGAGCCGGACCCACGTGTGAGCTACCGCCCTCCCTACGTCGACCCGCAGGCGATCCTCGTCGATCCGCCGCATCCAGCCTGCCTCGAGCCGGAGGTGCTTCTGCGCGACTGTGCGTTGGAGTTGGGGCGTCGACGCGGCCCGGGCGGGCAGCATCGCGCCGCGGTGGCTTCGGGGGTTCATCTGCTGCATCGGCCCACCGGAATCGAAGCCCAGGCGACCGAGCGACGCAGTCCCGCGGTCAACCGCAGCATGGCGATCTTCCGGTTGCGGCTTCGCCTCGCCCATCGCGTCCGCACTCCGACTTCGCGCGATCGCCACCAGCCGAGCGAACTTTGGCGTCGACGGCGCCAAGGTGTGCGGATCGCGGTCAATCCAGAACATGCCGACTACCCCGCGCTGCTCGCCGAAGCCCTCGACGTGCTGATGGCGAGGCGATGGGACGTGGCCGGTGCCGCGGGCGTCCTCGGAGTGACCATGAGTCAACTCTCGCGGCTGGTTCGTCACCATCCCCCGTCGTTCGCGATGCTCAATGCCGGACGCGAGTCGACCGGGCTTCCGCCCTTGCGATCCTGATCGCCTTGAGCGGTCTTGGCGGGCTTGGTCCCGACTCGGGTAGTGTCTGCATCGCTCGATCGGCCCTTCGCGGAGCAACTCATGGCCCACCCCCGTCCCGTGATCGTGCTGCAACCCAAGAGCGTCCTGCTCGCCCTGCTGCTCTCGTTCCTCTTCGGGCCGCTCGGCATGCTCTACTCGACGGTGATCGGGGCCTTGGTCATGCTGGTGCTGACCGCGGTGGTCTCGTTCCTCACGCTGGGAATCGGCTACCTGCTGCTGCTGCCGGTGTGCATGGTGTGGGCGGCGGTCGCGGCGGCGGGAAGCAACACCGCGGTGATTCGGCAGGCCGCGCGATGAGCCTTCGCCCGCCCTGCGTCGACCCAGCGCTCGCGGCCGAAGTCGCCAAGGCCGCTCCCCACGCCCAGGAACTCCGTCGCCGCCTGCACACCCACCCGGAGATCATGTTCGAAGAGGTGTGGACCTCGGCGCAGATCCGCGAAGAGCTTGATCGCCTCGGCATCGCTCACGTCGATGGATTCGCCGGCGGCACCGGCGTCGTGGCACACCTTCCCGGCGGCGAGGGCGAGACCATCGGCCTCCGCGCCGACATCGACGCACTTCCCATCGAGGAAGAGACCGACGTCGCGTGGCGGTCGACGATCCCGGGACGAATGCACGCCTGCGGCCACGACGGCCACACCGCAATCCTGCTCGGCACCGCTGCGGTCTTGACGAGTATGGCGCGGTCGAAGGGACTGCCGCGACCGGTGACGCTGGTCTTCCAGCCCGCGGAGGAAGGCGGCGGCGGCGCGAGGCTGATGTGCGAGGAGGGCGCCCTCGACGGCTCGCGACTCGGAACTCCGGTGACGCGGATGTACGGCCTGCACGGGTGGCCGTCGCTGCCGCTTGGATGCGTCTCGTCGCGGCCCGGGCCGATCCTGGCCGCCACCGACGCCTTCGAGGTCAAGGTCGATGGGGTGGGCGGGCACGCCGCCATCCCCCACCTGCTCCGCAATCCCCTGCTCGCAGCGTGCGAGATGATCGCGGGACTGCCCACGCTGGTGGCGACCACAACCGCGGCGACCGACGCGGTGGTGTTGACGCCGACGCGACTCGCCGGGGGCGACGCCTTCAACGTGATCCCCGAGCGGGTCGTCTTTGGCGGAACGCTCCGCACCCTGGAAGAGGCGACACGGGAGCGAGTCATCCTCGCCTTGGAGAACCGCTGCCGCAGTCTCGGCCAGGCGCACGGCTGCACCGTCGAGGTGCACTGGCGGGAGGGCTACCCCGTCACCGCCAACGATCCGGAGTGCTTTGAGCGCTGCCGCGGCGTGCTCGAAGAAAGTCTCGGCGCCGATCGCGTTCTTCCCTTCGGCCCGCCGGTGATGCTGGGCGAGGACTTCTCCTACTACGGACGCGAGGTTCCGGCCTGCTTCTTCGCGCTCGGACTGCACCCTGAAGGCAACCGGCAGACGCCGGCCCTCCACTCCCCGCATTTTGATTTTGACGACCACGCCCTGCCCTTCGGGATCGCAGCAATGACCTCACTTGCCATCTCGGGGTGAACCGAGCGGGCATTCGGGGCGAATTTCGACCTCTCGACTGCGGCTGGTGCCATAGTCGAAGGGATCCCACCGACCCACGGAGTCTCGATTCATGCCCCGAGTCGCCAGCACCGCCCTGCTCGCCGTCTCCACGCTCACCCTCGTCGCGGCGTCGCCCGACGAGGGCTCGGTGGCCCGACCGGCGATCG
>JAPOKA010000107.1 GCA_029977865.1 bacterium
GGTCTGTGCCTGTTCGGTACAGCGTCCGCATCGGCGGCGGTCCTTTTTGATGACACGAACAACGGTGCGGTGGCCATCGGGTTGCCCGCGAACTCATCATCGCTGGCTACCTCGGCCCGTGGGGTCGCCTTCACGGTGGGTGGAAGCGGAATGACGCTTCAGTCCGCGACCTTCGGGATTTACGGAAACTCCGGCGGCGCCGCCAACCTGGGGCTGAGGCTCTACCAGGGTTCCAACACCACCGGGACTCTCTTGCAGACGCTCGCGGCGTCCAGTTTCTCTATCACCACGCAGGCGCTCGGCGGCACGCTGGTGACCTTCAACACCGGTGGTTGGACGCTTGCGGCGAACACGCAGTACTTCGTGGCGGCGTTCTACGGAACGGCTGGTTCGGTCACGCCTCGACTCGGCGTCTCGGGCCTCAGCAGCGGCTCGTGGAGTACGAACGGTCTGACCTTCAATCAGTTCGCTGCGGCGACCGCGCAGTCCGACAACTATCACATTCAGTTGAGCGGCACGATCAACGCGGGCGCCGTGCCCGCGACGGGCGTGGCCGCGCTGGGCGGACTCGGCTTTGCGGTCGGGCGTCGTCGCCGCCGCTGAGTGCGACACGCCTACACCGGCTCCGGTTGCCATCGCCAACGACTCTGCCGCCCGTCATGGGCGGCGGTGTCATTGGTTGAAGGTGCCGGCTCGTCTGTTCGGTTCGTCGGCGTGGCCGAACCGTCGAGGTCATCTTCGAACGGCTGCCTCCGCGAGATCACGGTGCTCGGTGGAAGCGACCCTCAACGGGGGTCATCCGAGGCCTCCCATCGGCAGGGATCCCAGATTGCTCGTCGCTCCGTCGCGGTCCCAACCGCATGCCGAACCCTCCGGCCCGATTTGGCCCGGAGCCGCACGGTGATTCTCGCCTCGTCCCCCAATCGGAGCGGGCACGTGTCATCGATGACACGTGGGGCAGATCCACTGCTGGGCCCCGAACCTCTCGCTTCGGCCCGCACTCGGAAGGGCTTGGTGTCATCGATGACACGTGGGGTGTGCGTGTGTTCCGAGCCAACCGAGTATTCTGCTGAGAATCCGACAGAACTCGGCTTGAAGTAGTAAGGACAGGCGATAGTCTCGAACCGCGCAGGACTGTTTCGCGCTGTCGGACACGGCATCCGGAGAAGCCGCGGTGCGAGCCAATCGCAGGGCTTGTGCGTTCAAGAAGCCTGGTCGGCGAGTCGGCGGCCGAGTTCCCACTGACGGTGCCGTCACGAGAGAGATTCACGGACCAATCAAGGAGATGATGACCATGAAGAAGACCATGAAGTTCAGCGCAACCGCAAGCCGCGTCGTTGTCGCGGTGGCCACCGGACTCGGGCTTGCTGCTGCAGCCTCGGGCACCGATGACATCCTGTTCGACACCACCAACAATTTGGCCGAGCCGCTCGCGACGAGCGCAAACTACTGTCCCTTGCTCGGCCCGGTGCAGCATGGTGTCGTGTTCACGGTCGGCTGCAGCCCTGTGACCATCACTGGCGCAGTGGTCGGCTTGTTCAGCACTCCCGGCGAATCGCCGGGCAATACCTTCGTGTTGCAAATCTCGAAGACCTCGGGGCCGAAAGCGGGTGTGATCGTTCACGAAGTGTCGGGGAGCGGCCCCGTGAATGGTGACCTTGCGGGAGGTACGCAGTTCCAGTTCGATGGCCTCTCCTGGTCACTCGACGTCAACGAGCAGTACCTCTTGGCGGTCAGGGCGTCAGACACAGACATTCTTGTCTACTCAGCAGGGTCGTCGCTCGCGAGCGCTTCGTGGGTAGAGCACGGACTTGCCTTTGATAACTTCCAGCCTGCAGTTCCGGCGGGCTGCGGAACCGAGTCTGCGTTCTACATGAAGGTCACTGGCCAAGTTCTGGAGTGCTCCACCGACCTTGACTGCGACGGGCAGGTCGCCGCCAGTGACCTCGCCGTGATCCTCGCGGGTTTCGGCCTGACTTGCAAAGAATACCCCGATGTCTGCGCTTACGACTTCAACGGAGACGGACAGATCGCTGTGGACGACATCCAGTATGTGCTTGATCACTGGGGTCCCTGCTCCTGAGGCGACCCTCGGCAGATCCGCGACGGCCGCATCGCATCGAGGTGGACCTGGCGGTCGGGGTGAATCTCGATTGGGGCGAACCTGTCGCGCTCGTTGCAAGACCTCGCCGCCGCCGTGTTTCGGCGGCGGCGATTGTCCATGAGAGCCGCCTCTGAGCGAGGGGCTCGGCACACTGCGAGAATTCGCGCCGTGTCGGTGAGTGCGTGTGCGCCTCGACGCTTTGCCTCCGAGCGGAGCATCCTCGAACGGATCGGCGGTCGGTCGGTCGGTCACGCCACGTCGGAGAGTCCCAGCGCGTCGCCGTAGGTGGCGAGCACCTTGCGGCGGAGGCCGACCTCCTCGGGTCGGTCGAGACGAGGGCTGCGTTCGATCCAGGCGCGGGCGTCGCGGCGGGCGAGCAGCAGCAGTTCGGCATCGCGCTCGAGATCGGCGACGCGGAAGGGGGGCAGTCCGGACTGCTTGGCCCCGAACATCTCGCCGGGGCCTCGGATCCTGAGGTCGAGCTCGGCGATGCGAAATCCGTCGTCGGTCTCCGCGATCGCCTCCATGCGTGCGACCGCGTCGTCGGTCACGGCTTCGGCGATCAGGACACAGAGCCCGCGGCGCTCGCTGCGAGCGACTCGGCCCCGCAACTGGTGAAGTTGCGCGAGGCCGAAACGCTCGGCGTGTTCGATCGCCATCAGGGTGGCGTTGGGCACATCGACTCCCACCTCGATGACCACGGTGGCGACGAGGGCATCGAGTTCGTGGCTGCGGAACCGTTCCATCACCGCATCGCGCTCGGCGGCGGACATTCGCCCGTGCACCGCATCGATGCGCAGGCTCTTCCACGGACCATCGCCGAGGAACGCCAGTTGGGTCGAGACCGCCGCAAGCCCGGCATCGCTCTCCTCGATCGCGGGCACCACCACGTAGGCTTGTTCTCCGGACTCGATACGGCCGCGCAGGTAGCCGTAGACCTCGTCGCGCCTGGCGGGTGCGACCACCCGAGTCGCGGGCAGGGCACGGCCGGGCGGGCGATCGGGAATGGTGGTGACGTCGAGGTCGCCCAGCAGCGTCAGGCTCAAGGTGCGAGGAATCGGAGTCGCGGTCATCACCAGGACATGCGGCACCTCGCCGCCCGCGCCGCGATGGCTGCGGAGTGCCGCTCGCTGAGTCACCCCGAATCGGTGCTGCTCGTCGATCACCACCAGGCCGAGGTCCTTGAACTGGATCTCGTCGCCGAGCAGGGCGTGGGTGCCCACCACCAACTGCACCCGCCCATCGGCGAGACGCTCGAGCCTTTCGCGACGGACCGCCGCGGGCAGCCCGCCGACCAACAGCACCAGTTCGACCTCGCTCCCGGCGAGCATCGCACCCAACACGCGCTCGTGCTGTTCGGCGAGGATCTCGGTCGGGGCGATCAGGAGCGCCTGACGACCGGCGGCCACCGCGCGCAGCATCGCGTCGGCGGCGACCGCGGTCTTGCCCGAGCCGACATCGCCCTGCAGCAGGCGGTTCATGGGCTCGTCCGAGGCGAGGTCGGTGGCGATCGATTCGATCGCGGAGGCCTGTCCCGGAGTCGGGGCGAAGGGAAGCCGCTCGCGAATGCGGCGATCGATCTCGGGGGCGCGGGCGAAGACCGGCGCCTTCGCCGACTTCTTCCACTGGTCGCGCCGCATCGCCACCGCCAGCTGCATCAGGAGCAGTTCCTCGAAGGCGAGCCGACGTCGCGCCGCCCGCGGTTCGTCGAGGTCGGCGGGCCGGTGCATGGCGCGATAGCACTCTGCCAGCGGCGGCAGCGCCCGTTCGCGGCGGTAGGCCTCGGGCAGCGAATCGACGATCTGCGGCAGCAAGGCATCGAGCACCACCGCGACCGCCTTCTCGATGCGCTCGCTCGGGAGGTCTTCGCGGGCGGGATAGATGGGACGAACCCGTCCCGCGCGGGCCTCGGTGGGGGTCTCCGACTCGTAGGGCGTCCAACGGGGATTGACGATCTGGAGGGTCGGGCCGTGCATCTTGGCCTTGCCCTCGGCGATTCCTTCCTGACCCGGATGCAGCCGCCGCGCGAGCCAGGGCATGTTGAAGAAGGTCAGCAGGCAGGCGCCGCTGGGGTCTTCGAGCACCGCTTCCACCCGGGTCATGCGGCCCTTGCGGGTGCGGACCGAGGCGATGGTGCCGCGGAGGGAAAGGTTGGCGGCGCCGCCGCTCTCGACCAGTTCACGGGCCTCCGCGATCGGCGCCTCGGCTTCCTCGCGCTCGTGTCGCATCGGCAGATGGCGAAGGAGATCGCCCGCGGTCAGGACATCGAGCCCGGCCAAGCCACGCGAGACCACCGACGGAATGGCGGCGATCGAGGCGAGCGATGTGGTGAGTGCGATCGAGGGATCGGTCATGCGAAGCGCCCCGCGGCGATCCGTACGATACGGCGGTGGCGAGGCGTCCCTTCGATCCCAAGCAAGCCCGCGGCGGCGATCCGGCCTCGGGTGGTCAGTTCGATCTCTTCGGCGGCGGACCCGACTCGCCGCCCGAAGCGACGAGCCCTGCGGAGGCGCCACCGCCCCTCGACGACGGCCCACCGCGGCGCGATCGAGAGCCGCCGCCGATCTCGGTCTCGCAGCTCGGCGAACTGATCGGTTCGGCCCTCTCGGCGCTGCCGGCGCGGCTGCGGGTGATCGGCGAAGTCGGCCGCGTCAGCGTCAACCGCCATCTCTACTTCAACCTCAAGGACGAATCGGCGGAGATCGCCTGCGTGATGTGGGCCTCGAGCCTTCGCGGGCAGAGTCCGCCCCGCGAGGGTGATCAGGTCGAACTGCGCGGGCAGGTCGTCCACTTCGCGGGGCGAGGTCGCACCCAACTGCAGGTCTACAGCATCAACCCCATCGGTCTCGGCGCTCTCGAAGCGCGGCTGCGGGCGATGAAGGAGAAGCTCCGCGGCCTCGGATACTTCGAGGAATCGCGCAAGCGGCCGCTGCCGGCGCATCCCAAGGCGATCGCCATCGTCACCGGCCGCGGCAGTGCGGCCCTCGCGGATTGCCTGCGCACCGCCCGCGACCGCATGCCATCGGTCAAGATCGTGGTGGTGCCGGTCAAGGTGCAGGGAGAGGGCGCCGCAGAGGAGGTGGCGCGGGCGATCACCGCCCTCGACGCGGCGGGGGAGCGGCTCGGCCTCGACGCGATCTGCGTCACCCGCGGCGGCGGCAGCCTCGAAGACCTGTGGGCCTTCAACGAGCAGATCGTCGCGGACGCGGTCTTCCACTGCCGCACTCCGGTGGTCGCGGCGATCGGCCACGAGATCGACACTCTCGTCGTCGAACTGGTAGCCGACCTCCGCGCGTCGACACCAACCCAGGCCATGATGCGGCTCCTGCCCGATCGCGAGACGCTCCGCGGCGCGGTCGCCAAGGACGCCCGCCGCCTGCAGATCACCCTCAAGTCGCGGCTCTCCGAAGAGCGGAGCCGGCTGAAGGCGATCGCCCGGCACCCGTTCCTGCGAAGACCCGGCGAGCGGATCGCGGAGACTCGCGAGCGGCTGTCGATCCTGCTCCGCGATCTCAAGCGTTCGCTGCTGGTGCGGCTCGAGCGCGACCGCGGCGACGACGGCCACCGCCGGCAGCGGATCGAGCGGGCCATTCGCAGTCGCCTGCCCGACCGCGAGGACCATCGAGCCATGGCTACTCGACTCGCCCGCGGCGTGCGGGGACGACTCGAGGTGGCCCGAGTGTCCCTGGCTGGAAGCGGAGGACGGCTGCGGAGCATCGGTCCCGCGGCGGTGCTTGCGCGAGGCTACGCCATCCTTCGGGACGGATCGGGCCGGATCGTTCGAGCGATCGCCGATGCGGAGGCTGGCGATGAAGTCTCGATCGCGGTGCGGGACGGAACCATCGCGGCCCGGGTCGAGTCACGGCGTGGCGGCGACCCGCTCGAGCCTCCGCGGGCATGAGGTCGCTCGCCGGGCCGTTCGCCCAAGCAGCAGCGGTCGGGGTACATTCCGCCCGTGGCCGCCAAACGAAATCCATCGGGCGAGACGCCGCTTCCGGAGGACATCGCCGCCATGCCCTACGAG
>JAPOKA010000108.1 GCA_029977865.1 bacterium
GGCCCCCGCCCGCGGCGGCTCGAGCGAGGCTCGCGATGCGGCAGGATTCGCCAAACCCCCGCGGCGAGGCCCGGTTGTAAGGTGAGCCTCTCGGGCGAGGCGCCACGCAAGGGAGACACCATGAGCGACCAGGACCGGATCGACCAGCTCGCCGCGCAGGTGCGGCAGCTCCGTTGGATGAACTACGGGATGGCGGCGGTGATCGCCGCGGGCACGCTGCTCGCCGCAGGAGCGTTGCAGCAGGCCTCGCCGCTGGTGAAGGCCAAGCGGATCGAGATCGTGGCGGACACCGGGAAGACCGTGCTCGCGCTCGGCTCCGATCCCGCCGGCGGGAAGCTCGAACTTTTCAACGCGAGCGGCGAAAAGGTGACGATGCTGGAGTCTGCCTTGCCGACCGGCGGCGCGGGGATTCTCCGCACCTTCAACGGCAAGGGCGAGGAGCTGGTGGCGATCCTCGAAATGGAAGGCGAGGGCGTGCTCGCCACCTACAGCAAGGGTGAGATCACGCGCGTGATTCGCTAGCGGCGCCGGCGCCTCGGGGTTCGCGCACCGCGGCGGGCTCGGGCGATCAGCCTGCGGAGTGTGACTTGGCGTGCCTTGGGCTTGGTCTTCATCGCCCGATGCGCGGGCCTGTTTCGTTCGATTCCCGACTCGGTGCAGTTCCCGCATCGAATCGCGAACATCACCCCGGTCGCGCCCCCGGCGCAGCGCACCAAGGAGCGCAGAAGCGGTCGGAAGCGACCGGACGAGATCGGAAGCGACTGCGCCGCCCGTTGCGCTTCGTCTCGGAAACGAATGCAGTGAGACGGAAGACAACCGCCCCGAGCGGAAACTCGGGGCGGGAGTCGAGTGGGCCATACTGGATTTGAACCAGTGACCTCTTGCGTGTCATGCAAGCGCGCTAGCCAACTGCGCCAATGGCCCGCGAGGCGAGGAGATTGTCCTCGCTGGGGAGGCAGAGGGTAGCGGCGGACGAACGAGAGGGCAACGGTCGACCTCGGAACCGCGGAGGTCCGAGCGCCGACCGTTGCCGAAGGAACACCGTTTCGGGGCGATTCAGCGAACCCGATTCAGAGGCACGGCCCCCAATCGAGAAGCATGAGTCCAAGGTCAGCTCCGTCGATCAAGCCGTTGCCGTCGAGATCGAAGGTCGGGTCGGGACTGCCCCATTCAAGGAGCAAGAGACCAAGGTCCGCTCCGTCGACCGTGCCGCTGCCATCGAGGTCGGCCGGGCACGGCGGATCGGGAAGCAGGAAGACCTCGGAGCCGCTCCGCTGCTCGGCGGGCCCATCCGGGAACAGGGCGTAGCTGAGCGAGCCGGCGAAGAGCAGGGTCTCGCCGGAGAGCGGCTGCAGCATCACGAACTGGGCAACCCGCACCCTCGACGTCGTGGGATCGGTGAGTCCCTGCAAGTTCGCCGGATTCGAGTTGTACCAACCGGCGCCCACCGGCGGCACCGCCGCCGTTCCGCCGCCGAAGTCAGGGTCGAGCGTGGTGGTGTTGCCTGCGGCCGGGCCGGCATTGCCGCCGATCAGCACGTAACTGTCGATCTGCTCGGTCGCAGGATCGGTCAGCGAAGGAGTCCACGTGCCGCCGGCGTAGTCGTGCTGTTCGAAGGCGGTGCCGCTTCCGGTCGAGATCGCGCTGTCGTAGACGTTGACGACCTCGACGGTCGGTTCGTCGAACTCGGCGTAGACCTCCGCGGAGACGTAGCGGATGCCGTCGACCGCGAAGTGATCAAAGACCGCCACCCAGCCGAGGAACTCAGCGCTCGATACGCAGTCGCTGTCCACGATGCCGTTGCAGTTGTCGTCGATGCCGTTGTCGCAGACCTCTTCCGCGGCGGGGTTGACATCCGCCCGCGAGTCATCGCAATCGGAGTTGTCGAGCACGAATCCGGTGGGCTGACTGCAGGCCACGGTGCCGCCATCGCCGGCATCGCCGTATCCGTCGCCGTCGCTGTCGGGGTACCAGGTCGCGGCGAGGTCGTCGTCGAGGCCGCAGCCGCAGATGCCGGGTTCGGTCTTGTCGGGATCGCTCGGGCAACCGTCGGTGCAGTCGGGAGTGCCGTCACCGTCGCTGTCGGTGTCCGCAACGCCGCAGCCGCAGGCACCCGGCGCCGTCTTGCCGGGGTCGCTCGGGCAGCCGTCGTTGCAATCGAGGGTCCCGTCACCGTCGCTGTCCGCGTCGGGAACGCCGCAGCCGCACACGCCCGGATCGGTCTTGCCGGGATCGTTCGGGCAGCCGTCGTTGCAGTCGAGGGTTCCGTCGCCATCGCTGTCGGCGTCGGGAACGCCGCAACCGCACGCGCCGGCAGAGGTCTTGTTGGGGTCGCTCGGGCAGCCGTCATTGCAGTCGGGAGTTCCATCACCGTCGCTGTCGGTGTCGGGAACGCCGCAGCCGCAAGCGCCGGCAGAGGTCTTGTCGGGATCGCTCGGGCAACCGTCGATGCAGTCGGGGGTGCCGTCGCCGTCGCTGTCGGCGTCGGGAACGCCGCAACCGCACGCCCCCGGTGCGGTCTTGCCGGGATCGTTCGGGCAACCGTCGACGCAGTCGTTGGCACCGTCGCCGTCGCTGTCGGGACAGACGTAGCCGACCTCGTGGACCGCGCCGCTGCCGATCGGATCCGGATCAACGAACTGCGCGTTGGTGCCGATGCCTTGGTTGTATCCGGCATTCGCGGCCCAGCTCAGGGTCTCCGGCACATCGCTGCCGGCGATCACCATTCTCGCCACGAAGGTCCGCAGGGTGGCGGGATCGCAGCGGCCCTGCAGATTCGGCGGATTGGAGTTGAACCAGCCAGCGTCCAACGGCGGCGTCGCCGCGGTCGAGGGCGAGAAGTTGGGATCGAGCGACGTGGTGTTGGTCGAGCCGATCGGGCCGCCGATGAGCACGAAGCTGTCATCGGCGGCAACCACTCCGAGCGACGGCAGGTTCGCGGTCTGTTGCACCGACCAACTGCCGTCGAGCCCCGAGAGGATGTTGAGGTCGTCGTGATGGAAGGCGGCACCGCCGACATTCGAAGCCTTCAGATTGAAGACGTTGAGAATGGTGTCGGCGCTGTTGTCGAACTGCGCGTACACGTCGATCACCGAATAGGTCACCCCGCCCTGATTCGTGGTGCTGGTCTCGAAGACCCACGACACGAAGTTGGCGTGAACGACCTGGGCGGCGGCGAGAAGGACGGCGGAGGGGAGGAGTCGGGTAGCGACCATGCTCGGCTCTCGGAGTGACCAGAGGACGCCGCCCACGATGGGTTCGACGCGACCAAAGGATGACGCGCCAGCGATGGGTGTTCGCGCGGGCATCTGCCCCAAGTTCTCGCGTCGCAATGAACACGGCCCCCGGCAGAGCCGGAGGCCGTCGAGTCGCGAGAGATGAAGGACGGGCTCAGCCCTTTGCGGCCATCGCTTGCTCGATGTCCTTTTTCAAGGTCTCGAACAGATCGGGACTGAACCCCACATGCACGGTGCGAATCACCCCATCCGGCCCGATCACCACCGTGGCGGGGATGCCGGTGAAGCCGTACTGGCCGATCAGGCCGTTGTCGGCGTCGACGAGGGTCGGGAAGGTGAACTTCTGCGCCTCCCAGAAGCTCGCCACCTTCTTCAGGCGTTCCGCCGCGTCGCCCTGCTCCCAGACATTCACCGCAAAGACCTTGACCGGCTTGCCGTCGGCCCAGGTGGCGAGTTCCTGGATCTTGGGAAGGCCCTGGCGGCACGGACCGCACCAGGTCGCCCAGAAGTCCAGCACCACCACGTCGCCCTTCATCGCGGCGAGCGAGAAGGTCTTGCCGGAGAGATCCGCCAGCTCGAAGGTGGGCGCACTGTCGCCTACCTTGAGCGGCTGCGGTTCAAGTTCCTCGATGGAGGCGACGGCGGTGCGGCCGGCGGCGTCGAAGGTGATCGGGGTCTCGAGGGTCTCCGCGACCTTGGGATCCATGGAGAAGGCGAGGTTCATCCGCAGATCCATGCCCTCCGGGAGACCCGGGGGCGAGAACGACGCGGTCATCTTCTCGATGAGGCCCGACTTGGGCACCTCGACGAGCAGCATGGTGCCTTCGTCCTCGACGAGAAACAGCTCCTTGGCGTCGGCGGTGCGGTATCCGGCGAGTTTCGGATTCTGCATGAGGCCGAGGCCGAAGACCTTCGCCTGATCGAATCCCTCTCCGTACCGCAGCGCCACGTGCGGAATGGGAAGTTCCCAACCCGGCAGGACCGCGGCGAGCGAATCGATCGGGTTCCCGTTGAGCGGAACCTGAAGGAACTTGTCCTTCACCATCGACTGCATGAGGTTCACCTTGCCGTCGAGGGCGACGATGGTGGCATCGCCGAGGTCGAACATCGCAGATCCTGCGGGGCCGAAGGCGACCTTGAGGGACTGCTCCTGTCGGCCCATCGGACCGCTTACCTCGATGTCGATCTCGTCGGCGAGGGTCGGGGCGGCGCGGTAGCCCTTGGCGATCGCCTCAAGCCGTTTCAGTCCCTTCTCGACCGCCTCGCTCGAGCGTTCGGACTCGCCGAAGCCCTCGGACAGGTCCACCGTCTCCGCCACAGCGGGTTGAAAGACCGCGCCTCCGAGTTCCTGGGGCGCAGTGAGTGCGGGGCTTGCGCCCGCCAGAATGAGTAGGGAGACAGGCACAAGCATCGCACGCATGGAGTTCTCCAAGGGGCCGGCCTCGATGGCACGGATCCAGACTGGGTGGGGAGGCACGCTTGCCGCCTCACGATGGGCTCGCAGACCGACGCAGACGTTGCCTTCTCGGCGGGGTCGGTCTCCCGCGCCGTGGACGCTCTACCGCGACGCCGGCTCGGGCCGGGGAAGTCGCCGAACCAGCAAGTCTACCGAGAGACGCAGCCGGGGATGCTCGAGTTCGGGTGCGATCTCCGCGAGCGGCCTCAGCACGAATTCGCGCTCTGCGAAGCGGGGATGCGGGATCTCCATGCCTGGCTCCGAGCAGATCAGGTCGCCGTAGGTGAGCAGGTCGAGGTCGAGGGTCCGGGGACCGTTCCGAAGCCCGTGCTCGCGAACCCGTCCCTGCGAGCGCTCGATCGCCAGCAGCGCCGCGAGGAGTCGCCGCGCCGGCAGAGCCGTGCGGAGGATCACCGCCCCGTTGAGATAGGGCCCCTGGCCCGGCGGTCCCTCCGGGTCGGTCTCGTGCCACCGACTGACCCGGGTGAGCGACGAGTCCGGGAGTCCGTCGAGGGCCACGAGCGCCGACTCGAGGATCGCCTCCCGGTCGCCGAGGTTCGAACCCAGCGCAATCGCGGCATCGACTGGCGGAGTCACGACGCGACCTCCCACAACAGCCGCGTCGCCGCATGGCCTGCAAGGTGCAGCCTCAACATGGTGAGTGCCGAGCGAGCGGTCCGTTCCCGCACCTCGCCGCGATCGCCCGGGAAGCGGAACCGCCGGACGTGGGCTGGCCCTTGGCGGCGATCGCACAGGCCGATGAACACGGTGCCGACCGGCTTCGCTTCACTGCCGCCGGCGGGTCCGGCGATGCCGGTCACCGAGAGCGCCAAGTCGGTGTTCGCCCGCGATGCCGCCGACATCGCCAGCGCCGCCGCGACCGGCTCCGAGACGGCGCCGTGCGCTTCGAGCATCGCGGTCGGCACCGCAAGTTGCGAGGACTTGAGCGCGTTGCTGTAGACCATCCAACCGCCCTCGAAGAACCGGCTCGCGCCGGCGACCGAGACGATCATCTCTCCGAGCAGACCCGCGGTGCAACTCTCGGCCACCGCGAGCGTGCAACCCGAGGCGAGCATCGACGACGCAACTGCCTCCGGAAGAGTCACTTGGCCGCGGGCA
>JAPOKA010000109.1 GCA_029977865.1 bacterium
ACCGCGGGGCAGGATCGAGCGCTGGTGGGCGATGCGATGGCGACGTGCGACCGAGCAGAGGTCTTCGACGAGGCCGGCGTCGGCGATCATCGAGGAATCCTGGATGAGCACCGCGGCACCCTCGCCGTGTCGTGTCACCCGCTGGTGATCGGGGATGCCCGGGGTGTCGCAGGCCAGAGTGACGTCGATGCCGACGCCGATGTCGGCTCCGACCCCGTTCGCGGCGGTCTGCGCGCCCCGCAGCCCGACTTCCTCCTGCACCGTGAAGGCGACCACCAGCTCGGCGGCATGGCGTCCGCGGGCCTTGGCCCGATCGATCTTGCGGATCGCCTCGATGGCGCACCAGCAGGCGAAGCGATTGTCAAGCGCCTTGGACACCACCTTGCGGGGCATCTCGATGAACGGTTCGTCCATCACCACGAAGTCGCCGATCGAGACCCGCTTGGCGACCTCCTTGGCCTCCATGCCCAGGTCGATGAAGAACTCGTCGACGCCCGGCACCTTGCTGCGTTCGGCGTCGGAGGAGATGTGGATCGGCTTGCCGCCGGGATTCATCACTCCGGGGTAGTCGCCCTTAGAAGTGCAGACCTTGACCCGCCGCGAGAAGAGGTTGCGGGTGTCGAATCCGCCGGCCGGGTTGAGCCACACGCAGCCCTTGGCGTCGACGTCGCGAACGAAGAACCCGATCTCGTCCATGTGCGCGGCCATCAGCACCTTGGTGGGGGTGCGGCTCTTGCGGGTGCTCGTCGGCTTGCGGACCGCGATGAGGGAGCCCATGGCATCGGTTCGCACCTCGTCGAAGAGGCCCTTGATCTCCTTCTCGATCACTCCGCGCACCCGCTGCTCGCGGCCGGGGATGCCGGGGGTCTCGCAGAGTCGGCGAAGCAGGTCGATGTTCATGGCTCGCTCTCCTAGGGGCGTCGCGGGAGTCTCGACTCCGGTGCGGGAAGCCGCGCACTCGGGTCGCGGCGAAGGGGCGGATGCTAACCAAGTCTCGCGCGGCGGGAGCCGGCGAGGAACTACCATCGCGCCATGGAGACGACTCCACCGGCCGCTGGATCGACGCGGGTTCGCACGAGCCCGCTCCGGACGGCGATCGAACGATTCGCACGCGACGAGAGCCACGAGCGGCGGCAGGCGGTGGAGGCGGCGCGGGGGCCCGAGGCCGCGCTGCTTGCCCGCGAAGGCGAGGTCGACTGGCTGCCGTACGGCCCCTCCGACTCCGACGCGATCGCCTGTGAGATCCTCGCCAACGCCGGCCCGCTCGAGTTGGAGTACGCCGCGATCCGTTCCGGTGTCGGGATCTTCGATGCGAACCACCAGGGCACCCTGGTGGTGCGGGGCGGCGATCGCCGCGAGTTCCTCCAGCGCATGCTCACCGCCGATCTGCGGGAGTTCCCTCCCGGTCGCGTCTCCGAGGCGTTCTGGCTGAATCGCAAGGGCAGAATCGACGCGGATCTGCTGCTGGGAGAGTTCGGGACGCAGATCGTCGCCGCGGTCGACCTCCACTCCGCCGCCGCGGCCGCCGCGTCGCTCGAGCGATTCGTGGTCTCAGAGGATGTCGAGATCGCAGACGCTTCCGACTCGTTTCACCACCTCTGGTTGCTGGGCCCCAGGAGCGGAGCGCTGCTCGAAGCCGCCTCAGAGGCTGCGGCTCCCGCCCCGCCGTCTGCATCGATCCACACCATCGCCGACACCGAGTGTCTTGCCATCTCGCAAGACTGGGTCGGTGCCGCCGGGCAGGTCCTGGTGGTGCCGGCGGACCGAGTCGCCGCGGTCTGGGAGGCGCTCCTGCAGACCGAAGTCGCCGGAACCAGGCAGCGGGTGCGTCCGGTGGGATGGCTCGCCTTCAACGTTGCGCGGATCGAGTCGGGCACACCGCTCTTCCAGGTCGACTTCGGATCAGAGGCGCTGCCGCACGAGACCGGAGTCCTCGCGCGCAGAGTCAGTTTTCGCAAGGGGTGCTACCTCGGTCAGGAGGTGGTCGCCCGCATGGAGTCGCTGGGCAAGCCCAAGCAGCGGCTGGTGGGTCTGCGGCCGCGGGGCGATCTGCTGCCGGTCGCGGGAGCCCAGATCTTCGCCCTCGAGGAAGGTTCGATGGGACCGTGCGTGGGTCAGGTGACGAGCAGCACCCCGAGTCCGATGCTCGGCGCCGCTCCGATCGCGTTCGCGATGGTGCGATCGAGCCATGCCGACGACGGCACCGAGGTGCTGGTCAACGCAGAAGGCGAGCAGGTCGTCGCGACGGTGGTTCCGCTGCGCTTCGTTGCCGCGGCGGCGGGGGAGGTGCGCTGATGGGTTCAGACCCTGTGGGAATCGGCAATGCTTCGGGCGGCGAGTGGATCCTCTTCGCCGGCGGGGCGGTGATCACGGTGGCACTGCTGGTGGGGATCGTGGTGTTCTGGGTCATGATCCATCGCGAAGATCGTCGCACCCGCGAAGCCGAGCGAGAGAGGAGCGATCGCTCGTGAGCGAGTCGTCCGCGATTCGAGTCTGCGAGATGGGTCCGCGAGACGGACTGCAGAACGAGCCCGAGGTGGTTCCGCTTGATGCGAAGGTGGCGCTGGTCGACGCCTTGAGCGAGGCCGGGCTTCCCGAGATCGAGGTGGGGAGCTTCGTGAATCCTGCCTTGGTGCCGCGGATGGCCGACACCGCAGAGGTCTTCCGCCGCATTCGCCGCCGGACGGGAACGGTCTACGCGGCACTGGTCCCCAATCAGCGCGGCGCCGAGGCGGCGCTCTCCGCCAAGGCCGGGAAGCTCTCGGTCTTCGCCTCCGCGAGCGAGTCGTTCTCGCGGCGAAACACCAACGCGTCGATCGCAGAGACCTTGGACCGGTTCACGCCGGTGTTCGAGTTGGCGCGGGCGGAGGGACTTCCGATTCGGGCCTACCTGAGTTGCGCCTTCGGATGTCCCGACGAAGGCGAGATCGCTCCGGCGGTCGTGGCGAGGTGGGGCCGCGAACTGCTCGATCGCGGCGCGGGCGAACTCGACATCGCCGACACCATCGGAGTGGCGGTGCCGGTCGAGGTGGAACGGGTGCTCGAGGCGGTGACCGCGGTCGGCGTCGAGATGTCGCAGTTGGCGATGCACTTCCACGACACCCGCGGTACCGCGATCGCCAACGCCTGGACCGCCATCCGCCGTGGCGTTCCCGCGCTCGACAGTTCCTGTGGCGGTCTCGGGGGGTGCCCGTTTGCGCCGGGGGCGAGCGGAAACCTCGCCACCGAGGACCTGCTCTACCTCTGCGAACGAAGCCGGATCGCGACCGGCGTCGACGCGGCGGGCGTGGCCAGCGCTTCGCGCGGGCTCGCGTCGTGCCTCGGCCGCGGGTTGCCTTCGCGGGTTCTCGCCGCGACCTGCGCACCGGTGCTCGACGCCCCGACGCGGGGCAGTTCCCAGCACCACTCCGATCGCGGCGGCGCCAACTCGTAGAAGCGATCGCGGAAGGCGATGCGACGCAGCGAGATCGCGCGATCCTCGATGATCGCCACATGGGGGCGATGCGGGACCTTGAACGATCCGGTGTTCAGGATGGTGCGATTCCCGAGACGCCACGCGCCCGGTCGATGCGAGTGACCGACCAGCACAAACTCTGCGGCGGGAGCATGCCGCAGGGCGAAGTCAGCCACCAGACCCGGGTACTCGCGCCAGAAGAGCGCGATTCGCATCAGGGCGAGCGGTCGTCCGAGCAGCCGGAGCGGCTGGCCGCTTCGCCGCAGCGCCTTGGGGTCGTTCCACTCCCGTGCCGCTGCATCGCGGCTTGCCGCGAGCACCGAGTCGAGTCGACCTCGTTCCGGCAGGGGAATGGCCTCGAGGTTGCGGATGTACTCCTCCTGCAGCATCGCGGCGGCGGGACTCCACGGCGCCAGGCTCGGATGCACCACGTCGCCATGGGTCAGGAAGACCTTGCCGTCAGCGAGGAACAGACAGCGGTTCGGTGAGATCCCCGGATCGTGGTTTCCGGCGACCAGGGTCAGGCGGACGCCGGTGGCATCGGCACGGGCTCGCATCGCTTCGAGTCCGCGGAGGGCGGCGTCGCGGTGCCGGGGAAGGTGCAGCTCTGCGAGATCGCCGTTGACGATGAGTTCGTCGGTCTCGGCAAAGACCGGCGTCAGGGCCTTGGGGACGTCGTCTCCGCCACGGCCGAGGTGCAGGTCGGAGATCACCAGGATGCGTCGTCCCATGGTCATCGTCGCTCACTTGCCCTCGAGGTGCTCGCGGGCACCGGGGCCGAGGGTGAGGAGGTTCTTGCCGCTGCGCTTCGACTGCAGCGCGAGCTGGTCGGCGTGGGCGAGCAGGCTCCTCGGATCGAGTCCATCCCAGGGATAGGTGGCCAGTCCCGCCGAAACGGTGACGGTGCCCGGCGCTTCGAGGCCAAGTTGGGGCAGCCGCATGCGCAGGACCTGAGCCTGGAAGCGGCGGACGATCTGGTCGACCGCATCCGGCGGCGAGGTTCCGGCCTTGCGCGGGCCGTCGGGGTCGGAGAAGATCACCACGAACTCGTCGCCGCCGATGCGGAAGACGTGGTCTCCGCGGCGAATCGTCGATCGCAGCAGCTGCACGGTCTCGCGGAGCACCTCATCGCCTGCCTCGTGGCCGAAGCGGTCGTTGTAGGTCTTGAAGTTGTCGATGTCGAAGACCATCAGCGTCACCGGCCGCCGCTTCGGACGCGCGTCGGCGAGGGTCTGGGAGAGCACCGTCTCGAAGGCGCGGCGGTTGCCGACCCCGGTGAGGTCGTCGGTGAGAGCCTGCACCGCGAGTTCGTCGTGCCGGCGGTCGAGTTCGAGCCAGGTCGCGAGCCACTCCGCCCAGGGTGCCAGCGCCGCCGCAGGGACGTTTCCGCTCACGAGCCAGCCGAGTCGATTCCCGTCGGTGGTGCGGACCTCGACCGACCCGCGGTCGCGGCTTCCGAGCTTCGAATCGGCGGGCCGCAGCGCGAGGTCGGCTGCGCCGAGCCGCTGTCGCAGGAGCGTCAGCGCGAGATCGCGGAGTCGCCCCTCGCCTTCAAGCACCGCCCGGACCAGATCGAGATCTCCGAGCGGCCGCTCGCTCGCGGGCTCGAAGGTCTCGATCGACGGGGTCGGGTGGTCGGCCGCCGACTCGCGCGTGACCTCCGCCGGCGCCGCCTCGACCGATGGGGTCTGGACCGGTTCGGTGGCGAGCGGAAGCGTCTTCATGGTCGGCGGTTCGGGGGACGGCGACGGCGGGGGCGGTGGCGAATCTTCGACCGGCACGCCGAGCGCCTTCAAGACGGATGCACGCAATGCTTCGGTCGGTCCGTCCACGCCGAGAAATCCCGCAGGGACCGCGCCACCGGATGAGTGCACCATCAGCTCGATCGACGGATCGACCCGTTCGAAGCATTCCCGGACCATGGCCGCGTCGTCTGCGAGTTCGGACGCCGCGAAGATCGCAGCGAGCACCGGCTCCCGCGCGGAAGAGGCGATCACTCGGGCCAGCGCTTCGTGGCGGTCGGCCACCGGCTCTGCGGCGGCCCACGCGCGAGCGGCTTCCGACCCATCGGCGAGTCCGACGAGCAGCACCTTGCCGCGCATCGCGCGAGGGGCGTTCATGGCTTGCCTTCCGGTTCCGCAG
>JAPOKA010000010.1 GCA_029977865.1 bacterium
CCGTCAGCGGCGAACTTGCCGCGGTGCGGCAGGTCGAGATCCGCAACAAGCTCGAGAGCCGCGCGGTGATCACCGAGATCGTCGACGAGGGCCGTCAGGTCAGCGCCGGCGAGGTGCTGGTGCGGATCGCCGACGAGGACATCAAGCAGCGGATCCTCGATGCGGAGGACAAGGTCAAGAACTCGCAGAGCGACCTGATCGCCGCCGAGCAGAACCTCGAGATCAAGCGCAGCGCCCGCGAGAGCGAGCTCGAGAAGGCCGACCTCGCCATCGAACTCGCCACCCTCGCCCTCAAGGCGTGGGAGGAGGGCGAGGTCGTCAAGAAGCGCGAGGAGCTCGCGATCGCCCGCCAGACCGCCGAGATCAACGCGGAGCGGCTTCGCCGCAAGTTCGAGGAGGCCGCCCGGCTCGTCGAGAAGGAGTACCTGAGCCGCGACGAGTACGAGCAGGACCGCATCAAGATGATCGAGGGCGACGGCGCGGTCCGGAAGGTCGAGCTCGAGGAGTTTCTCTACGAGAACTTCCAGTATCGCCAGGACGAGGCCAAGAAGCGCTCCGACGTCGAGCAGGCCCAGGCCGAGCGCATTCGCGTCGAGCAGCGCAACGACGCCGAGATCATCCGCATCGAGGCCGACGTCGACAGCCGCCGCTTCTCGCTGCAGAGTTCGAAGGACCGACTCGCCGACCTCAACCGGCAGCTCGACGCCTGCACCATCGTCGCCCCGATCTCGGGCCTGCTCGTCTATGCGAGCTCGATCGAGGAAGGTCGGCGCCGCATGGGTGGCGGCGAGAGCCCGCCACCTGCCGTCGGCACCGAACTGCGGCCCAACGAACTGGTCGCGATCCTCCCCGACACCAGCGAGATGATCGCCCTGCTCAAGGTGGGCGAGGCCCTCAGCGGCCGCATCGAACCCGGACAGCAGGTGACGGTCTTCTCCGAGGCGCTTCCCAACGTCCCCATCCGCGGCACCGTGCAGTCGGTCAGCGTGCTTGCCGAGAGCGGCGGATGGCGCGACCCCAATCGCCGCGACTACACGGTGCGGGTGCTGCTCGACACCGATCCGGCCCTCGGACTCAAGCCGGCGATGCGCTGCCGGGCCGAGATCCAACTCGACCGCGTCGAGGAGGAGATCTGGGTTCCCATCCAGTCGGTCTTCCGCGAGGGACCCATCGCCATGGTCTACGTTTCCGGGGAAGGCGGACTCGAGCAGCGACAGGTCGAACTCGGCCGCTCGGGCGAACTGCAGGTCGAGGTGACCAAGGGTCTTTCCGCGGGCGAGCTCGTGATCACCCGGCGACCCGGTGCCGAGGAGATCGCGGTGCGGATTCCTCCCGAGGTGATCGAAGCCGCCCGCAAGGCCGCGCCCGGCGCGATGCCCGGCCCTCGACCGGGAGGCGCCAACGGCGGCATGGCTCGCGAGGGCGGCAACTCGGGCGCGAGCCCGCGCGGCGGAAGCGGCAACGCAAGCGGCCGACCCGACTCGATGCGACGCGGTCGTGGCGGCGCGCCGGGCGGACGTCCCGCAACAAGCGGCGACTCGACCGCGTCCGGCGAAGCCGCGCCCGCCGCGTCGACCTCCGCCGCCTCGAGTTGACCCCAAGGTCCTTTCGTCAGGATTCGCGACGCATCCGCAGGGCGTGCACGCCGCGGGCGTAGTAGTCGCGGATCGACTCCGCCGGCTCGAAGCCGAGCGACTGGTAGAGGGCGATCGCCACTTCGTTGTCGATCCGCACCTCGAGGGCCAGGCGACGGCAACCTCGTCGTGCAAGCGCCGACAGGACCTTCTCGGTGAGGCGACGCCCCAATCCGAGCCCCCGCGCCGCAGGATCGACCGCCACCCCGTAGAGCCGGCCGTGCAGCCCACCCGCGGTGGTGCGAGTCAGCCCCACCGCCCAGCCGAGGGGCGCCTTGCCGCCTTCGGCGACGAATGCCATCGCCCGCGGATTCGCGAGCAGCCTGCGAATTCGCGAGGCATTGAAGATCTCGCCCTCGTGTCGGAACGACCGGCGATCGATCTCCGCGAGCGCCGCGACATCGCCGGCCCGCGCCGGCCGGATCGAGACCTGCTGCGATCTCGGAGTGGACTTCATTGGACGGTGCCGACGGCCCCGGCGCCGCGAGCGGCAAGTCCACCGACGCGAGGGGCATGGCGCCAGATGACGAGCATGAAGATGCCGATCGCGATCATCGCGAGGCTCAGGAGCATCGGCAGCGTGATCGGCCCGACGGTGAAGACGCCGAAGTCTGGTTCGCGGAACTGCTCGGTGGTCATCCGCAGCAGTCCGTAGGCGATGAAGAACGAGCCGCTCAGGATGCCCGAGGGTCGGGGCTTCAGCCAGATCAGCGCGAGCACGAGCGGGATGATCAATCCATCGGTGATCGCCTGGTAGAGCTGCGAGGGATGGTGCGCCGTCAGCAGCGGCAGCAGCGCCTCGGAGACTCCGGGTCTGCCCGCATACGCCGCGTCGACGAGGCTCTGCGGAAACGGCCGCGCCGGATCGACGAGCGGACGGAGGTTCTCGATGAGTTCGGCGTTGGCGAACGACGGATCGAGCACCTCCTCGGGATACTTGATGCTCCACCAGGGTGGACTTGCCTGCATCGCCTCGGGAAGCGGCTTGCCCCACAGCTCTCCGTTGACGAGGTTCGCGAGCCGCCCGAAGCCCAGGCCCGGGCCGGCCGCGAGCACCACCGGATCGGAGACATCGGTGATTCGCCATCCGTGCCGACGAGCAAACCACCAGCACACGATGGCGACCCCGATCACCCCGCCGTGGCTCGACATGCCGCCACGGTGAATCGCAAGCAGTCCCCACCATGGGAACGAGCCGTCGAAGGTCCACAGCAACGGCCGGTCGTAGAAGAGCACATGCCCCACCCGGCCGCCCACGAGGACGCCGATCACCACCGCCGTCACCAGGTCGCCCACCTGTTCGACCCGCATCGGCACCAGCCCGCGCCGCGCGACGGCGCGGAGGATGAGCCAACCCACGACGAATCCGGCGAGATAGGAGAGCCCGTACCAGCGCGGCCCGACGCCGGGCGCGATCTCGAAGGCGAACGGATCGACGGTGTGAAGGACGCTCTCTGCCAGCAGCACCAGACTCATGGTCGGGAGTATCGCCGGAACCGCGACGCGGGCGGGTCGGGACCCGTGCGAAGCGGGTGACGCGCGTGCCGCGGCGTCGAGTCGGTCGAAGGTCCCGACCGACCGCGAGTTTCCTGCCGGGAAGGGCGGGAAACCGCGCTTGGACCGAACCGAAGACCGCTTGGAACTGCCGCGAGCACAGCTATACTCTCCCCCCGCCCACGGGACGGCCCCTTCGTCTAGCGGCCAGGACGTCAGGTTCTCATCCTGAAAACAGGAGTTCGATTCTCCTAGGGGTCATTGGAAAGCCCTCGCCCACGCGAGGGCTTTCTTCGTCTCGGGGGTCGGTACCCTCCCGCGATGCTCCGAATCGCCCACCTGATCGACGGAGGACTCCTGCCGCCGGCCTGCGAACGCCACGCGGCGAGCCTCGACCCCGCGACCGGCGCGGCCTTCGCCGAGGTCCCCGAGGGCGACGAGCGCGATGTCGACCGCGCCGCCGAGGCGGCGAAGCGGGCCTTCCCCATGTGGTCGCGGCTGCCCGCCGCCGAGCGATCGCAGTGGCTGCTTCGCCTCGCCGACGCGATCGAGGCCCGCCGCGACCTGCTCGCCCGCGAGGAGTCGGTCGACGCCGGCAAGACCCTCGCCGCGGCACGGGAAATCGAGATCCCCCGCGCGATCGCGAACCTCCGCTTCTTCGCCACCGCGATCCTGCACGAACAGAGCGAACTCCACGACATGGGTGGCGAGGCGCTCAACTACACCCTGCGCCGGCCCCGCGGCGTCGCCGGCTGCATCTCGCCGTGGAACCTCCCCCTCTACCTCTTCACCTGGAAGATCGCCCCGGCCCTCGCGAGCGGCTCGACGGTCGTCGCCAAGCCCTCCGAACTCGCCTCGGTGACGGCCTTCCGACTCGCGGAGATCGCCCTCGAGATCGGATTCCCGCGAGGGGTCCTCAACATCGTCTTCGGCGCCGCGCCGGCCGGACGCCGCATCGTCGAGCATCCCGACATTCCCTCGATCACCTTCACCGGCGGCACGCCGACCGGACGGGCGATCGCCAAGGTCGCCGGGCCGATGTTCAAGCGGACGGCGCTTGAACTCGGCGGCAAGAACGCAGCCATCGTCTGCGCCGACGCCGATCTCGACGAGGCGGTGCCGACGCTTGTCCGCAGCGCATTCTCGAACGCCGGGCAGATCTGCCTCTGCGGCTCGCGGATCCTCGTCCATCGCAGCCGCCTCAAGGAATTCATGGACCGGTTCCTCGAGCAGGTCGCCGGGGTCAAGGTCGGCGATCCGCTCGAAGCGGAGACCGACATGGGACCGGTCGTCTCCGCGGGTCATCGTGCGAGGATCGAGGGCATGGTCGCGCGAGCGGTCGACGCGGGCGCGGTCGTCTCCTGCGGCGGCGGCCGCCCGCGCAATCTTCCCGCCCGCTGCCGCGATGGCTTCTTCCTCGAACCGACGGTGCTGATGGGCGTGCCCGCGGCATGCGAGGCGGCGCGGGAGGAGTTCTTCGGACCGGTGGTCTCGGTGCAGGGCTTCGACACCCATGCCGAGGCGATCGCACTCGCCAACGACTGCGACTACGGGCTCGCGTGCTCGTTGTGGACGCGCGATCTCGACCGCGCCCATCGCATGGCCGCCGCGATCGAGGCCGGCGTGGTGTGGGTGAACTGCTGGCTGCTTCGCGACCTGCGCACGCCCTTCGGCGGCGTGAAGGATTCCGGCATCGGCCGCGAAGGCGGCGTCGAGGCGCTGCGCTTCTTCACCGAGCCCAAGAACGTCTGCGTGAAGCTGCGGGGCTGAGTCGCGCTGCGGCAAGGCCTCAGCCCGGCAGGACCACCACCGAGTCGGGATCGACCGAGAGCCGCACGCGATCGCCGACCGCCGGAAGGTGCTCGGGGTCGGGCTGGAAGACCTTCATCTCGCCGGCGTCGCCGTCGAGCGCCACGAGGTGCTGGGCGACCTTGCCGAGGTACATCGTCGAGCGAAGCGTGCCTTCAAGGCGATTGCCTCCGCCCGCGGCGTCGATCTTGAGCGCCTCGGGCCGGATCGAGAGGGTGACCCCCGCTCGCGGCGGTTCGGCGGAATCGAAGGCGCTCGAGCGGATCTCGCCCGCGGGGGTGCGAAGCGTCGCCGTCGCGCCATCGACGGCGATGGTCTCCGCGTCGAGGAAGTTGCTCTCGCCGAGGAAGTCGGCGACGAAGCGATTGGCGGGACGACGATAGAGGTCGCGGGGCGGCCCCTGCTGCATCGCCTTCCCGTCGCGCAGGACCACCATGCCGTCGGCCATCGAGAGCGCCTCTTCCTGATCGTGGGTCACGTAGACCGCGGTGAGGCCGCTCTCGTTGCAGATCGAGCGGATCTCGCTGCGCATCTCGAGCCGCAGCTTGGCGTCGAGGTTCGAGAGCGGCTCGTCGAGCAGCAGCACCTTGGGCTCGATGACCATCGCCCGCGCCAGCGCCACCCGCTGCTGCTGCCCGCCGGAAAGTTCGGTCGGCTTGCGCTCGGCGTAGGCCTCCATCCGCACGCCCTGCAGGGCTCGTTGGACCTTGCGCTCGATGGCGGATCGCTCGAGCCGCCGCACCTTGAGGCCGAAGGCCACGTTCTCGAAGACCGACAGATGCGGCCACAGCGCGTAGCTCTGGAAGACCATGCCGCAGTCGCGCTTTTCCGCGGCGGTGCGGGTCACCTCGCGGCCGTCGAAGAGGATGCGGCCCTCGTCGGGGCGAATGAATCCCGCGATCATCCGCAGGAGGGTCGTCTTGCCGCAGCCGGAGGGCCCGAGCAGGAAGAAGAGGTTTCCCGCCGGCACCACCAGGTCGATCCCGTCGACGGCGACGGTTCGGCCGAAACGCTTGCGGATCCCTTCGAGGCGAATCTCGGTCATGGGGCGTGGAGGATAGCGGTGCGACCACCGTTCGCCTCGCTACCCTTCACCCATGCATCCGCTCGCCCGCCTCGAACGCACCATGCGCAACCGACCCTCGGCGCGGGATCTCTCCATCGAGCCGCTCGTCGAGGCGATGCGCCGCGACGCGAATCGCCGGGCCGGCCGGGTGGGCGTCGCCGCGGAGGCGTGGCTCGAACTGGCCCCGCGGGACCTCGTCGACGCGACCGCGGTCGAGGGGTTTCGCAACGGCGTGCTCGCGATCGCGGTGACCAGCGCCGCCGCCAAGTTCCGCCTCGATCGGGTGCTTCGCGAGGGCCTCGAGGCGCGGCTGCGCGAACTGCTTCCGGCACTGCGCTCGGTGAAGGTGCGGGTCGCCGCCGAGAGCCAGTGAACGACTGCACTCAGCGGACGCGCTCGGCGAGCACCAGCAGGACCGGGTCGCCCTTGGAGTAGTTGAAGCCTGCGATCGATGCTGCGCCAGGCGAGATCGCAGCGAGGTCTCCGCGCGACTCAAGGAGCGACGCGGGCATCAAGACCACGCCGTCGCGATGCGCTTCGATCCACGCATCGAGCTCGCCTTCGCCGATCCGCTCGACCAGGCCGCGGGTCGCGAAGATCAGGCTGTCCTCGTGGTAGACGATCGCGGCAAGCGGACGATCGCCGGCACCCGCGGCCTCGAGCTCCGCGACGATTCGCGGGGTGATCCAGCTGTGGGAGATCCCCGGCAGCACGAGTCCGAAGGTCGCCTGCAGCCCGACGATCGCCGGCACCAGCGCAAGCAGTTGCCCGGCGAGCACGCGGCCCGCGAGGGTCATTCGCCAGGCGACGACGATCAGGATCGCACCGAGCGCGATCGCGGCACTTGCGAGCACGACTTCGTGAGTCGCCAGATGCCGCAGGCCCGCTGCGGCATTCGAGTCTGCGACGCCGAGCCACCCCGACCGCCATGCGAAGAGCGCCAGCGCCGCCGGCGCCGCGATCATCGCGATGCCGAGCCCGGCCCAGAGTCCGAAGCCGAGTCGCGTGAGGGTGGTGCGGGCCTCGCTCCACCCGCGCGAAGCCGCGACGAGCCCACGTGCCGCCAGAAGCGCGACCGCCGGGTACATCGGAAGCGTGTAGTGCGGCAACTTGGTCGCAGCGATCTCGAAGGCAAGCCAACCCGGCACGAACCAGGCGATGAGGAAGAGCTCGGGGCTGCGACCGATGCGCCGACTTCGCCAGCGTGCCATTCGCTGCGCGAGGAACGAGCCCGACCAGGGAATCGACTCGAAGCGCCAGGCCTTCGCGAACCCGCGAAGAAGCCCAAGACCGGCTAGCAGCGATCCCGGCCAGAAGAGCGCCACCAGCAGCACCAGGTGGTAACCCGGCGGGCCGGTATGCCCCTCCGCCGCATCGCTCGCTCGGCCGACGGTCTCTTCGAGGATGCGATCGCGCAGGACTTCCCAACCGAGTTCCTTTGCCGCAAGCAGCAGCCACGGCACCGCGACCAGCAGCATGACCACGACGCTCGAGATCGGCCGCAGCCGCCAGAGCCACGACCAGCGCTTGCCCCACCAGGCCAGCGCCACCGCGGCGCCGCCCACCACGACCGGCGTCACCGGACCCTTGACCAGCACTCCCACGCCCACCGCAAGCGCAAGCCCCACCGTGAGCGACCGGGGAATCCGAGGCTCGTCGCGACGCAGCCAGGCCTTCCAGAGAAGCCCCATCGCGATGGTGGTCGTCGCAAGCAGCACCTGATCGGCGCGGGCCTGATGCGCATCAAAGACGACGACCGGCGCCACCGCGAGCAGCACCGCGGCGAGCAGGCCGCAGCGAAGCCCGAACATGCTCGCCCCGATCCAAAGGGTCGCGAGCGCCGCGAGCGTCGCGCCGAGCACGGAGGCGAGCCGGTACATCCAGATCTCGTCTTCGCCCGGCGCCGCGAGGGCTCGCACGATCGAGGCCTGAATCCAGTAGATCGCCGGAGGCTTGTTGAGCCGCGGGCGGTCCTGCACCATCGGCACCACCCAGTCGGCGGGAAAGTCGCCGTCGACCATCTGTCGGCTCGCTTGCGCGAAGCGGCTCTCGTCGCGGTCGATCGCCGGCAGCGCCTGCAGTCCCGGCAGGTAGACCCCGAGACAGACCGCCACGAGGATCGCGATGGCGATCAGGCGATCGAGTCGGCTCGGCGTGTTGGTCACCGATGCAAGCTCCGAGACGGGGTGGCCGAGGTTCCGGAATCGACGCCTCCAAGGCGAGATCGCAGATCGGCCGACGCGCGCGTCGCAGGTTCGATCCTACGGGAAGTCGACCGCTCGCTCGGGAGTCGCGAACTTCTACAATCGCCGCGTGAGCACCGCTTCGAGTTCCAAGCCCGTGGTCGGCATTGCGCTGGGGGATCCCCGCGGCATCGGGCCGGAGGTGCTGGTCAAGGCGCTCGCCGATCCGGGCTTGCTCAAGTCCGCCCGCATCGTCGTCTACGGCAGCAACGAGGCGCTCAACCGGGCCGCGGATCGCTGCGGCCTCGAGCCCTCGTGGTTTCGCATCGCCTCCGACAGCCCGCGGCTCGAGCATCCGCTCGCCACCGACCTCACCGTGATCGACTGGGTCGAGTTCGGCGAGGAGGAGCCTGGCGCGCCCGGCCCGACGAGAGCATCGGGCCTCGCCAGCAAGACCTGGGTCGAGGCGGCGATCGCGGACACCCTGCTTCCGGTGAACGCGCCGAGACGCCTCGATGCCCTCGTGACCGGTCCGGTGAGCAAGGCGGCCTGGCACCTTGCGGGGTTCCGCTGGCCCGGGCACACCGAACTCCTGGCCCATCGCACCAAGGCCAAGCGCCACGCGATGGCCTTCGTCGGTCCGCGGCTGCGAGTGGTGCTGGCCTCCACGCACCTGCCGCTCATGGATGTGCGCAACGTCCTCACCATCGGCCGCGTCTTCGACTCGATCGATCTCGGCGCAGAGCTCTGCCGGCGGCTCGGGGTGGGCGGACCGCGCATCGCCGTCTGCGGACTCAACCCCCACGCCGGCGAGGGCGGGCTCTTCGGCGACGAGGAGACGCGGGTGATCGAACCGGCGATCGAAGCAGCGCGTCGCGCCGGCATCGAGGTGAGCGGACCGCATCCGGGCGACACCGTCTTCCTGCACGCCCTCGAAGGTCGGTTCGATCTGGTGGTCGCGATGTACCACGATCAGGGGCTCATCCCGGTGAAGCTCCTCGACCGCGACGAGACCGTGAACGTGACCCTCGGCCTGCCGACCGTCCGCACGAGCCCCGATCACGGCACCGCCTACGACATCGCCGGCAAGGGTCTCGCCGATCCCGGCAGCATGCGCGCGGCGATCGCGCTGGCGGCGGAGCTTGCGGCCTGCCGCGATCCGGCCTCGGTGACGCCGGCGTTCGGCTGAGTCGATCCCGCGCGGGCGGTTTCGCATCGAGTCGGGGAAGTTGCATCAGGCACCCGTAGTGTCCGCAGGCTCGGGCCACGGGAGTCCTCCATGTCTCGATCCCTTGCATCGCTCGTTCCTTCGCGTCGCGTCGATCGCTCGTGGCGTGCGGTCGGTCTCGCGCTCGGTCTCGCCGTCGCGGCGAGCTCGAGCGCCCACGCCGAACTGCTCGCGGGTTGGAACTTCAACCTGTGGAACCCCGACACCGACTGGGTGGTCGCCGCCGACCACGGCAGCGGCTCCATCGATCTCACCGCGGTCGGCAGCGGGCTCTCCGCCTTCGCCGGCACCAGCGTCAACGCGGTCGATGGCGACGTCGCCGGATCGGCGCTCAGCCTGGTCGGCCAGTCCCAGAACGGCCGCTCGATCTACATCGTGGCGACGACCGGCGGCGCCGATCGCCTGTCGATCTCCTTCGCGGCGCGGCGCACCGACAGCGGATTCGCAGACAACCGCATCGACGCCTGGGTCGCGGGCGCCTGGGTGCAGATCGGTTCATTCGCCGCCGGAAGCGACTGGCCGGTGCACGAGTTCGAGTTCGACGCCCCCACGGCACTCTTCGGCGGCGTGACCGAACTGCGGATCACCTTCGACGGCGCCACCAGCGGCACCGGCAACATCCGTCTCGACAACATCCGCATCGAGAGCCGCGCCGTGCCCGCGCCCGGCGCCGCGGCGCTGCTCGCGATCGCCGGGTGCGTCGCGCGACGAAGGCGGCGCTGAGCCAGCCCGCAGGCGTCAGCGCCTCGCGGCGCGCGTCGCGCTGCGCCGCGGGCACCCCCCGAGTCCTCGTCCGGTCGGCGCAGGGACGCGCCGGCCGGACGCGGTCGAGGCGACCCGGCGCCACGCCGCTCGATGCCGGTTCGCCGTTCACTCAGCCCGACCTTCACGCGCCGAGCGTGCGCGGGTTGCATCGATCTCGAGAGTGTCGAGGCAGCATGAACGGGGGCCTCCGGCCGAATCACCGCACCGGCGACGACGCGCCGGACGAAGGTTCCGGCCGCGCGGAACGCGGTTTGAGGTGCTTGCCTCGCGGAAGAACCGGAACTTCACGCAGCGGTGCGGGACAGTACTGCTGCGACGGATGTCGATCGCGGCCTCGGTCCTTCGGTGGCCATGCACGCCGCCTCGATCCGCCCGACGCGAGGAGTCGTTCACCATGCGGAAGTCCACCCGAATCGCGCTCGCGGGCCTCGCGCTTGCGACCGCCTGTCCCTCGATCGCGTTCGCTCACGGCACCCTCTCCTACCCGCCGAGCCGCATCTACCGTGCCTGGTCTGGCGGGTGCATGAACAACCCGGACCCGTTCCTGCAGGGCATCATCAATCAGGACATCGACGCCTGCTGGAACTGGCACGAGCTGGTCAACTTCGCGCCCGCGGCGCAGTACGACCAGTTCGACGTGCCCTACCACACGATCATTCCAGACGGGACCCTCGCCAGCGCCAACAACCCGCGCTTCGCTGCCTTCGACACGGTCAGCGATCTCTGGCCGACCACGCCGGTCGAGGCGGGTCCGCTCGAGGTGACCATCCACGCCCCGACGCCGCACAACCCGCTCAAGATGTACGCCTTCCTGACCACACCCGATCACCACTGGGGTGCCGATCCGCTCACCTGGGCCACCATGCAGCCGATTCCGGTCGGCCAGGTCACCCTCGAGGGCAACGAGTACCGATTCACGGTGACGCTGCCGCCGCGGAGCGGCAAGCACTCGCTCTACGTGATCTGGCAACGCATCGATCCGGTCGGCGAAGGCTTCTACATGCTCGCCGACGTCGACTTCGGCGACTGCGGCGGCACCTGCGGCTGCGAGAGCGATCTCGACCAGAACGGCCAGGTCAACGGCGCCGACCTCGGGCTCATGCTGATCGCCTGGGGCGGTCCCGGCGGCGACGTCAACGGCGACGGACTCACCAACGCCTACGACATGGCGACGCTCCTCGCCGCGTGGGGATCCTGCAGCCCCGACTGCGACGGCGACGGACTGTCCGACTTCGACGAGATCGAGGCCGGCGCGGCCGACTGCAACCTCGATGGCATCCCCGACGAGTGCCAGCAGCAGGCCGACTGCGACGGCGACGGGATCTGGGACGCCTGCGCCATCGGCGACGGCCTCGTCGAAGACTGCGACCTGGACCTCGTCCCCGACGCCTGCCAGATCGCCGCCGATCCGGCGCTCGACTCCGACGGCAACGGCATTCTCGACGCCTGCCAGATCGATGGATTCACCTACGTCTGGGAGATCACCAACGACTGGGGAACCGGCTTCATCGCCAACCTCACCATCCACAACGACACTGGATCGTGCCTGAGCGGCTGGGAGGCGGTGTTCAACACGACGTCCTTCACCCTCGACAGCGTCTGGAACGGCGTACTGGTCTCGCAGAGCGATGGCGAGGTGCGCATCGCCAACGAGAGCTGGAACGGCGAGGTCTGCAGCGGCGAGAGCTTCTCGATCGGCATGCAGGCGACCGGCACGCCGTCGGAACCGGTCGGGATGCTCCTCAACAACAGCCCGGTGGCGCCGGCGCCGTGATCGATCGACGTTCCTCTGGCTCCGATCGACGTGGTGAGCTCGTCGTGACGAGTCCACCGCTCCAGCGAGCGTCGCTTGCGGGGCCGGCCTCGGTCAGCCGATCAGCAACGCCGCCGCGGCGACGAGGCTGCGCTGATCGGTGGGGTCGATGATCCAGAGCCAGTCGTCGAAGAGGAACTCGAGCCGCGCCGCCAGCAGCGCGATGCGGCCCATCACCGTGAAGCCGAAGGCCGCACCGAAGGTGATCATCAGGTACCAGATGCCCAGCCGCGCCACCTTCCCCACGCCGCCCTTGTGCTCGACGCTGAAGAAGAAGTAGGTCAGGCAGGCGAGGATGCCCACCACGATGAGGATGTTCCTGAGGCTCGCCCAGAAGCTCGCCATCACGTCGACCCCGCCGCCGCCGTCGACCGGCACCACCAGCGGAATCACGCTCGAGGAGACCTGGCTCAGGAAGTCGCCTTCGATGTAGCCCACCATCCGCAGTCCCGCGGTGGTGCCGACGATGAAGGCCAGCGGCCACAGGCTGATCCAGCCGCCCTTGGGCATGAGCCGCCACACCAACATCACTCCGAAGATGAGCGGGATGAGATACGCCCACTCGACCTCGGTGGCGTTGAGCCCCGGCAGGAACCACGTCTTGGTGAAGGTCGGCGCCAGCTTGCCGAGGAGATTCGGGACGATGATGTCCCAGAAGCCCACCACCATCCAGTAGCCCGCGGAGACCCCCACCACCACCGCCTCGGCGAGGCGATAGAAGGGGTTGTCTGCGTAGAGGAAGGAGAAGATCGCGAGGGTGAAGAACGCAGCGATCCAGATGCCGATGGTCCGGGTCCAGTCGAGCACGATCCGCGTCTGCGCCGGATCGGCGGCCTCGGCCTCGAAGTAGTCGCGCGGCGGCACCTGCGTGGTCTCGGTCCAGGAGATCGCGGCGGCCTTCTCCTCGGCGGTCGCGTAGCGCTCGACCTCGGTGCTCGAGGCGGGAAGCCACAGGGTCTGCTCGGTCTCCTCTGCATCGGCGCCGGGCGGCGGCGGCACCGTCACCTCGACGAAGGACAGTTCGTCCTGCTCGACGTAGACCTTGCCCATGCCGATGCCGGTCGAGGCCCGCCAGGCCAGCAGCACCGCGGCCACGAGAAGGATCACCGTCCATGCGATGGTGCGGGTGTTCACTGGGCACCTCCGCGCTTGCGGCTCATGAAGAAGATCACGTTGCCCGCGATGATGAGCATCACCATCAGCAGGTGGGCCACGAGCTGCGGACCCATGCGGCGCTGCCCCTCGAGGTACTTGCCGGGTATGGGAGCGTTCGCAGCCTCGACGAGGGCGGTCTTGGTCTCAGGCGAGAGCGCCGCCGCGGCGGCGGAGACGGTGTAGTCCTGCGCGGCGCCGGGGCTCTTCACGAAGTCGGTCGCGAGGTCGGTCGCCTCCGCGGAGGCGACGCCACCCGCCTCGAGGATCGCCGCGAATCGACGCTCGCGGATCCAGGTGTTCACCAGCGACTCGTACTCGGCGGCGCCCTTGATCGCGCCGAGCAGGCCGGTCAGCTGCTTGGGGATGTAGGGGTACATGAGCGGCGCCTGCACCCCGGTGCAGCCGGCCACCGTCTTCACGCCGAACGGCGTCGAGGCGTAGAGCACCCACTCCTTGCTGCCGGGGTAGCCGGCGCTCACGTTGACCAGCAGGTCGACGTCCTGCACGCTGCGCACCTCCCGCATCATGGGGATCTCCTCGACCGGGGTGCCGCGGGAGTCGGTGGTGAAGTACTGCTTGAAGTCGGTGACGATCACCTTGATCACCGCCTCGTTGCCGGCCTTGAAGCCCAGGTCGACGTAGTCCTCGCCGTAGGCGTAGTCGGGGTAGTCGGCCTGGATCACCCGGCGGATGTTCTGCTGGACCATCCGCGGCCCCACCGGCCACAGCGCCATGAAGTAGAGCTTGTGGCCCTTCTCGGCGCAGTGCCTGACCAGCGAGGTCGCCATGGGGCCGAGTTCGCCTTCGCTCGCGGGGTCGTAGTCGAAGCTCAACAGCACCTTCGATCCCGAGGGAAGATCGTTCACCGCATCGAAGACCGCCTGGGCCAGCGGAGTCGGCGTCTCGGGGAAGGTCTTGCCGGTGATGCCGATCACCAGGATCGGCACCGCCACCGCGAGCCCCATGAGCAGGAAGATCCAGCGTCGATCGAGCTTCTCAAGCGCCTTGAGCATGGGTCAGTCTCCCGATCCGAGGTAGGAGCGGTCGATGCCGAGCAGGATCTTCAGGCTCGTCGAGGCGATGCCCAGCGCGATGCCGATGATGATCGCGCGGTTGCCGGCGGTGTTGAAGACCTGCATCACGTAGACCGAGAGGTTCTCGAGCCGCATCCCCGCGAAGGCGGAGTCCTCGGGAATCCAACCGGTGAGCACCACGCCCGCGAAGGTGCGGCCGAGCAGGATGATGAACGCGGTGCCGAGCAGCAGCACCGCCTCGAAGTTCTTCGCGCGGAAGGCCCGGAACGCGGCGCTCGCGACGTAGAAGGCGAGCATCGCGAACATGGTCGAGGTGAGCGGCTTGAAGGCGTACTCGTAGAGCCACCAGAAGGGGCTGCCGGTGCCCTGGGTCTCGCCGCTGTACGCGACGTCTGGGTACTTGGGGTTGGGATGCACGCCCACCTTGAAGAGCCCGACCCACAGCGTCGCGAAGAAGCACGCGAGCACGATGGTCGAGTACCCCCAGGCGGGTCCGCGGTCGGAGATCTTGCGAAGGTGCACCTTCAGCAGGTTGCCGCCGCCGAGGATGAACGCCACGCTCGCGAGGATGCTGAACCAGGTGGCGACGTCCTCGCCCCAGCCGCGGGTCGCGGGCAGGAACGAGGAGACCACCAGCGCGATGCCTGCGATGGCGGTGATGAGGATGGGAACGGTGCGTCTCATGAGGTCGGCTCAGCTCCCGAGGATGACGTTCTGGAGGAAGGAGACCGCGGCGGCGATCGCCTCGCTGCCGGTGACGGCGGCGATCGTCGCCATGGCCGCGCCGATGATGAGGGTGGCGCCGACGAGCAGCTTGCCCATGTCCTGACCCTTGAGGCTGCCGAGCTGGTCGGGCTGGCCCGAGAGGTAGGCGCTGGCGGCGAAGAACTCCTCGCCGATCAGGGTGTAGTCGCAGGCCGCCACGAAGAACGGCAGCTGGCTCGGCATCGCGGTGCCGGCGATCTGGATCGCGCCGATCGAGTTGCCGGTCTCGGCGAGGATCAGGCTCTCCGCGAAGAACGCCCCCATGAAGAAGCAGGCCGCGGGCTTCTCGCGCACCATCATGCCGCTCACGTAGGCGACGAAGCCGAACTGCTCGTCGGTCACGTAGTAGATGAGGTCGGGGTTGTAGTTGTCGCTGCGTCCGGCGGAGAGATACGAGGCATGCACGGTCTCCCGCGCCGCGGTCATCACCAGCGACCGGCTCGTGGGCACCTCGACGCGGGCGTCGTACTCGGCGGCGATCTTGGCGACCCGCCCGAGGATGTTGATGCCCGCGACCGTCTGCAGGTCGTCCATGTCCTGGATGCCGTTGATGTAGAGGACCGAGCGGCCCATCTCGGTCGCCCGGCCCACCGCCTCCTCGACCGCCGCGAGGCCGGCGATGGTGCGGATCTTGAGGGGGTTGCCGCGGCGGGCGATCGAGATGAACGCCAGCACCGTGCCGCAGAGCAGGAGCAGGATGAAGAGCAGCGGCAAGCGCTTGGCGTCGATGGCGCTCGCGGCGGCTTCGACCGCGGCGGAAGTCGCGACGAGGGCGCTCTTGCCGCCGCCCTTGTCGAAGGCCTGCACCGCGAAGAGGTAGCTCTCGCCATCGACGAGCTTGTCTGCATCGAAGCTGGTCGCGTCGGGATCGGCGACGCCGACGAGCGTCCAGCGCACCTCGCCGCCGCTGGAAGCCTCGGGTCGCCACGCGGAGGCAGCGCTCGCGCCCGCGGCTTGCGCCGCCTGCTCGGCCTGCATGCGGGCGTCCTCGGGGGCGATGCCCTGGGCTTCGAGGCTCGCGAGGGTCGCGGATCGAGCCGCCTCCGCCGCCGCGGTGGCCGCGCCGACGCGGGTGTCGCGATCGGCCTGCTTGATCTCTCCCGCAAGCAGGCTGCGGAAGACGAGGTAGCCGGCGCGATTCGGGTCGTCGGCGTCCTTCCACTCGACGCGGATCACCTTGCCCGCATCGAAGGGGGCGTCGGCGGCCCGCACGTCGCTCGGTGGCGGCGGCGCCGCAAGCGTGGCGCTCGTCGCGCTCCACGCGGCCGCGGCCGCGACGAGGGCGACCGCGAGGCGGGGGAAGACTCGCGTCGAGTTCATGAGGCGGCTCCGATCATGGACTGGCCTCCGTTGCGGCAGCGCCGCATCAACCTTCGATCAACTCCACGTTCGCGCGGGGCACGATGACCCGGTCGCCGTTGGGAAGCTCCACCTCGAGCACCCGCGACTTCGAGCCCGAACCAAGCACCTGCGGCTCCGGCGGCAGGTTCGCCGCGGTGCCGATCACCCCGAAGTGCGGATCGCGAATGATCCGCACCAGACTTCCGATCTCGAGCACTCCGTCGCTCGCCCGCGCGGCGATCGCCTCGTCGCCATCGGCGAGCGGCACCACGATCTCCGGCCGCATCACACCGGCGCGGATCTGGGTGGCGCCGTTGACGCTCGCGATGGCGCCCTTCTTGGAGGCGAGCAGTTCGAAGGTCCGCCGGGCCATCGCGATCTCGCCGAAGCCTTCGGTGATCACCACCGTCAAGCCGATCTGCTCCGACCCGGTGATGGCGACGCCGAGGTCGTACCCGAGCAGCTCCTTGAGGTCGCTGTCGTCGATGCCGCCCGAGACGACCGCGGCGGCGCCGACTTCCTTCGCCCGACGCAGCGCCGCGACGGTGACCCGCGCGCCGCCGACCACCACGCTGCCGCGGTGCTCGGGCTTGATGAGATCCTCGTGCATCTCCTCGCTCGGGGCCTTGCAGGCCACCGCGATCGGACCGGCGGTCTCGCCGCCGATTCCGAAGATGCCCTGGACGAGCGCCGACTCCGCCTCGACCACGCAGCCTTCGCCCTCGATCACCTCGGCGACCACGCCGTCGAGGTAGGCCTTGACCCTGACCGGGATCGGCTCGCCGCGAATGAGGATCTGCCCGGTGGTCGCCGAGACGGTCTCGATGGTGCCCGTCGCCGGCGACCGGCACTCGCTCTTGAACATCCCGAAGATGCCCTTGCTGCGACCGATCACCTCGTCGGCGGCGACCGCCTCGCCCTGCTGCTTGGTGAGCAGCGCCGGCACCTCGGCGGGCGTGCAGGCGAGCTTGCTCGCGACGTTGAAGGGCGTGACGTCGCCCTCCATGAAGGTCTCGGCGACGATCTGCTCGTGGCGGACCCGATCGCCCTTCGCGACGAGCACCTTGCCCGAGATCGGCAGCAGCCGGCGCGAGCGAAAGGCGATTCGAGGAGTGACCTTGAGTCCGGGGGTGTAGGCCTTCGCCATCGAGCGTGTCGCAGGGGGATCGGTCGGAGCCTCGGGGCGCTTGCCCGTCAGGCAGGATACAGGTCCATCGCCTCGAACCACCGCCGCAGGCTCGCGCGGCGCTCCGAGGTCTGTTCGGGAAGCGAGAGCGGACGCCCCCGCGCGTCGAGCACCAGTCCGACGGTGCCGCCACGAACCTCGCGCGAGACCGCCTTGCCCGGGCCGCCGCCGAGATCGAAGCCGCGTTCGGGCTGCACCTCGACGGTCGCGGTGGCGCCGGGTGCGAGCGGGAATCGCCGCAGCTCGCCCACTGCCATCTGACCCTTCTCGGAGAGGCCGCCGCCGGAGATCTCGAAGCGGAAGCAGGCCTTGCCGGGCTTGCCCTCGCCCTTCGCGGCGACGCACGCCCCGAGCACGATCAGGCAGTCGCGCTCGAAGACCTCCATCGCGGCCTGCTCGTGCACGCCGGCGAGGACGCCGAGGTGCGGCATCATGAAGATCGAGTCCTTGGCGAGGCTGGTGAAGCCCTCGGGCTCGAAGGAGTCGATCAGCATCAGCGCGGTCTGGCTCATCCGCGGGGCGTGGCTCAGCACTCCGCCCGAGGCGACGAGCAGGTCGAGCCGCATGTTGTCGACGAGGCTCTGTCCGCCGGCCTGCTGGCTGAAGACGTCGCCGACGGTCCGCTGCTGCTGCACGCCCTTGAGCGTGGTCGCGAACTCCTTGTGCTGCTGGTAGGCAAGCCGCAGCGCCTCCCGCGCCACCGCCTGCTCGAAGACCAGGGCCTCGAGGGTCTGCGGGATGGTGGTCGGCCGGATCATCTTGTTCTTGACCCGGTTGCGCAGCTCGCGCTCGTCCATGTCCAGATGCACCCAGCGCAGGATGCGGTCCATCCCCGCCTCGGCGCAGACGTTCGAGATCGAATAGCTCATCCCGAGGTTGGCGCTCACGGTGCGGTTGAAGACCCCGTCGAAGACGCTGAAGACGTCGGTGGTGGCGCCGCCGATGTCGACGCCCACCGCGTTGATTCCCTGCCGCTTGGCGATCGTCTGCAGGATGTCGCCCACGGCGCCCGGCGTCGGCATGATCGCCGCGTCGGTCCAGGTCATGAGCTTGTCGTAGCCGGGAGCGTGGGCCATGACGTGCTCGAGGAAGACGTCGTGGATGCGATCCCGCGCCGGGCCGAGGTTCTCCTGCTCCATGGTGGGGCGGAGGTTGTCGACCACCGAAAGATCGAAGCCCGGACCCTCGAAGACAGACTCGACCGCGGGACGGGCGTCCCTGTTGCCGGCGAAGATGATGGGCAGGCGGTACTCGCCGCCGAAGCGGGGCCGCGGCTTCGCCGGGGCGATGAGTTCGGCAAGCTGCACCACCTGGGTGGTGTTGCCGCCGTCGGTGCCGCCGGAGATGAGCACCATGTCCGGTCGCAGCTCGCGAATCCGCTGGATCTGCTCGTGGGGGCGACGCTTGTCGTTGGCGGCGATCGTGTCCATCACGATCGCGCCGGCGCCGAGCGCCGCGCGCTTGGCGCTCTCGGCGGTCATCTGCTTGACCACCCCCGCGACCATCATCTGCAGGCCGCCGCCGGCCGAACTCGTCGAGATGTAGATGTCGCAGCCGTTGGGATCGTCGGGGCTCGTGCGGCGGATGATGGTGCCGTCGTCGGCGACGAGTTTGCGCCCCGAGAGTTCCGCGATCTCCGAGACCGAGTTGGTCACTCCCACGGTCACGTCGGCGAAGGGCTCCTCGACGGTGGTGGGAGCCTCTCCGCGATAGGTCTGGCGGAAGCCGTCGGCGGTCCGCTCGATCATGATCGCCTTGGTGGTCGTCGAGCCGCAGTCGGTGGCGAGGATCACCGAGATCCGGGCAGGGTCGGGCGCGGAACCTGCGGAGTTGGCGGCGTGGGCATCGCTCATCGGGTCGTCTCGCGCCTCCTGCTGTCTCGGGGTCTCGGGGGCCTCTCGGGTTCCGGTCGGCTCGGCGGCTTCCCGCGACGGTCGCGAGGGCGGACAGGATACGGGACCGCGACCGCCTTCAGGACTCGGCGGCCGGCGAGGCCGGCGGATCGCCCGCTTCCTGCTCGCGATCGAGCGCCTCGATTCGCCGCGACAGGTACTCGAGCGAACCGCGGCGCTCGAGGAACGCGGCGAAGGCATCCCAATGCCGAGGACTCACCAGCACCGAAGCCATCGGCTGGAAGAAGTGCATCGCCTGGCTTCCGAGGTAGTTCATGGGCCGACTGCACTCGAGCGCCAGGAGCGCCGGCGCGGTCATCCGCCGCTTCACCACCTCGCGGCAGAGCCGCTCGACGATCGGCCGCTCGAAGTCGGTCGGTTCGGCGGGACCGGGCGGGTCGACCGCGAAGGCGTTGGCGAGGATCTCGCGGAGTCGCTTCATGGCGGTGTCGCCGTGCCGGCCGAATCGGCGATGGTCGAGTGTGCCGGACTCGCGTCCCCGCCGCGGTTGGTCGCCACTACGGCCAAGCCCGGAGCGGTCTCTCGATGATCTCGCACCTCGAGCCCCGGTGCTGCTTCACGCGCCAAGGCAAGCAGTCGATCGGGCACCGCTCGCTCTGCGGCCCACAGCAGGTCGATCCCACGTCGCCGCCACCGCGGGCCGGCCGCCCTGCCGATCCAACCCCCGGTCGCCTCGATGCCGAGCCGCGTCGCATCGCGCCAGATGACTCGTCGGGTGAAGAGCGGACCGCGGGCAACCACGCCGCGCGTGGAGACCTCGAAGCGAGTCGGCAACAGGAACCCATGCAACCAACTCAGCACGAGAAAACCCGCCAGCAATCCCCACCAGAGTTCTCCGCCGACCACGCCCGCAAGCCCGGCAAGCGCCATCGTCGTCGCGAGCAGCCCAATCGCGGCTCCGGGCCGCTCCCGGGCCGGCCAGGAACTCCAGACGAGGGTGGGCTCGGTCGGTTCCTGCATCCGCGTGAGCGTATCGAACCCCAGCCAGTTCGATGCAGCACGGGCTGCGTGAGCTCGCTCCAACCCGGCCCTCAGGCGCTGTCGTCGCGGAATCCGCGAGGAAAAGAAAACCGGCCGGCCCGAAGTGGGCCGACCGGTTGAGCCGTCGAAGCTCCGCGAGCGGAGCGATCGTCGGGTGGATGACTCGTGCGATCAGAAGGACAGCTGAAGCTGCGTGCGGATCGCGTACTGGCTGCCGATCAACGAAGCCGGAGCGAAGCCGGTCGAGGGGGCGCTGCCGAAGAGGTTGCCGACGTCGTTGAACGACCAGCCGAAGTCGACGGTGAAGCGGGCATTCGTCGAAACGAAGTAGTTCATGCCCAAGGTGATCACGCTCAACTTGGTCGCCTCGGCGCCGGTGGTGTCGGCGTTGGCGTAGTCGTAGCGAGCGAAGACTTCCATGTCGTCGTTGAGGAAGTAGCCACCCTGGACGTTGAAGCCCCACGGGTTGGTGGTGCCACCGGCCGCCCGGCTGGCGTTCTCCCAGACCAACGACGCGAAGAGCGAAGCGCCGCCGAAGTTCCAGGTGACGTCGGCGGTCAGGCCGCCCACGTTGGTGTTGGCTGCGAGCAGCGAGGTGTAGTTGTCGTTGTAGGCCTGGTAGAAGCCTGCAACGCCAACCATCACGCCAGCCTCGGTGCCGGGACGGCTGTTCAAGTCGTCGAAGTCAGCCCAGTTGCCGCTCATCTTGTACTCGACGCGACCGGCGAACGAATAGCGGGTCGGGTTCGAGGTCCAAGAGGTGTCGTAGGAGCCGAGCCCGTAGATCTGGGCCGGGGTGTTCAGACCGTTGGTGAACGCGAACGCGGCGCGGAGCGTGTCGCTCTCGTAGCCGAGCTGCAGACCGGTCGAGTAGCCCTGATAGAAGTAGTAGGTGAGCAGCGAGTAGTCGACGGTGGTGAGATCACCCGGGTCGATCAGCCACTCCCGCATGAACGGGGCCTTGAACTGACCACCGCGGAGGGAGAACTCGGTGCCGCCGAGCTCGACATCACGCTCGACGTAGGCGTCGAGCACGTTGACGTTGCCGGCGCCGCCGGTCGCACCAATGAGGTTCGGTCGAATGCCGCCACCAGCCGCTGCTCCGGGCCCAACAACGGGCAGAACGCCGCCGTTGCCGAGGTAGCCGAACGGGCTGCCGTACTGAAGTTGCAGCATGTAGCGCCAAGTCTGGCCCATCGAACCGCTGAAGTCGACGCGGGCGCGACGGACATCGAAGCCCCACGAATCGTGGTAGTCGCCGCCGGTCACGCCGCTCGTGCCACCACCGCCAGTCGAACCATTGAAGATCCAGCGGAACTGCACGAGGCCGTTGATCTTCATTGAGAAGTTGCCGTCGGCGCTCGAGATGAAGAAGCCGTTGTCGTAGCCGGCGGTGGCGCCGCTCGACTGAAGGCTGCTGCGGGTCTCGGAATCGGCGAGAACGTCCTGGACGATCCCGCGGATCTGGTCGGCCCGCTGCTCGGTCAGCCAGTTCTCGCCGTTCTGCGCCTTCATGGCGGCAAGCTCCGCCTTCAACTCGGCGATCTGGGCGAGGGCATCGGTGTTGGCCTCGTCGGTGTTGCCGAAGCAGACCCCACTCAGGGTCAGCGCGGTCGTTCCGGCGAGGAGCCCAACGGTCTTGGTCAGACGCATTCGGAAGTCTCCTGCTGGGGGGGTCGACTCGACTCGGGGTCGCCCGCCCGTCATCCACCCGTCCGTCGATGCCGGCGCCACCGAGGCGTCGGCCGGACGTGAAAAGCACCTATCGGTCCATCGGGACCGAATCGATGAGGGGCGGACTATAGCGATTTGCCCGAAGTCGTGAAGGATCCCTGCAATTCGGCCCGCAGAATCGATCCGGACGCGGTTCTCGGACTCGAGCCAACTGAGCGCAAACCACGTTTTGACATGGGTTTGCGTTTCGGCTCCGCCGCCACAACCGGGTCTTTGACCCCCCGTCAAAAAAAGACGCCCGCGAAAACGCGGTCTCTGCGGCTCGGCCGAGCGGCGGATGCCGTCAGGCCCGCTGCCAATCAGCCTCCGCCAATCTCCGCCCGCGAGCCCCGTGGCGAGGTTCGTCGGGGCTTGGGCTCGATGTTCTCCGCTCCGGATGGCCGCACGAGTCGATCGAGCGCTTCGGCGATCGTGCGAACTCGGTCGAGTCCGGCTTCATGAGACTCGAGGTCCTTCTGCGTGGCCGGCACGATGATCTTCGCGATGCCGCGTCGCCGCGCTTCTGCAACACGAGCCTGCGCATTGGCAACCGGACGAATCTCGCCGGTGAGGCCGACTTCGCCGAACGCCGCCACGCCGCGGCCGATCACGCTGCCGTGATGCGCACCGGCGATCGCGAGCGCCACCGCAAGATCGCACGCTGGCTCGATGATCCTCAGACCTCCCGTGGCCGCCGCGAAGACATCGCGCTCGGCAAGCCGCAGGCCGCCATGCTTCTCGAGCACCGCGATGGTCACTGCGAGACGGTTTCCGTCGAGGCCGCTCGCGCGGCGGCGTGCGGTGCCCGGAATGGCGGTGGCGGTGAGGGCCTGAATCTCCGCCAGCAATCCCCGGGAACCCGCCACCGTCGGAAAGACCACCGAACCGGGCCGCATTCCCGCATCGCTGTCGAGGGCAAGCGTTCCAGCCGCCGGCTCGGCGAGGCCCAGGGTTCCCATTTCGAGCAGGCCGATCTCCGCGGTCGACCCGAAGCGATTCTTGACCGCCCGAATCACCCGATGGGCGTGATGGCGATCGCCTTCGAAGGAGAGGACCACATCGACGAGGTGCTCGAGGAGTTTCGGGCCGGCAAGCTGTCCGTCCTTGGTCACATGCCCGACCACGATCACCACCGCACCGGATCGCTTGGCGGTGGCAACAAGATCGAGGCAACACCGCCGCAACTGCGTCGCCGAGCCGGGTGCCGCGGGAAGGTCGGGCCGGTGCAGCATCTGGATCGAGTCGACCGCGATCACCGCCGGACGGTGGCGGCGTGCCTGTTCGAGGATCCGCGGGAGGCTCACTTCAGAGAGAACCAGGAGCCCCGATCGATCAAGGGCGCCGAGCCGCTCGGCCCGCAGGCGGACTTGGGCGGCGCTCTCCTCGCTCGATACATAAAGGACGGACCCCGCCACCACGCCACCGGGCTCACTGCTGCCCTCGGGGGTCTCGGAGCGATCGGCCATCGCCGCGAGGGCCTGCAGCAGCAGGGTGCTCTTTCCGACGCCCGGATCGCCGCCAAGCAGGATCGCGCTGCCGGGCACCACGCCGCCCCCGAGCACTCGATCGAGTTCGGGAACCCCCGTCGAGGTTCGGGCCACTTCGCCGAGGGGCACCTCCTGAAGCGGCACCGCGCCGAAGGGCCGACCGTCGGCGGCTGCGGTGATGGTCTCCTCGGCGCCGGCGAGCAGGGAACTGCCATGGTCTGCCGCTTCGGGCTCCCGCCAACGCTCAAGCGCATCCCACACTCCGCAGTCGGGACAGCGTCCCGCCCAGCGCGGGTGGGTGCTCCCGCACTCGCGACAGAGAAAGACCGTCCGCGACTTGCCTGAGGACTTCGCCACGGCGCGAGTGTATCGGTGGCTCGTCGCGTTGCTCCAACTGCGTCGAGATCGCCGCTCGCGGACTGACCGTCTCGATGGGTCTCGGACCGGTCAAGGTGGCGGTTTCGCCCATCCGAAGACACCGAACGCCGCCATCGCTCACGATGACGGCGTTCGGCGGTTCGAGCGCGACTAGGGTTGGTCGCCGTGGGGAGTCGGACGCATGTCCACGCGTCCCGAGAATGCGATCCTGCAGTCAGCGACGGCGGAGGCGGAACCGAGCCGCCACGGCTGACATCACGAGCAATGGGGCACCGGCGCCCCCGGGAGTCGGTGTCGCAAGCGGATCGAAGGTGCTCGACCCGCCAGATTCGCCGATGTGGACTCCTGCAAGGAGCGTCGGCGCATCCATGTCCAAGTCGAACGGCTCGCTCAACGTGGAGAGAGGAAAACCCTTCGAGGCCGAGTTCGACGACGCGATCGGAGTCGCTCCCCCCGCGGGCGACTGCGGGAGAGTGCCGGAATGCTCTGCGAGCAGAAGTCCGAGGACGGACGCCACGCCGAGGTCGGTAGCAGGCTCGGTGAACCCGATCACCGAGGTACCCCCGTCGCCCGGGAGCTGCATGTCGAAAGGCCGCCTCGCCTCGGGCTCGACCTCGATCCACGCTGGTAGCGACAATCCGATCCCGGCGGTGCGGACCTGCCACTCCATCGGTGCACGCAACGACGCGGCGAGCGCTGGGGTCGCGGTCCAGAGGACGATCAGAAGCGTTGCGGGCAGTCGACTGCTCATGGCCTTTCTCCGATTCGATGCCCGCCGATGTCAACCTCGACAAGACCGCTCATCGAGTCTCGCCAACCGCGAGGCACCGAACCCAACCTAGGCCCGGACTGCAGCGGTGCGATCAGGTGAATCGCCTCAAGTGCTCCCGCGGTCGCGAGTGCGCGCATCCGACCCGCCTGGTTCGCAGAAACAACCACTGTCGCCTGAGGTTCGTTGCCTGGGGCAGGTTCCCAATCCGCATGAACTCGCGCTGTTCTCGCCGAAGGATGCTGAATGGCGAAGAAGATCCAGGCGGCATTCGATGCAGCGCGGGGCCTGGTGGGCCGCACCCGCATCTGCGATGGAACCGGGTTTCGCCTCGTCGATCATCCACCGGTCTGGCCGGAAGGCGAATCGATCGCCAAGCGCGAAGCCAAGGAGGCGATCGAAGCGAGTGTGCGTCGCCTGACGAGCCTTCAGGATCGCCTCTACGCGCAGGATCGCTGGTCGGTGCTGCTGGTCTTTCAGGCCATGGACGCCGCCGGCAAGGATGGGGCGATCAAGCATGTGATGAGCGGAGTGAACCCGCAGGGATGCGAGGTCCACCCCTTCAAGGCCCCGAGCGAGGAGGAGCGCGACCACGACTGGCTCTGGCGCTGTGCGCGGGTGCTGCCGTCGCGAGGGAAGATCGGGATCTTCAACCGCTCCTACTACGAGGAGGTGCTGGTGGTGCGAGTGCGAGAGGAGATCCTCCGCGGCCAGAAGCTCCCCCCCTCGCTGGTGACCGAGCGGATCTGGGACGAGCGCCTCGCCGACATCCGGATGTGGGAGGAGTTCCTTGCCCGCAACGGAACACTGATCCTCAAGTTCTTCCTCAACGTCTCCCGCGACGAGCAGCGGCGGCGGTTCCTCGATCGCATCGAGGATCCCACCAAGCACTGGAAGTTCTCCGCGTCGGATGTTCGCGAGCGTTCGCGCTGGAACGAGTACATGCACGCCTACGAGGAGGCGATTCGCGGCACCGCGGCGCCGCATGCACCTTGGCATGTGGTTCCCGCAGACGACAAGTGGCTCTGCCGCTCGATCGTGGCGGCGAGCATCATCGAGGCCCTTGAAGGTCTCGATCTGCGCTATCCGGAGGTCGACGAGATCAAGCGGGCCGAGATCGAGTCGGGCCGGGACGCACTGCGGCAGGAGGCGTGAGCGACCGCGGCCCGTGACATGGCGCGAGCGCGGCGTCGCTCGGCCAGCGCAGCAATGCCTTGAAGCGGGCGTCGATCAGTCGCGACGGCGGCGGCTTCCCGCAAGTCCAGCGAGACCGAGGATGGCCACCGCCCCCGGTGCGGGAACGGTGGTGATGTCGAGTCGGTACGTTCCCGCGAGGCTTCCACCGATGTTGGTCGTGGTCCAGCCCGCGTCCAGCATCCTCGCGCCGAACTCCTCGGAGACGAACAAGTCGGCTTCCAACCGGAAGACATCACAGATCTGGGTGATCTGCACATTCTCATGAACGAAGAACTGGATGGTTTCTGCGCCAAGCGGTTGCGAGCATTGGTTCCAGTACCCCCAGATAAAAGTGTCGGGCGGGAACTCGCAGCCACGTTCCGCATAACACAGGAGCGCGTTCTCGGCATCGTCAATCACCGACAGCGCATCGGAGAACCACTGCGGATTGGCGGCAAACCCATCCACAAGCGCAGGTTCCTCGAAGGCGGTCATGAACCCGAGCCCCATGACGTCACCAGCGAGATTGCCATTGGGAACGATCGGATACCACTGTGCCGGCAAAAGGAGCGCATCCGCGAATAGGAATTTGAGGGAATCGATGTAGGCCTCGAGCGCGTACTCGAAGGTGATCCCTGTAACCAGCACAGTAGACTGGGCCTGCGCGGCACCGACTGGAATGGCGGAAAGGGCTGCGCTGCAGAGCGTCGTGGTGATGGCATGTCTTGGCATGGTGTGCTTGATCCACGGCGAACTGGAGTCGCCACTCATCGAGTGACTGTCTGGCGGGTGACGAACTCGGGGTAGCCAGGCGACCAGTGACACTCGACACGGCATTTTGTCACCGATTTCGGGCGATTCAAGCGTCACGGAGCGTGAATCGATCCAGCGGAGTCGAAACCGCTCGCCGGCTGTCAGCGATGACACCACCGGCACGCGATGGGCGTCTCGGGGCGTCGAGCGAGTCGGCACGAAGGGACCTGATAACGGAGTTTCGGCGTTGCGGCGCCGGCCAGTGTCGGGCTTGAGGCGAGGCGGCTACGCGGCGGGGCGTGCGAGACGCCCTCGGTTCACACGACTCGCGCGACTGCTGGCGTCGTCGCCATTCGTCTTGTTGATGCCGTCCATCGGACTCGCCTGGCGAGCGAGACCGCGCTGCTCACTCGCTCTCGCCGCGGCTTCGCCGCGCCGCGAGATGCTCGTCCCAGCGGACCTTCAAGTCGTGGTCGATCGCGAAGAGGTCGAGCATGCGGGCGACCATGAAGTCGAGGAGATCCTCGATCGACTTCGGCCGCAGGTAGAAGCCCGGTGCGAGCGGCACGATGATCGCGCCGGCGGCGGTCGCCTTCGCCATCGCGTCGATCTCGATCATCGAGAGCGGGCTCTCGCGATGGGCGATGACGAGGCGTCGCCGCTCCTTCAGGGTGACCGCCGCGGCGCGCTGCACGAGGTTGTCGGTGATGCCCGCGGCGATGCGGCCCAAGGTGTTGCCCGAGCACGGCACGATCGCCATGCCGCGATGGCGAAACGACCCGCTGCCCGGCGAGGCTCCGGTGTCGCGATCGTTGTGCAGGGTGACCATCGCGCCGCGGCCGCCGGAGAGTTGGTCGAGGTCGAGCTTCTTGAGATCAAGCTCCTCGGCGAGCAGCCGCCGGCCGAGATCGCTGACGACCAGGTGCACCGGAACGCCAAACTCGGTCGCCCGCTCGATGAAGCGCTTGGCGTACGGCGCGCCGCTCGCGCCGGTGATCGCGACGACGAGCGGCAGCGAACTCATCGCGCCGGCGGCCCGAGGGTCGGAGCTGCGGTCGGGCCCGACGACGGCTCGGTGGTCTCCGGCGACTCGACCTCGACCGATTCCGGACTCGCGGTTTCTCCGGGCGCTGCGAGATCGGCCTCCGGCGAGGCGTCCACTCCGGTCGCCGGCTCCGCTTCGGTGGGCGGCAGCTTCGGAAGGCGGGGGTCGTTGGCGACCGGTGGTTCCACCGGCACCAGCCAGCGCTGCAGGTAGTCGGCGCGGAAGGGCTCGAAGGGTCGGCAGGAGAGGTGCACGGTGGCGAGCTGGTAGACGCCCTGCTCCAGATGAACGACGTCGACCTCCGCGACGTTGCCGCGGAACCTCACCTGCTCGATCGACCACACCATGCGATCGCCGGGCTTCATGGGAACTCCCCCCTCGGCCCGAAGCTTGATCTCGACGGTGGCCCAGGTTCCCGGGCTGACGTCGAGCGGCAGGTTGAAGACCAGCGGCTCCCCGCGGCCGGTGCGCTGATGGGCGTAGGCGATCGCCTTCGCCATCACATCCGGCGCCGGGGCGAGGCCGGGCGAGAAGCTGTCGCGACCTTCCACCGGCGGAAAGGTCGACCAGTTGGCGCAACCGATCGAGAGCAGCGGCACGGTCAGGGCCAGGCCGGCTGCAAGCAGGCGCATCGCCTTGATGAAGCCCATGGATGACGCTCCTTCGCCGGCGACGGCCGGCGCACGGGGGCGGTCGTTCAGGAGACGACCTTCGAGATCTGCCAGTACTCCAGCTCGATCGGAGCCTGCCGACCGAAGATGGTGACCAGCACGCGGACGAGGCCCTTGTCCTTGAGGACTTCGTCGACGGTGCCTTCGTAGTTCTCGAACGGGCCTTCCTTGATGGTGACCGGGTCGCCCTTGGCGAACTCGAAGCGAACCTCCGGAGTCTCCTCGGGCTTCTTCGAGTCGAAGAGCATCTTCTGCACTTCGTGCGGCGCCATCGGCGTGGGGCGTCCCGCGGTGCCGACGAAGTCGCCGACACCGGTGGTCTCCTTGATCAGGAAGAAGACGTCCTGGGGAATGCGTCCATCGGGCTCGAGCCGCATCTCGACGAAGACGTAGCCGGGATAGAGCTTGGTCTCGGTGACCTTCTGCTTGCCGGCCTTGAAGGTCTTGATCTTCTCGGTCGGCACCATGATGCGGCCGACGAGATCGGCCATGCCTTCGATCGCGACCTTGCGAAGCAGGGTCTCGCGGACGCCGGACTCCTTGTTGCTCGCGACCCGCAGCACGAACCAGTCCATGCCCTCGCGGTACATGGGGAGGTCGTCGTCGGACTCCGGCGGCGGCGTCGCGGAGGGCCGGCGGTTGGGGTTCTCGGTGAGGCGAGTGGTCGCCACGCCGGCGGCGGAGAGGGCGGTCGCGAGCTTGGCCGCGGCATCGCGCCCGGAGAGCAGTCGCTTCGGGGCGGGTTCCGCCGCGGCGGGGGTCGCGGGCTCCTCGGCCTGGGGGGACGACTCCCCCGCGTGATCACCGCGCTCGGCGGCGGCATCGGCGGTCGGTTCGGACTCGGGGGAGGATTCGTGGATCTCGGTCATGGAGTGGACTCGATGAGGGCCCTGCGGGCGCCTCGTGCAGGATCAGGCGCCGGTTTCGAGGACGCCCATCCACGCGAAGATCAGGAAGAACACGCGATCGAAGCCGAAGCAGTACACCGCCACGAGCAGTGACAGGCCGATCACGACGGCGGTCGAACCCATCACCTCGCGGCGGGTCGACCAGTTGACCTTCTTCATCTCCGAGTCCGTGGCGATGAGGAAGTCGACCGACCGGGGCCAGATCCCGATCAGCAGATAGGAGAACACCGCGCAGATCGCCGCAAAGAGCGTGGCGATGCCCGCGGAGATGTAGATCGATGGCAGCTCGAACCAGGTGGCGCCCGCGAACTCCTCCCAGAGCCAGTACGCCCCCAGCGCCACCACCAGCCCCACCGCGATCGCGGTGGTGAGGCGGGTCGTGTATCCCTGACCGCTCTTGTAGATGGACAACGCCATGGATGATCCTCAGCGAACCCGGTCGGGGCGCTCCGCGCCGGACCGGGCGTTCACGAAACACGTGCGTCTCACCGCACGCCAGTTCGCCGCGCAACTCGGACCGATCCGGTCCGCACGGCTCCGTCAGCACGCCAGGAGTGACTCGAACACTCAACCTGCGGATTTGGAATCCGCTGCTCTGCCAATTGAGCTACTGGCGTCCATGACCGGGGCCGCCCGAAGGCGGCCCCGGACAGGGGTTCACTTGCGCTTGACCTTGTGCAGGGTGTGCTTGCGGAGGCGGGGGCTGAACTTCATGAAGCCCTCCTTCACACGCTCGGCGATGCCGCCCTTGACCCGCACGCTGGTGCGGTAGTTGAGGTCGCCGCACTCGGTGCACTGCAGCCAGACGAATTCACGGTCCTGGGCCTTCTTGGCCATGGCAAAGCTCCGTGGCCCGGTCCTGCCGGACCGGAATCATGAGGTCTCGATCACTCGAGGATCTTGGTGACGACGCCCGAACCGACGGTGCGTCCACCCTCGCGGACGGCGAAGCGCACGCCCTCTTCCATCGCCACGCCCTTGCCCTCGAGATCGACGGTCAGGGTGACGTTGTCGCCGGGCATGCACATCTCGGCGCCCTTGAGCTCGAGCTTGCCGGTGATGTCGGTGGTGCGGAAGTAGAACTGGGGCTTGTAGCCGCTGAAGAACGGAGTGTGGCGTCCACCCTCCTCCTTCGTCAGCACGTACACCTCGGCCTCGAACTTGGTGTGGGGCTTGATGCTTCCGGGCTTGCAGAGCACCTGGCCGCGCTCGATGTCGTCCTTCTCGACGCCGCGGAGCAGGCAGCCGACGTTGTCGCCGGCCTGACCCTGATCGAGGGTCTTCTGGAACATCTCGACGCCGGTGACGATGGTCTTGCGGCTCTCGGAGCGCAGTCCGACGATCTCGACTTCCTCGCCGACCTTGATCAGGCCACGCTCGATGCGGCCGGTGGCGACGGTGCCGCGGCCCTTGATCGAGAAGACGTCCTCGACCGACATGAGGAACGGCTTCTCGTTCTCGCGTGCCGGCTCGGGGATGAAGTTGTCGAGGGCGTCCATCAGCTCGCCGATGCACTTGGTGGCCTCGGCGTCGGAGGGGTTCTGCAGCGCCGGGAACGCGGCACCACGGATGATCGGGGTGTCGTCGCCGGGGAAGTCGTACTTGTTGAGGAGCTCGCGGACCTCCATCTCGATCAGGTCGAGGAGCTCCGGGTCGTCGACGAGGTCGACCTTGTTCAGGAAGACCACGATGTAGTTGAGGCCCACCTGACGGGCGAGCAGGATGTGCTCGCGGGTCTGGGGCATGGGGCCGTCGGCGGCGGAGACCACGAGGATGGCACCGTCCATCTGGGCGGCGCCGGTGATCATGTTCTTCACGTAGTCGGCGTGGCCGGGGCAGTCGACGTGGGCGTAGTGGCGCTTCTCGCTCTCGTACTCCACGTGGCTGGTGGCGATGGTGAGGATCTTGGTGGGGTCGCGACGACCTTCGCTCTCCGAGGCCTTCGCGACCTGGTCGTAGGAGATGGGAGCCGCGAGACCCTTTGCGGCCTGCACGGCGGTGAGTGCCGCGGTGAGCGTGGTCTTGCCGTGGTCGACGTGACCGATGGTGCCCACGTTCACGTGCGGCTTGGTGCGCTTGAATTCTGCCTTGGCCATGACGACGATTCTCCGAAAGGGCCCGAGCGGTGCGTGTCGACGCGCCGCAGGCCTGACCTCAGATGCCGCGGCGCCCGCGACTTCGCGAATGCGCCTCGTGCGGCGAAAACCATCACGCTCGACCGACGGTCCACCGAGGATTCGCCGACCGGTGCGGTCGAGGAGTCCGAGCCGACCGGCCGGGAACCCGCGAACGCACACCTCTCACTCGACCCGAAGCATTGATCGCCATCGCGCGATCGCCACTTCGGCGAGAGCCACCGATGGGGCTTGAACCCACGACCTCACCCTTACCAAGGGTGTGCTCTACCACTGAGCTACGGTGGCACGACCAGAATGTCGCCCGAGACCGGGCGCCGACGGAACCGATCCGGCTTCGCCGCCCGCGTCCGTCGGATCACGGGCAACTCCGGCAGCGACCGCGCTCGCGCGGACACCTCCGGTCGCCGAAGAAAAACCGTCCCGGTCGGGACGGCTCGCGGAGTGTAGCGACCCCCCTGCCGTGGGCAAGGGGTGAATTGCCAGACTCTCGCGAACTTGGGGAGGGCCGGGCCCACGGCTCCCGCGGGTTCGATCGATCCCGAAGGCACGCAGGAAGGATGGGGCCCCGAATGCAGACCCTGGCTCTTCAGGGGGGCACCGAACGGGCGCTACCGGCTCATCGCTGATCCCGAGGACCGGCTCGAATCCGACCTCGACCCGGGCCCGCCACCCCCTGCTCGGCGGGCGACTCACCACCCAAGACGACCCGGGAACTGGACGCCGGCAGGCCGGGACGGCGGCCCGCCCGAGGCGAGGCCGCAAGCCTGACCGAACCGGCCAGCCTTGGTTCGCGGGGCGGATCGAGGTCCGGGGAACGACATCCGCCGGAACTAGCGGTCGAGGTTCGTGACGCGGATCCGGCGGTCTGCTTGGAGTTCTTCGAGGCTCTCCCACCGGGACTCGGGCCGCACCGCACCGTCGATGGTCTGGATGATCGCCACCTCGCCGACGTAGCGGAAGTCGACCTCCATCGCCTCTTCCGACTCTGGCGAGTCGTCGCAGCCGAACGGTTCGCACTCGGGTGCGATCACCTCGCCGGCGTAGGAGTCGACGAGATAGAGCGACATGGCGGGCTGCTTGATCTGGGCGGTGGTGAACCAGCGGCCGTTGTTCTCCGGGCGAGCGTCGAAGAAGCCGTTGGCGGCGAAGTAGCCCGGCTGACCCCTTTCGATGTCGGTGCTTCCGGTGCCGAAGGGGAACGGATTGTCGCCGTTCATGGTGCGGGTGTTGTCCGCGTCGGAACGGAACACGATGCGCTCGCTCGGCTTGATCTTGAAGAAGTCGCGGTCGGGCGAATCGAATCGGTAGTCGTACTCGCCCTCCGCCTCGCCAAGCACCACCGGGCCGAGACCCGCGTCGGTCCAGAGGATGTCCGACCACGACCCGTAGCTCGCCACGCCCATCGGAATGGTCGCGCCGGGCGGCGAGGTGGTGCGGACGTTGCCCGGGTACGGGTTGTTCCGGTAGTCGAAGGCGGCGGGCACGATGAACTCGCGATTGTCGGAGGAGTAGGCCCTGAGGTAGGTCCCGATCTGTCGCAGGTTGCTCTGGCTCTTGGCAAGCGTGGCGTTCTGCCGCAGCACCGCGAGGGCAGGAAGAAGAATGCCCAGCAGCAGGACGATCAACCCGATGACGACGAGGACCTCGAGGAGCGTGACACCGCGAGGCTCGCGTGGGGGGTTCGTGACGCGTGGGGTCGACATCAAAAGGCTCCTTCGACCGGAGGGACCGCGGGTCGGTCCGGCCGTGAGAGTACCCCCCTCGGCGGCCGAAGGTTCCCCTTCAGCGCCGGCATGGGGGGCTGATGGGGTCAGGACATGCTCATGGTCATGAGGAACTCGGCGTTGCTCTTGGTCTTGGAGAGGCGACTTCGCAGCAGTTCCATCGCCTCGACCACATTCATGTCCGAGACCACCTTCCGCAGCCGCGTGATCAGCTCGTGCTCCTTGGGATCGAGCAGCAGCTCCTCGCGGCGAGTTCCGCTCGCGGCGATGTCGATCGCCGGCCAGATCCGCTTCTCCACAAGCTTGCGGTCGAGGTGGAGCTCGGCGTTGCCGGTGCCCTTGAACTCTTCGAAGATCACCTCGTCGGCGCGGCTTCCGGTGTCGACGAGCGCGGTGCCGAGGATGGTGAGCGAGCCGCCGTCCTCGATGTTGCGGGCCGAACCGAAGAACTTCTTGGGCTTGATGAGTGCGGCGTTGTCGACGCCGCCGGAACCGATCTTGCCGGAGTTGGGAAGGGCGTTGTTGTAGCCGCGAGCAAGTCGGGTGATCGAGTCGAGCAGGATCACCACGTGCTCGCCGAACTCGACCATCCGGCGAGCCTTCTCCATCACCATCTCGGAGACCTGGATGTGGCGGATCGCCTCTTCATCGAAGGTGCTCGCCACCACCTCGACGTGATCGGGCGTGTTGCGGCGGAAGTCGGTCACCTCTTCGGGACGCTCGTCGATGAGCAGCACGATCACGTGCACGTCCGGGTGATTCATCGCGACCGCGTTGGTGATCTGCTGCAGGATCACCGTCTTGCCGGTGCGCGGCGGGGCGACGATCAGCGCCCGCTGACCGAAGCCGAGCGGCGTCACCATGTCGATGATCCGCGTCTCGAGCTTCTCGGGCTTGCCGAGCATCTCGAGCTGGATGCGGCGATTGGGGTGCAGCGGGGTCAGGTTCTCGAAGGTGGGAAGGTCGTGCAGGACCTTGGGATCGCGACCATTGACCTCCTCGACCCGGAGCATGGCGAAGTAGGTCTCGGCCTCCTGCGGCGGCCGGATCAGCCCCTTGACGACCTGACCGCGCCGCAGTCCGAAGCGTCGCACCTGCGAGGGGCTCACGTAGACGTCGTCGGCGGAGGGCTGGTAGCTGTACTCGGCGCTGCGAAGGAACCCGAAGCCGTCCGGCATCAGCTCGAGGGTGCCTTCGGCCATCATGAGGCCCTGCTTCTGGGCGCGGGCCTTGAGGATCTCGAACACCAGCCGCTGCCGCGGGAGCGAGAGCGCCTCCTCGAGCCCCTCCTTGCGGGCGACCTTGGCGAGTTCCTCGTTGCCGAGCTTCTGCAGCGCGGCGAGGTTGAGCGAGTCCTTCTTGGCGGCCTCGTACTTCTTGCCCGAAGTCTCGAGCTCCTGAGCCTCCGCCTCGAGCTGCTCGTCGGTGGGAACCGCGCCGGGGGGAAGCGTCATCATCGCCGCGGTGGGAATGGGGGTGCCGCCGGGCTGGCCGCCGCTTCCACCACCCTTGCGTCGTCGTCGTCGGCTGCTCTTGCTGCTCATGGTCTGCGAATCCAGTCGGACGGCGCCTCGAGGCGCCGGAGTGGTGCGGACGATTCGATCGCCGCGTGCGGGTCTCCGAGCCGGGAACTCCGGACTGGGAGCGTGGAGTGGGAAGGCTGTTGAAGGTCGGTGGGGGTTGGCCGGGAACGGGTCCGGGCAAAGGCGGGGCTTCCCGCAGGAGTGGTCCCAAGGACCCGTGTTCCGCCGCCGGCCTCGTGCCGGTCACTCGTCGCGGGACTGGGATGGGTCCGGGGGTCGGTGCTGTCGGACTGCGGCAGCCTCGCCAGTGGCGGCGAGGATCCTCCCGAGCAGCGTGAGCACCTTCGTTCGCAGCGACGCGAGGTCCGCGTCGTTGACAAGCACACTATCGGCAAGGTCGCGCTTGCGGTCAAGAGGCCACTGCGAAGCCTCGCGACGAGAGAGTTCCCCCTCCTCCCAACCCCGGGACTCCCGCACCCGCCGCAGCCGCGTGGCCCGGTCGGCCTCGACGAAGACCACGTGATCGCAGGAGCGATCGAGGCCGCTCTCGAAGAGGAGCGGGGCGTCGATCACCAGGGCCGGCGTGCCCGCCGGCGCAGCCGCGAAGGACGCCTCTCGCCGGGCGTGGATCCGCGGATGGACGAACGCCTCGAGCCGCCTCCGCGCGTCGGGATCCGCAAACACGATCCGGGCCACCGCGGAACGGTCGATGCGACCTGCCGGATCGAGGATGCCGGGCCCCCACCACGCGGAGAGGGTCCGCACCGTCTCGGGTTCGCCGAGCACCTCCCGCGCCAGCGCGTCGGAGTCGCTGACGAGGCATCCGGCCTCGGCGAGAAGGCGACCGACTTCGCTCTTCCCGGCGCCGATCGATCCGGCCAAGCCGATCACCGGAACCCGATTCGCAGGCACCGCGGCGGACATGGTCAGGAATCCGCGGCGACCCGCCGGGTCCAGGTGGTTCCGGTGGGACCGTCCTTGATCTCGACTCCCAGCGCGAGCAGTTCGTCGCGCAGGCGATCGCTCTCGGCCCAGTCCTTGGTCCGCCGCGCCTCGGTGCGGGCGGCGATGAGTGGCTCGACGGCGGCGGCAAGACCATCGTCGCAGGCGATCGCGTCGTTGCGGTCGAGCACCGCGAGCACCGAGTCCATTCGCCTCAATGCGCGTCGCTCCCGAATCGGGCAGGCTTCGCCGCGGTCCTCCGCGGCGGCGCGATTGAGGGCCGCGATGGCGCCGGCGACGTTGAGGTCGTCGCAGAGGCTCGCGGTGAAGTCGTCGAGCGCCCGTTCGATGGGACCTGCGACTGCCGAGTCGTTCTCGCGAGCCGAGGCGGACGCTTCCGCGAGCGCCGCATCGATCCGGCACCAGCGCTCGATCTGTCGGCGGCAGTCCTCGAGGCCTTGAAGCGTGAAGTTGGCGTTGGTGCGGTAGTGCGTACGGAGCAGTTCGAGTCGCACCGCCGCGGGCGTGGCACCCTTGGCGAAGAGATCCCGCGCGGTGAAGAAGTTGCCGCGGCTCTTGCTCATCTTCGCGCCCTCGACGAAGAGGTGCCGCACGTGGAACCAGGTGCGGGCGAGCCGCTCGACGCCGAATCCGCAGCAGGACTGGGCGATCTCGCACTCGTGGTGCGGGAAGACGTTGTCTTCGCCGCCGGAGTGCAGATCGATCTCGGGACCGAGCCGCGCCGCCGCCATCGCCGAGCACTCGAGATGCCATCCCGGATAGCCCTCGCCCCACGGACTCGGCCAGCGCATGAGATGGGTGGGATCGGGCTTCCACAACAGGAAGTCCGCGGGGTGCCGCTTGCGCGACTGGTTGGAGGCGCTCACGCGTCCGCCTTCGCCGGCGCGGAGCGCCTCGAGGCTGTTGCCGGAGAGCCGCCCGTACGCGGGGAAGGACTGCACGTCGAAGTAGACCGCGCCGTCACCGGCCACGTAGGCACAGCCGTTGGCCACGAGCCGCTCCACGAGTTCGATCATCTGCGGCACGAACCGGGTCGGACGCGGCATCAGCGAGGGATCGCGCTCGGCCTCCTCCGCGACCGCGAGTCCGAGCCGCCGCGCGTCCTCGAGAAACCGCGTCGCGTAGAAGTCGGCGATCGCGTAGGGGTCGCCCGGATCGATCGAAGTCCCTTCCGGCAGGGTTCCGGCCTTCTTGGCCTCGAGGAGCCGCCGCCCGGCGAGGGCCATCTTGTCCTCGCCGCCGCCATCGGCGCGGTCGTCCTCGGTCATGTGGCCCACGTCGGTGATGTTCATCACATGAACCACGCGATGGCCAAGCAGCTCGAGCGTGCGGCGAAGCAGGTCCGCCGCGAGGAACGCCCGGAAGTTTCCCACGTGGGCGTCGTCGTAGACGGTCGGGCCGCAGGTGTAGAAGGTCACCGCTCCGCCGGGTCCGGCGAGCGGCTCGAAGCGCTCGATCGCGCGGGTCAGGGTGTTGTGGAGGTGCAGGCTCGGGGTCATCTCGTCTCGGTCGGCTGAAGTCGTCCTTCTATGCTACGAACGTCCGCGTCGGTCACCGCCGAGGCTCGAGGTGTCCGATGAGACCTTCACATGCGCATCACGATCGTGCTCGGACCGTTCCATCCGCCGCCTCCGGGGCCGGCGGGTGCCGTCGAGAAGGCGTGGTGGTCGCTCGCGCGAGAGTTCACGCAGTCCGGACACGCGGTCACCGTGGTGGCATCCGATCATCCCGACCTGCCGAGGGCGCCGGAGTGGGACGGGATTCGCGTCCTCAGGCGCCCTCCGCTCGCCCGCAGCGGTCGAACCTCGATCGACGTGGTCCGCGACTTCTTCTGGTCGCGGCAGGTCGCGAAGGTGCTGCCGGAGGCGGAGGTCACCGTCACCAACTGCGTGTGGCTGCCCTGGCTGCTCCGGCAGCGATCCGGTTCGATCCGCCGACGGATCGGAGCCCTCAACGTCCACGTGCAGCGCTACCCCAAGGGCCAGATGGGCCTCTACCGCGGCGCCGACCGGATCTCCACGGTCTCGGCCACGATCTCCGAGGCGATCGCCCGCGAAGTGCCGGAACTCGCGAGCCGAATTCTGGTGATTCCCAATCCGGTGGATCTCTCGGTCTTTCATCCCGGGATCGAACGACCCGGAACGCCGCGGCGACTGCTCTACACCGGCAGGATCCACCCGGCCAAGCGACTCGATCTTCTCGTGGAGGCGTGGCGATCGTTGCGCGAGGCGGGTCGGGATCTTGAACTGCGACTCGTGGGCCCGTGGGCGGTCGGGGCGGGTGGTGGCGGCGATCGCCTGATCGAAGAGCTGCGAAGCCTCGCGGCGCCGCACGAGTTCGAGCTCCCGGGCCCGACCGCGAGCCCGCTGCGACTCGCCGAGGAACTCCGCGCGGCCGACCTCTACTGCTATCCGTCGACCGATGCCCGGGGCGAGGCGCTGCCGGTGGCACCGCTCGAAGCGATGGCCTGCGGATTGGTTCCGGTGGTCGCGGATCTCGGGCAGTACCGAGGCGTCATCGACGACTCGCGCTCGGGCCTGGTCTTCTCCGCCACCGCGAGCCGAGCCGAGGCGGTCGCGGCGATCCGATCGAGCCTCGAACGGCTGATCCTCGAAGCGGACTGGCGGCGCAGCCTCGCCGAGGGCGCCCTCGAGACCGCTCGAACCCTCTCGACCGCCGCGATCGCGGCGCGGCACCTGAGCGACTTCGAGCAGTGTCATGAGGCCTTGCGGAGGACGCCATGACTCGCCGACGATTCCATCCCGACCGACTCCGGAGCCGCAGTTGAGCGCCGAGGGATCCGTCGATCGAGATCCGGTGTCCGCGCCTCGCAAGAGGATCGAGGCGGTGGTCTTCCACCGCGACGGCGTCGGAATCGACGCGACCCTCGAGCGGCTCGGCGGGTTGGCGGATCGGGTGGTGGTGGTGGTTCCGCCCGGTTGCGACTGGCGACCCGCCGCGGGCACTGCGATCGCGTGCGTCGAGATGCGCGATGCGCACGCGGCGATCGAGCACGAACACCTTGCGATCGAACCGGCTTCGTGGGTCCTGCTGCTCGAGGCGGGCGAAGTGGTCGGCGAGACCCTCGCGGCGGAGATCCGGGAGAAGGTCGCCGCGGTCGAGGCGATCGGATTCGCCGCGTGGAGATCGATCGAATTCGCCGGCACGAGGGTTCGCGACCCGCGCTGCGGCCGCAGGGTATGCCGACTCGCGCCGGCGGCGCGGATCGGAGCCATCGAGTCGCCCACCCTCGGCGGGCTTGCGGTCGATGTTCGCGTTCGGATGCTCGCGCACGAGGTTCGCCACGAGGGCGACCCGTCGCTCGAGGCCTTGCTCAGGCGCTTCAACGACGAGACCTCCAAGCGATCGCACCATCTCGCCGGTGGAGGAACGCCGAGTCTCGTGTGGGCGGCGGCGAAGCTGCTTGCTCACCTCTTCGGCTCGCTGCTCGCCGCAGGCTCCGCCAACCGCCGCGTTCGCCGGCTTGGTGCCGCCTACGACCTCGTCACCGTGCTCAAGCGCGTCGATGCGGCGCGGGGCTCCAAGGCATTCGAGCGTCTGGAACCGCCGCGAGCGACGAGCGGTCCTCCGCTTCCGGTCACGGTGGTGGTGCCCATCCGCAACGAGGCCCGCAACCTCTCCCACTGCCTGCCCCGACTGGCCCGCTTCGAACGGGTCCTCGTGGTCGATTCGGGAAGCGACGACGAGTCGCTCGAGATCGCACGTCGCTTCGGCGCCGAGACCGTCGAGTTCCGATGGGACGGCCGCTTCCCCAAGAAGCGGAACTGGGTGCTCCGCTCGGTGCCGATCGAGTCGCCGTGGGTGCTCTTTCTCGATGCCGACGAGTTCGTGAGCGAAGGCTTCGTCGAAGAGCTCTCTCGGGTCCTGCCTTCGACGAGCCACGCGGGGTTCTGGCTCTCCTTCCGCAGCCACTTCATGGGGAGGCTGCTTCGCCACGGCGATCGGTTCTCGAAGCTCGCGCTCATCCGTCGCGGCGCCGGCGAGTACGAACGCATCGACGAGGAGCGCTGGAGCCGCCTGGACATGGAGGTCCATGAGCATCCGGTCCTCGATGGCAGCGAGGGCAGAATCCGATCCCCGATCGATCACCACGACCTGAAGCGCCTCCACGCCTACCTCGACCGGCACAACGAGTACTCCTCGTGGGAGGCGCGGCGGGCGACGAGGCTCGCCGGCGATCGCGCCGCACTCGACCGCCTGACCGGCCGGCAGCGGGCCAAGTACCGGCATCTGACCAGCCCCTCGCTGGCGAGCGCCTACTTCCTCGCGAGCTACCTCCTGAAGGGCGGGTGGCTCGATGGTGCCGCCGGTTTCGGCTTCGCGTTCCTGAAGTGGCTCTACTTCAGCGAAATCCGTCTCAAGATCCTCGAGGCAAGGCGAGCCTCCACCGGTCCGGCGCCGCGGATGGGGGAATAGGCTGCCCCCGCGCGGCGATCGAGCCGATCTAGGATTGCACCGGGGCAGGCCGAAGCCGCATGGGACGTGGGAGTCGCAGGAATCGATGAGAGTCTGCATCACTGGCGGCACCGGATTCATCGGGAGCTGGTTCGCCCGAACCCTGAGCGAACGTGGTGTCGAGGTGGTGGCGCTTGATCTGCATCCCCCAGAGCCGGGGCTGCCGCTTTCCCGGTTCGTGCACGGCGACATCCGCGACCCCAAGGCCCTCGACGAGGCGTTCGCCGGATGCGATTCGGTGCTGGCGCTCGCGGCGGCCCACCACGACTTCGGCATCGACGAGTCGACCTACTTCGGGGTCAACGAGACCGGGTCGCGTCTCACCTGCGAAGCCCTCGATGCCCACGGCATCCGTCGGGTCTGCTGGTACTCCTCCTGTGCGGTCTACGGCGACTGCCCCGAGCCCCGCCACGAAGGCGCCGTCCCGCAGCCCAACAACTTCTACGGCGCCTCCAAGCTCGCCGGCGAAGCGGTGTTCAAGGCCTGGACCGAGACCGGCGAGGGACGTTCCTGCCTCGCGATCCGACCGACCATCTGCTTCGGGCCCGGCAACTTCGCCAACATGTACTCGCTGATCCGGCAGGTTCAACGTCGGCGCTTCGTGGTGGCGGGTCCCGGCGACAACCACAAGAGCCTCGCCTACGTCGAGAACCTCGTCGACGCGACCCTGCACCTGTGGGAGCGGCACCGCGAGGGCTTCGATCTCTTCAACTTCGTCGAGAAGCCCGACCTCCGCAGCCGCGAGATCGCCCAGGCCGTCGCCGATGCGCTTGGTCGGCGCCGTGCCGGAGTGCGGGTTCCCATGTGGACGGCGCTCGCCGCGGCGATGCCCTTCGATCTCGTGATCGCGCTCACCGGGAAGAACCTTCCGGTCTCCAGCATGCGGGTGCGGAAGCTCTTCCAGCTCGAGACCCTCTTCGAGGCCGACAAGCTCGCCGCGGCCGGATTCCGCTCGAAGGTGTCGATCCACGAGGGCATCGCCCGGATGGCGCGGTGGTACCTCGACGAAGGCCGGCATCGCCCCGCGAAGTGGCGGCTGCCTCCCCGCGACGTGCTGCGCCCGAATCGCTGATCACGCCGCGGCGCGGGTCCGCGCCATCAGCTCGCCGATCGTTCCCCATCGAAAGTCCGCGAGCAGCCGCGCCCATCTCGCTTCGCAGCGGTCGAGGTTGACGTAGTGGCGAAACGCGTGTCCGCGGCTGAGTCCGCCGACCCGCGGCTGGCCCGGATCGATCTCCCAGGGATGGATGTAGAAGACGTAGGGCCGACCGGAACGCGCGATCCTGCGCACCCCGCGGGCAAAGAGCGCGTAGGGCAGCAGCCGGAAGTACCCGCCGCCGCCCCAGGGAATGCCGCGGCCTGCGACGTCGAGACACGAGACGCAGACTTCGCGGAATCCCGGGCGCGGTTCGTAGACGTCCTCGCCGGCGACGGCGCCGCTCAGTCGACCGTAGCGGTCGTGGGCGACCACCGGGAAGGACGACGAGTCCCAGGTGTAGCCCACCTCCTGCAGCACCTCGATGGCCCAGTCGGTGATCGAGAAGTTGGGGGCGCGGTAGCCGGTCACCGCGCAGCCGGCGAGATCCTCGAGCACCTCCTTGGCCCGGCGGACATCCTCGCGGAAAGCCTCCGGAGAGAGGTCGTAGACGAGATCGTGGCCGTGGCCGTGCGAGGCGATCTCGTGTCCCGCATCGGCGATGCGGCGCACCAGCGCCGGAACCCGCTCGGCCACCCATCCCAGCACGAAGCACGTCGACCGCACCCCTGCCGCCGCGAGCAGTTCCAGCATCCGGTCGGTGTTGCGTTCGACCCGCAACTCGCGGGCATCCCAGCTCTCGCGGGGAATCCCGGCGCGGAGGTTCTGGACGTGGAACCAGTCCTCGACGTCGATCGACATCGCGAATGACGGAGTGGCGTCGCTCACAGCATTCGATGCCCGAGGCGGCGAAACGCCTTGACGTGTTCGGGCGTGGGGAAGCGGTGGTAGCCGGCTTCGCCGCTCGGCTCGCGTCCGTTGGCGAGGCGTTGCTCGAGTTCGAGCAGCGTGGAGATCATCATGCGAGCGCCGAGCTGCTTGGTGCCCACGATGACGCGATCGAGGCGGTCGCGATCCTCGAGGGCGAAGGTCTCCTCGGCGAGGATCTCTCCCGCGTCGAGCTTCTCCACCATGCGGTGGATGGTGACCGTCACCGCGGGCTCGCGGTGCAGCATCTGCCAGAAGGTCGGCATCATGCCGCGGTACTTCGGGAGGCGGCCCGAGTGGATGTTGACGCATCCGAGCCGCGGCAGGCCGAGCAGCGGCGCCTTGAAGATCTCCGGCGCCGCCACCGACACCACCACGTCGAGGTCGAGCCCGCGCAGGCGATCGAGGTACTCCTGCGCGTTCACGCTCGCGGTCTCGACGATCGAGAACCCGCGCTCGCGAGCGAGACGGGTGATGGACCGGCCCCGCACCTTCGCCCATCCCCACCGCGACAGCAGCCGCAGGAAGTCGACCCATCCGTAGAAGCGGAGGATCCTCCGCGCCGTGGCGAGCATCGGTTCGTGGAAGGCGCGGGAGACCGTCACCCCGACGATCTCGATGCGGTCGATCGGAACCTCGGCGAAGAAGACCTCGAAGAAGCGGATCACGTAGAGCGGATCCGCCTCGGTCACGATCATGGTTCGGAGTGGTCGGCTCACGGCGTCGGATCCACGCTGTGATCGACGACCTCGAGGTATCGCCGAGCGCAGGTCTCCATGGTGTAGTCGCGCTCGAGCAGGGCTCGGGCGTTGGCGCCCATCGATGCGGCCCGCGCCGGATCGGCGGCGAGTCCGCGGATCAACTCGGCGAGCCGTGGCCCGTCCCCGACCTCGCACCACACTCCGCACGCTTCGCGATCAATCACCTCGCGCAGTTCGGAGTTCGCTTCGCTGATGGCGATGACGGGCTTGCCCACCGCAAGCGACGAGTAGAACTTCGACGGGAAGGAGATCCCCTCGATCCCGCGGGCGATCGAGACCAGCGAGGCGTCGCAGGCGTTGAGGCTGTCGTTGATGGTCTCGTAGGGCTGGTAGGGATGCATCGAGACGTTGCCGAGCCCGCGATTCCGGATCGCCGCGGCCAGTTCGGCCTGTTGGCCGCCGGCGCCGATCAGGACGAAGCGCACCCGCTCGCCGCGCAGCAGTTCGGCGGCGTCGAGCACCGTGGAGAAGTCGTAGTAGAGGCCCAGGTTGCCCGAGTAGATCACCGTGAAGTCGTCGAGCAGGCGCAACTTCCTCGCGAAGCTCGTTTCCTTCTTGGGTACCGGCGTGATGGCGCCGGGATCGGCCCAGTTGGGGATGACGTGCACCGACTCCGGTGGCACCCCGTACTCGCGACAGACCAGGTCGCGGGCACGCTCGCAGAGCACGATGGTGCCGAGGGCACGGCGATAGGTGAGCCGGTTGATGGCGTGCCAGACGCGCTCGATGAGCCCGCCGGCGCGGATCTTGCCGACCCAGACCGCCAGATGCGGATACGAGTCGTGCAGCAGCACCAGATAGGGGTGCCTTCGGATCAGGCTCACCAGGCCGCCGATCACGCCGAGATAAGGAGGGTTGCTGGTGTAGATGCAGATGTCCGCCGATCGCGATCCGATCAACTGCCGCAACGCCAACGGCAGCAGGAAGGTGATGGAGTTGACGAGGCGGCCGAGCAGGTTGTCCTTGGAGAAACGGGTCGTGCGGATCCGCCGCACACTGACGCCCTCCGACGACTCGCGGGCGGGGCATGCCTGCCAGGTCTCCTTCGGGCCGTAGCAGGGGAAGCAGGTGACCACATGGACTTCGCGACCCTGCTTGGCCAGCTCGACCGCGAGCTCGTGGAGGAGGTGACCGGTCGAGGCGACGTCGGGCACGTAGTACTGGTTGACGATGAGGATCTTCGCCACCGCAACCGGAGGCTTCGAAGGCTCGGCGGTCGCTGATCCCGTGGAGTCGGAACTCATCGGCGGGATTCCTCGCGGCTCCGCCACCAGGCGATGGTGCGGCGGAGCCCCTCCTCGAAGGGCATGGCGGCGGACCATCCCAGGCGGTCCTGCGCTCTGCCGACATCGAGGCAGCGGCGGGGCTGCCCGTCGGGCTTGCTCGGATCCCACCGGATCTCGCCTTCGAATCCGACCAGCCGAGCAATCAGCACGACCAGATCGCGGATCGAGATCTCCATGTTGGTGCCGAGATTGATCGGCTCGGGTTCCTCCATCACCTCGGCGGCGCGGACGATGCCCTCCGCGGCGTCGTCGACGTAGAGGAACTCCCGGCTCGCCGATCCGGTCCCCCAGCACTCGATGTGGTCGCGGTGCTCCGCGCGGGCGGTCTCGCACTTGCGGATGAGGGCGGGAATCACATGCGAGGTCTCGAGATCGAAGTTGTCCCGTGGTCCGTAGAGGTTCACCGGGAGCAGGTAGCTGCTCGCGAGCCCGTACTGGCGTCGGTAGCCGTCGAGCATCACCATCGCCGCCTTCTTGGCGATGCCGTAGGGCGCGTTGGTCTCCTCTGGATAGCCGTTCCAGAGGTCTTCTTCTCGGAAGGGAACCGGGGCGAACTTGGGATAGGCGCAAATGGTCCCGACCTGCACGAACTTGCGGAGGCCGTGGATGCGGGCCTGCTCGATGAGGTGCAGCGCCATCGCCATGTTGGCGAAGAAGTAGCGGCCGGGGTTGGCGCGATTGGCGCCGATGCCCCCCACTTCCGCCGCGAGGTGGATGACCACGTCGGGACGAAGGTCGGCGTAGAGGCGGGCCGCGTCGGCCTCGCGGGTGAGGTCGTAGTCGCGTCGCCGCGGGACCACCGGATCCCGAACTCCGCGTTCGGCAAGTCGCTCGAGCACCGCGTGCCCGAGGAATCCGGCGCCGCCGGTGACGACGACGCGCTGGCTGGACAGGTCGAGGGACATCGAGGGATCCGACAACGGCTCCAAGGGGGAAGGGGAGGTTATCGGCGCGATACCGCTTGGAATCGAGATCGACTTCGAAGGTCGCGGGCCTCGGCTCGCATCTAGGGTTTGGACTTCGGTTCGGGACCCGGTTCGGTGGGTTGATCGGTCGGGATCGCCGATAGTGCCAAGCGGTCCTTCATCCGGAAGGCCGGTCACCGTCGACGGAATCCCAGATGCACAAGCCCACACGCCGCGCGATCGTCACCGGCATCACCGGACAGGACGGCAGCTACCTCGCAGAGCTCTTGATCGAGAAGGGCTACGAGGTCCACGGGATCATTCGTCGCTCGGCCTCGTTCAACACCTCGCGGATCGACCACCTCTACCGCGACCCTCACGAGAGCGGCACTCGGCTGTTCCTCCACTACGGAGACCTCACCGACGGCAACGGCATGGCGAGGCTGCTGCAGGAGGTGAAGCCAGACGAGGTCTACAACCTCGGCGCCCAGAGCCACGTGCGGGTCTCGTTCGACCAGCCGCTCTTCACCGCCGACGTCGATGCCCTCGGAACCTTGCGGGTGCTCGAGGCGATTCGCACCTATCAGGAATGGTCCGGCAAGCAGGTCCGCTACTACCAGGCCTCGAGCTCGGAGATGTTCGGCAAGGTCCAGGAGGTCCCGCAGCGCGAGACCACGCCCTTCCACCCCCGCTCCCCCTACGGCGTGGCGAAGGTGTTCGGACACTGGATCACCGTCAACTACCGCGAGAGCTACGGCATGCACGCCTCGAGCGGGATCCTCTTCAACCACGAGAGCCCCCGCCGCGGCGAGACCTTCGTCACCAGAAAGATCACCCGCGCCGCCGGTCGCATCAAGCTGGGCCTGCAGAAGCGGCTGTTCATGGGCAACTGCGATGCGCAGCGGGACTGGGGGTTCGCCAAGGACTACGTCGAGGCGATGTGGCTGATGCTGCAGCAGCCCGAGGCCGACGACTACGTCATCGCCACCGGCCGCATGATCTCGGTGAAGCAGTTCGGGGAGCTGGCCTTCGCCCATCTGGGCCTGGACTTCTCCGACTTCGTCGAGACCGATCCGAAGTACTTCCGTCCCGCCGAGGTCGATGAACTGCTCGGCGACGCGAGCAAGGCCAAGGCGAAGCTCGATTGGGAGCCTCGCACCAGCGTCGAGGAGCTGGCCGCGATGATGGTCGAGCACGACCTCGAACTGGCCGAGCGCGAGAAGGTCCTCCGCGACGCAGGCCACGACCTGCCCGCCACGCTCGGCCACGACCAGTAGGAGCGCCGCCCTGTCGCTTCGCACGCTCATCCGCCGGTCGGTCCACCGGGTCATCCGCGGTCGGCCGCGGGTGCAGTGGATGCTTCACGGCCTGCTGATCGAGGAGGTCGACCCGGAGGACTTCCGGTTCCTCGCCGCCGCGATCGCCGACGGATTCGAGCGCGATCTCGACGCGGAACTCGAGCATCCGGAGGAACGGGTCTCGCTGCTGTGGTCGATGCTCTGGGAGGGTGCGCGGCAGCGTAGATTCGGTCGGTCCTGCCCCAAGCAGGTCGCCTTTCGCTTTCGTGGCGGCCGCTTCGTGATGGAACTCGATCTCGCGGAGAGCCCCGAGTGCGGCTACCTGCGGCGAAACCCCGCCCCGCACATCACGAGGCTTCTTGCCGGCGGCGGACGCACCATGATCGACATCGGAGCCAACGCCGGCTTCCATGCGCTCTGCGCCGCCTCGACCTTCTCGACAGTGCACGCCTTCGAGCCGGTGCCGCAGACCGCCGCGAGGCTCGCCGCCAACATCGCCCGAAGCGAACTCGCCTCGCGGGTGCGGCTTCACGAAGCGGCGCTCTCCGATCGCGAGGGCACCGTCTCGATGCGAGTGGAGGCCGGCCATTGCGGCGCCAATCGCATCGACACCGCCGCGGGAACGGAGGGAGTCGCGGTGCCGATGACGACCCTCGACGCCGAGGCGGGGCGAAGCGGGATCGAGGCGGTCGACCTGATCAAGATCGATGTCGAAGGACACGAGCGCTCGGTGATCGCGGGCGCCCGCGAGCTGCTCGAGCGGGACCGGCCACGAATCGTCGTCGAACTCGGATCGATCGAGCGCTACCGCGGCTTCCGGGCGGAACTCCCCAAGGGCTATCGGGCATTCGTTCCCCGCCGCGACGGGAGCGTCCTGCCGCTTGCTCGCCTCGAGGAGGTCGGTGAGTTTCGGGACCTGCTTTTCCAGCACGCCACGGATACCGTTGCCGGCCACGACCCGCAGTAGCGGGAGTTCGGTCAAACCCGCCTTCGATCGCGTCGATCTCCATTCGGAGCCGGCGTCCCGATCGCCGCCGGAAGGTTCATTCGTGGTGGGGCGAAGCGATTCGTCCCTCGCAGGAGAAGCCGTCATGCGCACCTCACTCTTCCCGATCGCAGCCGTCTCGATCCTGACGCTCTCGGCCTCGCTTCCCGGTGCATCGGCCGCGAGCGTGGCACCGACCTCGGAAGTGTTTGCCTGGACGATCGGGATGCGCGGCTTCGAATCGCCGCGGCTTCGGAGCGCCACGACGCTCGGTGCCGATCCCTCGCTCGCGGCCATCGCGCTCGCTGCTGCCCACGATGGCGCCCGCGTGATCTATCTGCCGAATCTTGCTTCGGGCCTCGTCGGTGATCCCACCGATGCGCCGATCCTCGCGGGACGCCGGACCGAGCACCCGAGTCCATGGATGGACTCGGCCATCGCCAAGGCGCAGGGAGCGATGGAGTTGCTCGCCAAGGAACTCGCGGCGCGTGGTGTCGTCCTCGATGCGATGCTCGTGGGAGTGGTGAATCCGCTCTCCGCCGAGTCGATCGACACCTCGGACGATCTGGTGTGGATGGCAATCCGAAACGACGATCGCTTCGTCCCGATCGCGACCGATGAGTTCACCCTTGCGGGCCCGATGACGCCGCTGAACCCGCAGTGGACCTTGTGGAACCGCTTCTCCGAGGCCGCCATCGCCACGGCGATCGACCGCAGCGTCGTGCCCCTCAGGAACTCTGGCGCGGTCCGATCGCTGGCGCTTCCAGGACCCCTCGAGAAGACCGTCGACGAGCGAACCGTGCTCGAGCCTCGGGCGATTCGCATGGTCGCGACCACCCGCAGCGTCGACGGCAGCAGCCGCACCGCATTCGAGGCATTCTCGAGCGAGATCGAAGAAGCGGTGCGGGCAGCTCAGGAACGCGGCATCGAACCGTGGATCGTTCCCTACTCGCATCCAGGCACCCGTGACGCCCGGTCGGCGGTGGCGGCGACGCTTCTCTGGGAAGAACTCGCCCGACACGCGGCGCTGCTCGGTTCCGGACGCGTGGTCTGCCACGAGGATCGCTCAAGCGCTCCGTTCGCCGCCGATGCAGCGCGGCTGGCGCTGGTGCTCGACGACGTGGCTGCGGCGATGCCGACCGATGGATCGCCGGAGAGCCTCGCTCCGGTGTTCCGCTCCGGCGAGGGCTATCTGGCGGTGGGCGTCCGCGCCGGAACCGACCAGCGGCTGTGGCGGGTGAGCTTTGCCCCGGGATTCGCCCGCGTCGGCGTCGAGACCGACGGAGACCGAACCAGTGTGAATCGGGAGATCGGCGGCGGTGGCGCGTGGTTCAAGTCCCCCGCCGATGCGGAGGTCACCTGGGCCCGTCGCGCCGCCGAGTCGAACGATCGCGTCGGGACCGGCGGTGGACTCACGTCCAGCAACGAGACCTTCGCCGCAGCGCCCACCGACAGCCTCGGCGGCCAGATGGCCTCGAGGGACTTCAACGGCGACGGCGTCATCGATGGCGCGGATCTGGCCATCGAACTGGCGATGGCCCAGAGTGGGTGGAGCGGCCCCGAGATGATCGACCTCAACGGCGACGGCGTCGTCGATGGTGTCGACCTGGGGATCTTCCTCTCGCAAGCGGGCTCCGATCCGGCCGGCTACGGCGATTCCAGCGGGGGCGACCTCAACGGCGACGGCGTTGTCGATGGTGCCGATCTGACCCTTTCGCTCGCCGGCGCAACCGCCAGGGATGTTCCGCTTCCGCGCGAGCGGGTCTGGACCGATCGAGGTGGGGTCAGCATCGTGTCGAGTTCGGGTGGAGCCGCGAACGCGCGTGCCTCGAAGAATCCGGCGGAGCTGACCGGTCCGGCGCAGGAGCCGCCTCCGGTCGATCCCACCACGCCGATCACACCCCCGGCGCCGCCCGACAGCGCGGCTTCTTCCAGCATCTCGATGCCGATCATGCTCTCGGATGCGCTGCTCGAGTCCGAAGGTCCCTCGCTCTACGTCTCCGGAAGCCACACCGGCCCGATGCTCTCATCGGGATCGTTGCCGTTGCGGATGATCTACCAGTTCGTGGATCCCAACTCCGGAGAGCAGGGCACCATCGACGCGAACAAGGTGGTCGACTACGTCCGCGCGGAGTGGGGCGAGAATCCGAGCGGGTGGTTCATGCTCGACTTCGAGTTCCCGCACATGGCCCACCTGCTGCTGGGACGGACCAATCCCCAGCATCCCGACTACATCCGGACGCGCGATGCCTTCGTGAACGCACTGCAGGTCTTGAAGGCGACCTTCCCGGCGGCCAAGTGGAGTGTCTACTCCGCTCCGAGCCTGCCCCACTGGTTCCCGGAGGGAGACACCGGCTACACCTGGTTCAATGTTCCGGAGGATCGGGTGGATCTCGAGACCACGCAGCGGCGGGCCGCCTTCGCTCCGGTGGTGGCCGAGTGCGACTGGGTTTCGCCGTCGATCTACGACCGCCACGACACCCGACTGATGCCGAGTCAGATCGCACGGGATCGCCAGATCGAGGCCTACAAGCGCCGCAATCGCGCCATGGTCGAGTTGGCCAAGAGCATGGTCGCCGACTCGCCGCAGCCAGATCGCCCGGTCATCCCGACCATCAACCTCTATTACGCACCCGGCGGCAACACCGTGGAGACCCGGCTCATTCCTCGCGAGCAGGTCGTTGAGAAGCAGCTGCGTCCGGCCATCGACGCCGGCGCCGACTCGATCGCGATATGGACCGCGGCCGGTCGGTATGCCCACATCGCCACCTCGCCGCCGAACGAGGCCTTCCGACTGCAAGAGGAGGTTCGCGACTCGATCCGCCTCGCCTATCTCGATGGATCGCCGCCGCCGACCTGGGAATCGGAGATCCTCCGCACTCAGATCCTCGATCGCTTCGGCGAGACGATCCGCAAGGCGAACGAGGACATCGCGGCGATCCGAGCCGGCGTCCTTCCGCCCATGAACGCAGCGACCGGACCCTGACCCTCGCGAATCAGCGCCCGCTGACTTGCGGAAGAGGTCCGCCGCGAACCGATGAACCACCGGTCGCGGCGGGCCTCTTCCGCGAATGGGAACTCACCGAGCAACGCCGCCGCTCCCCTCCCGACCGCTCGACGAACCTGTTCTCCACGCCATGATCGCCATCGCCTTCGTCACCCTTCTCTTCCTGCTGGCGTTGTGGCGGACCGGCTGGGCCATTGCGGTGCTGATCGCGATGTTCCCGCTCGAGATCATCCTGCAGTCGGCGTCGCCTGTCTTCGTCGATCGGTCCTATCTGTTCAACATCGCCGTCGCGATGCTGGCCGGGGTCGCGGTGATTCGCCGCATGGCCGTTGGCGAGAATCCCTTTCGCAACCTGATGACGCCGGTCTCCGCGGCGGCCTGGATGTTCTACGTGTGGGGATGCGCCTCGCTGCTGTGGACGCCCTCCAACGAAGCCATGTTGAGCGTGGTGGGAGGCCTGCCCTACTGGATCCTGCTGCTGGTGCTGGCTCCGATGCTGCTGCCGAGGGTCGAGCTGCTGATGCCGATGGCAACCGCGACCCTGCTCGTCGGCATGGCCACCACCATGGTCATCCTCGCCGACCCGAAGTTCGACTACTACGCCGGTCGGTTTGGACTGCAGGTGAGTCTCTCGCAGCGGACCAATCCGCTCGCGCTGGGCACGCTCGGCGGCACCATGATGGTCATCGCCGCCCTCACCCTGCTTTCGCAGAAGTCGATCTTCGCCAAGGGTTGGCGGGCGGCAGGCTTCTTCGCCGGAGCCGGGCTCTGCATCCTCTCCGGTTCCCGCGGGCAGATGATCTTCGCGGTGCTGATCTCGTTCGCGTTCATTCCCATCGCCTACCGCATGAAGAACGCACGGGGCCTGGTGATCGGCGGCGTGGTCGCAGTGATCGTGCTCGCCGGCCTCTACTTCGCGACCTCGCGCTTCGTCTCGAGCGAGAACGAGGAGCGATGGTCGGCGGAGAGCCTCACCACCGGCGGTCTCGGCCGTGTCGACAACGTGCTCGATCTGCTCGGGACCTGGCTCCAGTCTCCCGGCGCCTGGTTTCCCGGCCTCGGGGTGATGGCCTTCGACTCGATCAACGCCCGGTCCGGCGACAAGTACTCGCACGTGATGTTCGCCGATGCATTCGCCGAACTCGGCCTGCTCGGGGCGACCTTGCTGATCACGGCTTTGATCCTGAGTTGGAAGAACATCCGACATCTGCTCGCCCTGCTGGACGGAGATCCCTTGCCGCGTCAGGGGGTGACCATCGTGGCGGCGCTCGCGGCCTACCAGCTGCTGCTGGCCAACAAGCAGGGCATGGTGCTCGGATCTCCCCTGCTCTTCACCTTCATGATCGTGCTGGCGCGAGCCCGCAAGGAATACGACCTTCGTCCGCACGACGAGTTCGCCGAGGAGTTCGACGAGGCTCCGGAGGACGACGAGCACGAGGAGGTCCTGGTCGCCTCGGCCGGAAACCACCCATGAGCGGCGAGGTCCTCGACGGATGAGTGAACCGTCGCCTGGACGCATCTCGCTCGGCAAGTCGAGCGTTCGCGGAGCGATGTGGCTCGCCGGTGGCGGGCTGGTGGCCAAGTTCGCCGCGGTCGGCGTCCAGTTTGGCCTGGGCTGGCTGCTCGACGAGTCGGACTTCTCCGTCTACGGCACCGCGCTCTCGCTCACGGTCTTCACCTCCGCACTCACCGACGGCGGCGTGCAGAGGCTGCTGCGACAGCAGCCACATCGCTACCGCGAACTGATCGGTCCGGCGGTGGCGCTGTCGCTGCTGACCGCCATCGCCGGGGCGCTGGTGCTGAGCGTGCTTGCGGTGGTGTCGCCGGCGATCTACCACACCGACGCGGTGCGGCCGATCGCCCTGGTGCTGGCTGCCAACGTCCCGGTCACCGCCGCCACCGCCTTCATGCGGACACGGTTCCACATCGATCTGCGCTTCCGCGCGATCGCGGCGCGGGATGCCTGCACGGTGGCGGGACAAGGCGGCCTGGCGGTGCTGTTCGCGTGGCTCGGATTCGGGGCGATGTCCTTCGTGCTCCCGCTGGTCATCGTGAACATCGTCGAGTGCGTCGTGCTTGCGATGCTCGGCGGAGCCCGGGAGTTCAACCTGCACGGGATCTCCAGAGCGAGCGTGATCACGATCTTCCGGTCGAGCGGCTGGATCATGCTCAGCTCGTTCTGCGGTGTGCTGGTGCTGCGCGGCGACTACCTCGCGATGGGTTTCGTGGCCGAGCCCATGCTCGGCTACTACTTCTTCGGGTTCCAACTGGTCGCGTCGTCGCTCGCCCTGATCACCGCCGGTGCGAACGGAATCCTGTTGCCGACGCTGGCACGAGTGGTGCACGATCCGCCGCGGTTCCGCGCGGCCCTGCATCGAAGCTTTCGCCTCGCCGCATTCATGCTGGCGCCGGCAGGTTCGCTGCTGGCGCTGGCTGCACCAGCGGTGATCCACCTCTTGTGGAAGGGTCGCTGGGATCCTTCGATTCCGGTGGCGCAGGCGATCGCGATCTCGGCCTGCATTCGCGGCCTCGGCGTGGTGAGCGGTGCGAGCGTCGAGGCGTCGGGGCGCTGGCGGGTTCGGGCGGCGCTCGAGGCGATCGATGGCTCGACGCTGATCGCAACGGTGCTTGTCGCGGTGCAGTCGGGGCTCGAGCTCGCAGGGGTGGCCGCGGCGATCGCGGTGCAGCGCTGCCTTGCCGGCACCATGCACCTCGGAGTCGCAGGCCTCGTCAATGGCGTGGGTTTCACCGGAACGCTCCGGTGGGCCGGCCGATTCGTGGTTCCTTCCTATGCGGTGCTCGCGGCGGCGGAAGGGGTCGGTCGCCTCTCCGGTCTCGAGGTCGAGAGCGTGGGAGGAGGCCTCGTGCGGGTGGGGGCCTTTGCGCTGGGATGGATCGTGGTGGTGGGGTTGCTGGGTCGATCGGAAGTGAACGAACTTCGCCACGGCCGACCGAAGTCGAATCCGGGCACTCCGGTCACCGGCTCGCCGTGACCCGTCGATAGAGCGCCTCGAAGCGATCTGCGACCACGGTGGGCGCAAGATTCCGCGAGGCCCACTCGCGACCGAGTTCGCCCATCGAGCGCCGTGCTTCACGATCATGGACGAGGCGTTCGATCGAAGCGGCGAACGACTCGATCGATCGATCGACGAGGAGCGCTCCGCCGCTGGCGCGGAACAGGTCTTCGGCGTCGAGCCCGCGCGAGACGACTACCGGCACCGCCGCCGCCAGCGACTCGAAGATCGCGTTGCCGAAGTTCTCCTTCTCGCTCGGCGCCGCGAGCATCCAGACGCGAGCAAGCAGCCGATCGCGAAGCGCATCGTCGACGTGCCCGTGCAAGGTGACACCCGCGGCGAGATCGAGTTCGGAGACGAGCCGGCGGAGCGCCTCGACGTGCGACGCCTGACCGCTGCCCGCGACGTGCAGATGAATGTCGAGCCCGCGATCGCGCAGTGCCGCGACCGCATGCACCAGCAGATCGACCCCCTTGGAAGGATGCACTCGCCCAAGGTGCAGGATCTCCGCCTTCGGCGACTCGTGGCGATCAAGGGCAAGCAGCGGGTCGATCGCAAGCAGGTTGGGAATCACCTCCGGCTTCCGCCCACCCAGCCAGGGTTCGGCCTGCTCGGATTC
>JAPOKA010000110.1 GCA_029977865.1 bacterium
CTGCGCCAGCGCGAAGGTCGCCCGCTCCCGCCCATCGCGGCGAGTTCATGGTCTGGGGACGCGGTCACCGCCGAGTCGCTGCGGGGGGTACCCGTGGTGCTCCACTTCACGCGACCCGGGGGCTCGCTCTCGGCGAGTGAACTGGCCGCGATCACCGAACTGCGCGAGCGCTTCGCCGGCCAAGGCGTGGTCTTCCTCGGGATCTGCGACTCCGCCGCCGACTTCGCAGCCATGCAGGCCTCGGCCCGTTCGGCCGCGGGGTCGGTTCGCCGCGAGACCGCCGAAGGCGAGAGCACCTCGGCAATCAAGCCTCTCGACTTCGCCCACGACGCCAAGGTCGAATCGCAGGACGAGGCCGCCACCCCGATCGCTTCCAAGCGCGGCGCGACCATGCAGTCGCTCGGCATCGAGTACCTGCCGGTGACCGTCGTCGTCGATCGCCGGGGCGTGGTCCGCGCCTCGGGGGTCCGCAACGCCGCCATCGCGCCGCTGCTCGAGACCCTGCTCGCCGAACCGACCGACTGACTTCCCGTATCCCCTTCGAGACCCGAATGACCTCTCATACCCCCGCTTCCGCTCGCGAAACGTCAGCACCGGAGGGAAGCGAATCCGCAGCACCCTTCGTCGAACATGTCCGCCGCGAAGTCGCCCGAACCGTGGTCGGGCAGGAAGCCGTGGTCGAGCGAGTGCTCATCGCGCTCCTGACCGGCGGCCATCTGCTGCTCGAGGGCGTGCCCGGCATCGCCAAGACGCTGCTGGTGCAGGCGGTGGCCCGTTCGATCGATCTCGCCTTCGCCCGGGTGCAGTTCACGATCGACCTGCTGCCGAGCGACATCGTGGGCAGCGAGATCCTCGAGCAGAAGACCGGCGAGTTCCGCGTCCACAAGGGTCCGATCTTCACCAACCTGCTGCTCGCCGACGAGATCAACCGCGCCTCGCCCAAGGTCCAGTCGGCGCTGCTGGAAGCGATGCAGGAGCGTCGAGTGTCGATCGGCGACACCACCCACGACCTGCCGGCTCCCTTCCTGGTGATCGCCACCCAGAACCCGGTCGAGCAGGCGGGCACCTTCGAACTTCCCGAGGCGCAGCTCGATCGCTTCCTGCTGAGGCATCGGCTCACGTATCCCTCCCCCACCGACGAGGCGGAGGTGGTGCGACGAAGCCTCTCACTGCGGCTGAAGCGACAGGGCGAGGGCGCGGTGCCCATGACCGCCTTCGACGCCATCGACGGCTCGAATCGACTGCATGTCGGCGATCTCACCGCGGCGATGGCCGAGGTGCAGGCGGTGCATGTCAGCGAAGTCTTCGTCCGAGACTGCGTGGAGCTGGTCAACCTCACCCGCACCCATCGGGAGATCGAACTGGGCTGCAGTCCCCGCGCCGCGATCGCCCTGGTGCTCGCCTCCCGCGCTCGGGCGTGGATCCACGGGCGGGACTTCGCGATTCCAGAGGATCTCTTCGCACTCGCCGAGGACGTGATGCTCCACCGCATGCGGCTCTCCTACGAGGCACTTGCGGAAGGTCGCACCGCCGACCGCGTGCTCGCGGAACTGCTCGACACCCTTGCCTGAGAAGGAACCGCGTGCCCCTCTCGATCACCGAGCGAAGTTCGAGCCGCGGGCCGGGTGGTCGCGGTTCCGATCTCGATCTGCCGCCCCCCGAGCAACTCGCGCGGGGCGACTTCGAGATGGTGGTCCGACGGCTTGCCGACGATCTGGCCTTCGGCAGCGATGCCTCGCGGCTTCTTGGCGGCGGGCTCGAGTACGCGGGATCTCGGCCCTACGTGGCCGGCGACCCGGTGCGCTCGATCGATTGGAAGCGGACCGCCCGCACCGGAATCGCGCACATCCGCGAGTACGAGGCGCTCAAGCGGACCGCGGTGCATCTGGTGGTCGACACCAGCGCGTCGATGGCGGTTCGCTCCACTCTGCGCAGCAAGCATGACCTTGCGATCTGGATCGCCTCCGCGGTGGGGCTGCTCGCGCTGCGGCGGCTGAGCCCGGTCGCGGTGGTGGGTGGAGGCGAGCGCGACGTTCCACCGCACGGAAGCCTCTCGCGAAGCGACCTCCACTCTGCGATCGAGCCGCTGCGGGCGCACGCCTTCGACGAAGGCACCTCGCTTGCCGAACGGCTCGACCTTGCCACCGCTCGTGCCGAGCGGGCGAGCGTCTTCGTGGTGCTGAGCGACCTGCACGATCCCGGCTGCATCCCGGCAATCCGCCGTGCCAGCCGTCGACACGATTGCGCAGTGGTCCATCTGATCGATCCCGCCGAGGCCTCGCCGCTGCGCTCGGGCTTCGTGCGGGCCCGTGAAGCCGAGACCGGCCGGAGCTTCCTCGCCAGCGGCCGCCAGCGGCTGCTCGACCTCGAAGCGATTCGCGGCGATCTGCTGCGTTCGGGAGCCGACCTCCTTCGTCTGGCCACCGATCGACCGTTCATCCCGCCGCTGCGGCAGTTCCTTGCTGCACGCGGCGCAAGCCGCAGGGGCCGCGGATGACGCGGATCGCCCTTGCGACGGCGCTCGCCCTGATGGCGGCTTCGCAGACGTCGGCCCAGCCGGCGCCGACGAGAGTGGCGCGAGGCACGATCGCCGCCTTCGAAGTCGAGCATCCGACGGGTCCACTGCGAGCCAAGGCGTTGCGAGGCGGTTCAAGTCCGGTCCTGGTGCGGGTCAATCCCATTGGATCGGATTCGAATCGATATCTCGTCGAGTGCTTCGGGGTCGTCGAGGGCGAGTTCGACCTCGCGCCGCTGCTCGAGCAGGCCGATGGCCGCGCCGCGGAGGGGCTGCCGCCGCTGCGCGTCGAGGTCTTCACGCAACTGCCGCCCAATCCCGGCACCGATCTCTTCGGACTTCCCGAACCACGGCTCGCCCTCGACGGCGGCTACCGCCTGGCGATGCTGGCCTTGGCGGTCGCGTGGGTCGCGATACCGGTCGTGGTGCTGGTGCGACGACGCCTGCTTCGCCCGCCCCCACCACGCCCCGCGATCGAGCCAACGCGGCCAACGGCGCTCGATCGCCTGCGCGAGCTGTTGACGGAGGCGCGTCGGACCCCGCTGGGAGTCGAGGATCGCGGACGCCTTGAACTGTTGATGTTGAAGGCGCTGCGGGAAGCCGCGGGCACCGCCGACGGAATCGCCGAAGCGGTGGCGAAGCTGCGTCGCGACCCGATCGCAGCCCCGACGGTGCGCGAAGTCGAACGCTGGCTGCACGCCGCCGGCGGCGAGCAGCACCGCGCCGCTGCCATCGACCGGCTCGAAGGCGCCGCGAACCGCGGCGCTGATCCGGAGGCTGATCGGTGACCTTCACCCATCCCTTGCTGCTGCTGCTTCTCGCGGTGCCGGTCCTGCTGGTGTGGTCGGCAATCGCTCGACGGCCGGGTGTGGTGGTGCCCTTCGATCACGGGCCGCACCGGGAGCGCCGCTGGCTGCAGGGACTGCTCGGGTTCTTCGATGTGATTCCGTTGCTGCTCCTCGCGGTGGCGATCGTGGTGCTCGCCGGCCCGCAGACCTTGCAGCAGCCGCGGCGAGAGCGCTCGCTGACCAACATCGAGATCTGCCTCGACGTCTCCGGCAGCATGTCGGGACGCAACTACGAGCTGGCCGCGCAGGCGATCGAGGACTTCACCCGCGCTCGGGAGGGCGATGCCTTCGGCCTGACCCTCTTCGGCGTGCAGCAGATCCGCTGGATGCCCCTCACCAAGGACCTTCAGGCGATCCGCGACGCCCTGCCCTTCGCCGATCCCCGCAACCAGCCCTCGCACATGGGCGGCACCATGATCGGATCGGCGTTGCGCTTCTGCCGCCGCAACATGCTTGCCGAGACCGACACCGGCGACCGCATGATCGTGCTCGTTTCGGACGGCTTCAGCGCCGACCTCGGCGGCGGCGAGGCCTTCACCATCGGCGAGGAGCTCGCGGCCGACGGCATCGTGGTCTACCACGTGCACATCGCGGAGTCCGCGGTTCCTGCGGATGTCGAGGATCTGGCGGAGACCACCGGCGGCGAGGCCTTTGCGGCGAGCGACTCCTCTCGGCTCGAAGCGATCTTCCGGCACATCGATCGCATGAAGCCGGCCCGATTCGAGCCGGCGGGCACGGTGCCGCTCGACGAGTTCCGTCCCTTCGCGATCGCGGCACTGGGACTGCTCGGCCTGCACGGAATCGGCCTCTGCTTCGCGAGGTACACGCCATGGTGACCGACGCGGCCGTCGCGATCGGAGTGCCGCTGCTGGTGGCGGTCGTCGCCACCGCGGTGGTGTCGCTCGCGGAGTGGATGCACGCGCGGCGGGTGGCGCGGGTGGCGCGTCTCGCCTTCGGGCCGACGGGTCGTCCCGCGGCTTGGGCCCGGCTCGCGCCGGCGCTGCGGGTGGTGGGCTTCGGGCTCGCGACCTTCGGGGCGATGGTGCTGCTTCGCTTCGACCCCATCGAGACCGAGGCCGAGCCCAATCCTCGCGCCGCCCGGCAGTTGCTGGTGGTGCTCGATGTCAGCCCGAGCATGAACCTCTCAGACGCCGGTCCCGGATCGGAGAAGCAGATGCGCGGCGTGTGGGCGGGCGAGGTGCTGCGGGGCATCCTCGATCGCATGGACATGCAGGACACCCGCGTCAACCTCGTCGCCTGCTACTCCAAGGCGGTGCCGATGCTGCGCGACTCGAGCGACAAGGAACTCATCGCCAACCTCATGGACGGCTTGCCGCTCTACACCGCATTCACCGCCGGCGAAACCGATCTGCAGGCCGGCATCGATGCGGCCTACGAGATGGCCAAGGGCTGGGCCCGCCGATCGACGACCCTGGTGGTCATCACCGACGGCGACCTCTCCAAGCCGGTCTCGCCGGGACCAAGGCCCGCCTCGATCGCGGACGCCATCGTGATCGGCGTCGGTGATCCGAATCGCGCCACCCAGATCGCCGGGCACGCTTCGCGGCAGGATCAATGGACCTTGAAGTCGATGGCAGCGCGACTCGGCGCCCACTATCACGAGGGCAACACCCGCCATCTCCCAAGCGAGGTGCTGGACTCGCTGACCATGATCGCGCCGCGAATCTCCGACGCCCTCGGGGTGCGAGAGGTCGGCCTGATCTCGCTGGTCGCCGGCGCCGCCCTGCTCGGGCTGCTCGGACCGCTGCTGCAGCGGTTCGGAGCGCCTCGCTCGCCGGCGTCGGTGCGTGCCTCGGGTGAAGGAACCAACGAGCTCG
>JAPOKA010000111.1 GCA_029977865.1 bacterium
CCCGTCGACCTGCGAGAACGCCTCGTAGGTGCCCAGCAGCGTCATCTCGCCATCGACCCAGACGATCGGCTGCCAGAGTCCGTCGGGCCGTTCCGACCAACCCCCCACCACCCGGCCATCGTCGCTGGCTGCGTTGGCCCGCGACGACCGATCGTCGCCGAGACTTCCGAGGTCTTCGAGGGCGTAGATCGGACCGGCGGTCGCGTGGGCCGAACCTCCGCCGACGACGCCGCCACGCCAGTAGAGCCCGACCACGATTTCGCCGTCGCCGGAGAGTCCCCACGCGGAGCCGATCGACTGGTCGAGCGGTTGGCAGTCCGGCGGATAGTTCTGCGGAATCTCCGCGGTCTTCCAGCCTTGGCCGAGCGTCCACACTCCGATGGTCGCGTACTGGCTGGTGGCGTTGAGGACGGTGGCGCTGATGCGGGTTCCGTCGTTGGAGATGTCGGGCGTGCCCGCGCCGACGCCGAGCACCGGCCCGGTGGCTCCGCCGAGCGGTTGGATGCCGGTCTCCTCGGTCCAGCGGAAGGTCTCGTAGGCGCCGCCGGTGTTGCCGGCGATCGCGGTGCCATCGGCGGAGCAGCTCAGGGGAAAGACGTTGTCCGGAGCGCCTGGCGTCAGCAGCTCGAAGACCACCTTCTGCCCGCTTGCCGCCCCGGAGGCCGCAGCGGCGAGCAGAACCGATTGAATCCAGTGACACCCCTTCATGACGCGAGTCCTCCGATCAAGCTGGTGACGAGCAGGGAGTGGTCGAACGATCGGTCCGGATACGAGCACCGGCCCGGGCCGAAGCCCGGACCGGCGATTCGGTCGGATCTGAGAGAGAGACGGAGCGATCAGAAGCGACGCCGGCCGCGAGCCAATCCCGCGAGGCCGAAGATCGCGACCACGCCAGGAGCCGGAACCGCGGTCCACGAGAGGTTGTCCGCAAAGGTGCTCGGGTCGAAGCCGAAGCCGAGGATGCGAACCTCGTCGAAGGTTGCGCCGTTCTCGCCGTGAATGTCGAACCACGAGTCGACGTCGGTGCCCCAGGCTGGGGTGTACATGCCGCTCGCCACTTCGGCGCCGTTGAGGAACGCTCCGACGAAGAGTCCTCCGCCGATCGGTCCGGGCGGGCCTGAAGGGTCCCACACCTGCGCGGCGAACTCGACGACCTCCGAGTCGAAGGTGATGAACACGCCGAAGTTTCCGAAGAAGGAATTCCCCGTTCCGAGCCAAGGCCCGAAGATCGTGGACCAGTTGTCGACCACGGGATTTCCGTCGCCGGCGTCGATGACCAAGCCGTACTCCGCCTGCCAGTAGGTTGCGGGCAGCGATCCGGTCGCCTGACCGGGCTCATCGAAGTTGAGCGAGGTCGCATGCGTGGGTGGTGCAACGGTGCTTTGTTCGATCACGACCTGAGCCGAAGCGGCGGCCGCGAAACCAACGGGAGCTGCCGCGAGCAACAGTCGAGCAACATTCATGATCTTTCTCCTTCACGGGCCTTGGCGCGTCCCGATCGCGCCCTTCCATCGGCAACCGCCGATCGATCTCCCGCACCGTGCGAGCGATCGCCTCCACCCACAACCTATTGCCAATCGGAGCCCGGTCAAGTTTCCAACTGGAAATTCGTTTGAATCGCCATCCAGGCCTCGCCTCGTCCGGTTCAGGCGACATATTGGTTGGAGGCAGGTATTCCCGGTCCGAACTCGGGCGAGGCGGCTCGGTCTCGAGAGGGTCTCCTTCCCTGCTTCGCCGATAGACCAACCTCCATGCAGACGACCTCGCCATCCACGAGCCCCTCCCGGGCAGGCTTCGAGCAAGACTGCCGCGATGCGGTGTCTGGGCTGCGGGCGGCGCTGATCGATCTCTACGACTCCTGCGGCGCCGACCCAACCGCCCCTCAGGATGTCGCGCGGCGATTCGGGATCAACAAGACCCTGACTTGGACCGTGGCCCGAATGCTTCAGGAGCCGGACCTGCTGTCCGCGGCCGCGCTGGTTCCGGGTCTCGGCTCGATTGAACGAATCGTCGCTTCGGCGGAGTCGATGGGCGCTTCGACGGCGTCGGCGGACCGCGTCCGCACGGCCGCGGCGGCATTCGAGTCGATGGCCACCCATCACGTCGGCGATCGCGCAGCCCTCGAACTTGCACTCGACAGCATGGGGGTTTCCTCCGCCGACGCCCTCGAGGTGAGCCGTCGCCTGGCATTCCGCGGCAACAGCGGCATCCACGGCGTTCAGGCCAAGGTGCGGCTGCTCTGCGGATTCCTGCTGCCATCGGACGATCCCGAATTCGTCGACTTGGCGATGATCTCCGGCTACGTCGGCTTTCGACGGCTCCGGGAGACGCCTCGTTGGCCGCTGTTCCGGGTCCGAAGTTGGGGCGGGCCGTCGGACCCGGTGGCCACCCAGCGCTGGCAGCCGATCGAGGGAGCGCTCTCCAACGGAATCCTGCCGGAGTTCTCACGCGGCTACCAAGCCGAACTGCAGGAAGTCGAGTCGCCCGACGGGCACGAGTACCTGCTGCTGCCAGGACCGGTCGGCAACACCGGCGCGTTCGATCTCATTCGTGGCGAGTCCCTTCGCCGCGGCGCGTCGCGGCACGCCCGCGAGGAGGAGTTCGGCGACACCGGCGAGTTCGGCGCGAACATCACCACCCCGGTGGAGCACCTGGTCTTCGACCTCGTCATCCACGGGTCGCTCGCGTTCGCGCTGAACGCGGAGACCCTCGTCTTCTCCCGCATCTTCGATCAGGGCCGCCCCACCGGCACCGGAGTCGCCGAGCAGTTGCCGATTTCCCCGCAGGCGATCGAACTCCCCGGACGCCCGCCCGCCGTGGCGACGCCGCTGGTGCCGGGATACTCCGAGATGCTCGCGGAGGTCGCGCCGCGGGTGGGTTGCGATCTCAAGGCGTGCCGAGCGATCCGCCTCGAGATGCGCTTTCCGCCGCTCGGGTCCACGGTGACGTTGCGGTTCCCGTTGCCGCGGCAACCATGACCGATCATCCCCGCGACCTGCTCGGACGGGTTCCATTATCTTCGCGGCAATGATCGATCGACGCTGCCTGGGATTCGTCTGCGCCGCCGCAGCCAGTTTGGCCGCCCTGTTCCAGTGTGGGTGCGCCTCCCACGCCATCGAAATGAGCGTCCAGACCCGGGCCGAGAGCTACCGGATGCTCGAGGATCCGAGCGCGGTCCTCATGTCGAGTCCGCCCGCCTGCGCGGTGCTCCCCGCCAACGCCGGAACCACTCCGGGCTTCGGCGCCTTCCTCAACACCGCGATGGAGCGGGTGCTTCGGCAGATCGGCGCCAGCGAGACCGTCATTCCGCCGACCGAGGTCGGCAACCTCATGGTCGAACGCGGCAAGCGAGCAGACCTCAATGAACTGCTGCAGTCCTGGCAGCCCTCCAACGTGCTCGATCCTGCCACGCTGAACGCGGTTGCGGGCGAACTCGGTGTCGAGTTCCTGATGGTTCCCTACCTCGTCACCTACGGCACCAACAACGACGCGCGGTTCAGCTTCTTCGGCATCACGCTCGTGCGGACCGGTTGGACCACGGTGCAGATCGTCCTGCAGCTCTGGCACGCCCCGAGCGGCATGCTGGTCTGGCAGTCGCAGGGAATCTCGACCCTTGCCTGCGAAGGGGTGATCGGTCCTCCGGTCGCCACCGGCGAAACCGCTCGCCACGCCGTCATCCACATGCTGCAGGACTTTCTCCAAGGCCGCTCCGAGTCGGTGATCGTCAAGAAGCTGCCGATTCCCAAGCGCACCAGCGAGGACCCCCTCGATCCGGAGCCGCCCGCTCCCCACGTCGCGCGGCCCCGCGAAGCGGCCGCGACCGTTCAGCCTGCCGATCCCGACACCGACGACTCGAATCTGAATCCGACGAAGGCGAGCGACGGGGGCACTTCAGGACGACCGCGACTGCCCTAGCGGCCAGCCGGGTGCCTCGCCGCACCGCGGCAGCCTTGGAGACGGTGCCATGCGGCGCGTATCACGCGGCTACCGTGGAGGGATGTCCGCACTCTGCCTTCTCACTCCCACCCGTGCCGGATTCCATCTCGACCCCACCGAGATCGAACAGACGGCGCTCGCGCGACACTTCGAGTTCCTCAAGCAACTGGTGGCCGACGGCCGGGTGCTCACCGCCGGCCCGTGCGACGACGGCTCGCTCGGGCTGGTGGTCTTTCCCAAGCTCGAGGCCGCGGAGGCCGCGGCGGTGATGGAGGGCGACCCTGCAGTCGCCGCCGGAGTCTTCCGCGCCGAGACGCGACCCTGGCGGATGAGTCTCTGCGGCACCGGCACCGCGCGGGACTGGACCGGATTCGTGCAGGCGATCCATGCCAAGGTCTCGCCCGCAGAGGCCTGGCGCCGGCTCGCGACCCCGGCCGGAATCTCCTCGTGGTTCACCGGCAAGACCGAGGTTCGCCGCGGCGAGCGACTGCTTCCGCCGGACGAACAGCTCGCCGTCGGTGACCACATCACCTTCACCTGGTTCGTGCCCGCGCCGGCGGAGAAGCGCACCCCCGAATCACCGACCGTCGCGGCGACCGAACTCGACGCGGTGCTCGAGGTCGAACCGGGCCGTCGGCTGCGGCATGCCTGGTACGAGGGCAAGGGCTGGATCGAGTATCGAGTGCTGACCGATCGGGCCGACGGCCGCGTGACCGTCGAACTCGAACAGCGGATGGACCCCGCCAACGACTTCGCCATGCTCGAAGGCGCCTACGTCGGCTGCCGCGAGGGCTGGGCGTTCTACCTGACCAACCTCAAGGCGGTCCTCGAGCACGGCGTCGACCTGCGCGAGGCGACACCCGACCGCGGCGGACTGATCAACGTGTGAGATTCGCCGGCGGCCGAATCGGACGCCGAGTGCTGCCCGCGGGAACTCCGTCACGCCGCGCTCGCAACGATCGAACGCGGCGCCCA
>JAPOKA010000112.1:0-1725 GCA_029977865.1 bacterium
GACCAGCAGCAGCAGAACCAGCAAGGCCAACCGCAGGACCAGCAGCAGAATCAGCAAGGCCAACCGCAGGATCAGCAGCAGCAGAACCAGCAAGGCCAACCGCAGGATCAGCAGCAGAACCAGCAAGGCCAACCGCAGGACCAGCAGCAGCAGAACCAGCAAGGCCAACCGCAGGACCAGCAGCAGCAGAACCAGCAAGGCCAACCGCCTCCATCAGTCGATGCCATGGAGCAGCTCGCCGACTCCAAGACCGGCGAGAGCGCCGTGCCCGAAGGCGATCTCGCGGCGAACCAGTCGCAGCCGCCCGCTGGTCAGTCCGGGCAGGCCGGTGCGGTCGCGCCTTCGTCGCGACTCAGCAAGGAGCAGGCCGAGCGCCTGCTGCAGTTGATCCGCGACAAGGAGCAGCAGCGGCGAGCCGCGCTTGCCCTCGAGCGGCTTCGTCAGCGGCAGCGAACCCCGGTTCGGCAGGACTGGTGAACGGAGCTCCCATGCCCAGCACTCTCCACATCACTCGAAGCGGACTCTCGTCTTGCACCCTTCTCCGATGGACCGCGGGGCTCGCCTTCCTGCTCGCGGTCCTGTTCGACCCGGGGCTCGCGAACGCCACGGCCGCAAACGTCGAGGCAGACGTCGCGTTCCGGTTCTCCGGCCGCGAGGCGTGGATCGGTGCCAGCTTGAACGTCGAGGTCGAGGTCGCGAACGCATCGACGATCACGCCGCCGGTGCTTCCCACGATCGATGGCGCCACCGTCCGCCTGTTGCCCGGTGAACGCTCGAGCAGCTTCACCCAGATCGTCAACGGACGCATGACCCGTCGCGAGAGTCGGGTCTACACCATTGAGATCAGGCCGACTCGGGCCGGCCAGATCGAGATCCCGCCGATCGAGGTCGAAGCCGACGGCAAGCGCTACCAGAGCGAGCCCACCATCATCACGGCCCGCAAGTCCGAAACCGGCGACCTGCTCTTGGCGCAGGTTCTTGCCGATCCGCCGCAGATCTACCTCGGCGAGTCGATGAACCTGTCGCTGCGAATCGTGATCCGCCCCTACCGCGATCGCGAACTCGCCACCGAACTCTCCGAGGCAGACATGTGGTCGCTCATCGACCTCGACGGCAGTTCGTGGGGTGTCTTTCAAGACGCCCTTCAGGATCTGGCCCGGCAGCGCCGCCGCCCGCTCGGCCGCGCCATCGAGGTGGATGGCCGCACCTACTACGTCTACGACCTCAACTCCAGCCTGCAGGCGCTCCGCCCGGGAGCCCCCGAACTCGGCGACATCTCGATCCTGATGAACTACCCGACGAGCCTGCGGCAGGATCGGGACTTCTTCGGACGTCGCAATCTCGTCCTCGGTGGCGTGCGACCACTCGTCGCGACTCCGGAGTCGGAGGGGTTGGAGATCCTGCCGCTCCCCGAGGAAGGCCGACCCGCGTGGTTCAGCGGCGCAGTCGGCACCTACGACTTCTCCGTTGCCGCAACGCCCCGCGAGGTGTCGGTGGGTGATCCGGTGACGATCACCCTTTCGATCACCGATCGCGGAGGCGACAGCAATGCCCTCTCGCTGCTCCAGCCGCCGCGGCTCGAGGCGGTGGACGAGCTCTTGAAGGGATTCCGCATCCCGGCCGGCAATCTCGCGGGCACCGTCCGCGGGAACACCAAGACCTTCACGCAGACCATTCGACCGATCTCAGACTCGGTCACCGAGGTGCCGCCGCTGCCCTTCTCCT
>JAPOKA010000112.1:1732-4789 GCA_029977865.1 bacterium
CGATCCAGAATCGCGCGAGTATCGCACCATCTGGAGCGAGGCGATTCCGCTCGTGGTGAAGCCGACCGAGACGATGAGCCTCTCCGCGGTGGTGCAGGGCGGCGACCGGCCGCTCCAGCCTCGCGATCGCGGCACGGCAAGCGTCGACGAGACGACGGGACTGCTCGCCAACGTTCCCGCCGATCCTCGGATGCTCGTCGACGAGGCGATCGACCTCGACTGGCGAGTGGCATTCGTGGTGGTGGTGCCTCCGCTGCTCGCAGTCTCGGCGATCCTGATCCTGAGACGGCGATGGCGTTTCCTCCAGGACGAGCGCTTCGCGCGTGCGAGCCGGGCCCGTCGCACGGCGATTCGTCGCCTGCGGGACGGTGACGCCGACGCGGTGGCGACGGCGCTGGCAGGCTTCGTGGCCGATCGCGGGCGGCTGCCGAGTCCCACCATCACTCGCCAAGAGGTCCGCGAGATCCTCGAACAGCGTGGCGCAGAGTCCACTCTGATCGAGGAGACCGACGAGATTCTCCGCCGCTGCGAGCGAGCGCGATTCGGAAGCGGCGGGCAACTCGAGCCGGGGTTGGTCGAACAGACGCGGGCATGCCTGGGTCGACTCGATCGACTCCGTTGGACGAGACCGATCGAACTGGCTGCGGGAGCCGCGACATGAATCTCGAGCATCGGCCTGGAACCGTCGCACGGCTGACCCGCCCGCTGCGCCCCCTGCTCGTGGCGGCGCTGGCCATGTTCTGCCTCGGTCGGATCGCCGTCGCGAACGAGAACGACTCGCTGGCGCAGCTCCTCGCCGCCGACCGGGCCTACGAGCGCGGCGTCTCGCTCGCAGAGAAGGACCCCACCGAGGCGAAGTTCGCCTTCGAGCAGGCCGCAGCCGAGTACTCTGCGCTCGCCGAAAGCGGCATCCGCAACGCCGAACTCCATCTCAACCTCGCCAACTCCCTCTTGCAGGCTGGTGACCGCGGGGGCGCGATCCTCGAGTACCTGCGAGCCCGCGATCTCTCGCCAGCCGATCCGCGGGTTGCCGCCAACCTCGCCTTTGCCCGCACCCAGGTGCCGGGTCGTCCGTCGATGGGCCAGGACCCGTCGCTGGTCGATCGGTTGGCGAGCTGGTGGCATGTGGTCCCGTTGCCGAGCCGTGGACTGATCGCCGCGATCGCATGGACCCTCTTCTGGGCGCTCCTGATCTGGCGGCTTGGATGGTCGCGGCCGCGGGCCGAGGATGGCGACCGGCGGCCGGTGTGGGGCTACGCCGCCGCTGCGGCACTGGTGATCGCCGGGGTGATCGGATTCACCGTCGCGGCCGATCTGGTCGAGCAGCGCGATCGCAGTCGCGGTGTCGTGATCTCCGATGGCGTGGTCGTCCGAAAGGGCAACGGCGACGGGTTCGAAGCCGCCGCCGACGCGCCGCTTGCCTCCGGAATCGAGTTCATTGCCGTCGATCGACGCCCGAACTGGATCTTGATCCGGCTTGGGGATGGGCGGTCGGGCTGGGTCCCCGAGCGGGATGTCGCCTTCGTCGCGGATTCAACCTGACCGCAGCCTCGACCGGTCGAACCTCAATCAGCCCGCAGCGCGAGCCGGATATCGCGTCCACGCCGAGAGATCACGCTCGAGCATCTCGCCCAAGCCGGCGATGTCCTCGCGGTAGTGATCGACGAGTCGGCCGCGGACCTCGTCTGACAGAACCGGCCTTCGATTCGGCATCACCTTTGCCAGGATCGTCTTGTCGAATCGCCAGTACGCCGCGAACGCGGCCTCGGCGAGGCGGTTCTTGGGTCCGATTCGGCGCGTGCGGGTCGGGTCGAATCGCGAGGTTGCCAGTGCCATGCGCCGCAGCGCCCGCAATCGTCCGAGGTGATAGACCACCGCCTGCGGTCGCGCCGCGAGCGTGGTGGGCATGTGCCCCTCGTCGGCGCCGAGATGTCGGTAGATCGTCCGCACCGATTCCTCGGGGGCCTTCGAGACATCCTCGTGCAACAAGACCAGCAGTGCGCCTCGCGCCCAAAAAGCCTCGTACATCGAGAGGTATCGGTGGTACATCCCGAACTCGGTGATCTCGGGAGAACGCGGGTGACGTTGCCGAAATCCCTCGTCGTCGAGGATCCGCAGCATGCCTTCGTTGAGATCGAGCGCCGGGAGGAAGCCGCCGCGGATGTAGTGGTAGTAGGCAGAGACAGCGCGATCGATCGGATTCCGCAGTACCGCGATCAATCTGGTGTCGGGATAGTCGTGGCAGATCCGCGCTGGCACCTCGGGGAGTCCGATCCAGTTCGGCCGCTTCACCCCCACGAGTCGCTCGGCGCGTGGCGCGAGCAGTCGATCGAGGTACCCGGCGTCGAGCTGCGCGTAGTCGGGATCCTCGAAGTAGGCGGTCTCGCCCCGGGGCATCCAGATCTCGGGGTGATCGGTGAGGCAGACCTGGAGAAACGTCGAAGCGGACTTCTGGGCCCCGATGACGAGGAAGTCCGGCTTGCGGCTCACGATCACGGCTCCGATGCAGGGGGCGAGCTACGGCAACCGCTGCAAGGCGGCGCCGCGGGGTCAATGGTTCCCGGAACTCGAACAGGGATCGGCAATTCCGTCCGCAACCTTGACCGGCTCCCCCGCCGGGCCGATACTCCCCGTCCCTTCGCCGGAGAGGTGCCTGAGCGGTTGAAAGGGCTGGTCTCGAAAACCAGTGTGGGGTTCGCCTCACCGTGGGTTCGAATCCCACCCTCTCCGCTTCGCTTGCGAGCCGCGACCACGTCGCGGCTCGCGGTGCTTCGCGGCGAGGTCCCCTGCAAGCAGCGGACTTCGGCTTCGCCGAAGAAGGGAATTCGAGTCCTCGCGACTGCGTCGCTACGGCGTCTCGCTTCGCTCGACCACGAATCCCACCAGCTCCGATTCGCTTGCGAGCCGCGACCATGTCGCGGCTCGCGGTGCTTCGCGGCGAGGTCCCCTGCAAGCAGCGGACTTCGGCTTCGCCGAAGATGGGAATTCGAGTCCTCGCGACTGCGTCGCTACGGCGTCTCGCTTCGCTCGACCACGAATCCCACCAGCTCCGATTCG
>JAPOKA010000113.1 GCA_029977865.1 bacterium
GTCGGCCGCGTCGAGCATCTCGTCGCGGATCCGCACCGACTCGAGCGCCGCTGCGCGTGCCGCCTCGGGATCTCGCGGTTCGGCTCGCCATGCCTGCCGCACCCGAGCCAATTCGCGACGAAGTCGTTCCACCGGTTCGGAGCTCGGCTCGCTCGCTTCCAGCGCCTCGAGGGTCCTCGCGAGTTCAGGCGCCGAGAGCATCTCCACGAATCGATCGTGATCGAGTCGACTCCACAAGTCGCCGTTGCCCGGAGGCAGCGCCGGCGCGACGCAACCAAGGGCGAGACCGATGACGCCGAGCCCGATCACCGATCCGACTCGTCGAAGCTGACGTTGGTGTACCCGGCCCGGACCGCGGCGTTGAACGCATCGACGGTGCGGTCCCAGCGGACGGAGGGGGCCGGCGACACCACGATCGGGTGGTCGGCCGCGAAGAGGCCGTCGGGCTGCCGCGCATCGAGGAGGCGGCTTCGCAGGAACTGGTACAGGTCTTCGAAGGTCGCCGGTTGCGGCCATGGACCCTCGAGGCGAATCGCGACCATCCCCCGGCTCGGATCCCCTCCCGCGGGGACCAATTCGATGCGGAGCGGCTCGTCATCGAGCGCGAATGGATCGGCGGCGCCATCGCTTCGGCTCGGAAGGTCGACGCGGTAGACCTGCTCGCCGCGGGCGAAGTTGGTGCTGACGAGGAAGTAGATCAGCAGTTGGAAGACCACGTCGATCATCGGTGTGAGATTGAGCGAGAGGCTCGGACGACCCCTTCGAGCCTTGGACCTGCCGCCGCTCATGGTCGAGGTCCTCGGCGCTCGTCCTTGATTACGACGAGGTTGACGCGGGTGGCTTCCGGAGACTCGGCGAGGCGTGCCGCGGAAGCAATCGCTCCGAGCGCCGGGGCCACGTCGGAGTAGGCGGTGGCGCGGTCGGCGCGGAGATTGACATCGAGTTCGGGATTCTGGCGAAACAACGTGGCGAGGTGACGCTCGAGCGCTTCCGCGCCCTCCGGGGTGGGGGCGAACTGCATCACGCCGACGCGATAGCCCTCGATGCCGCCATCCGGTCCCGGCAGCACGTTCAGCACCACGCGACTCTCGTCGGGCAGCGGCACCGTTGCCGCCTCCTGCGGTTCGGGCAGGTCCATCGGCACGCTTTCGACTTCGGAGATCCGCGAGACCAGCACGAAGAACACGATCAACAGGAATGTCATGTCGATCATGGGCGTGAGGTTCGCTTCGATCCTCGCCCGACCGCGGGCGTAGACGCTGCTCATGCGCCGGCCTCGCGTCGGTCGCCGCCGTTTCGCCGCTCACTGCCGCGGCCCTCGGTGGATTCGCTGCGCGGCTTGGGACGGAAGCGCTCGACGAGCGACTGCGCTTCCAGGGACGATTCGGTCGCGAGGTTGTCGATGCGATTGCGGATGGTCGCGTAGGCCGCGAGCGCCGGAATCGCCACCAGCAGTCCCCAGAAGGTCGTCACCAGCGCCGTGCCGATGCCGCCGGCGAGGAGCACCGGATCCGCGTTGCCGCCGCTCTGGGCGATCGACTGGAAGGCGACGATCATGCCGTAGACGGTTCCGAAGAGACCGATCATCGGACTCACCTGGCCGAGGATGTTCAGGCTCTCGACCCGTCGAAGTCGATCGGTGACGACCTCTTCGCTCACCTGCTCGAGTGCCCGCAGCATCGCCGCGAATCCGAACGAAGCCTGGCCGAGGGAGACCCGCACGATCCGGCCGAGATCGCTCGAATCGCCGCCCGCGAGTTCGAGCGCGTCCCGATAGCGACCGCCCTCGAGCAGGGTTCGCAGCCGATTGCAGAGGTCCGGGGGCAGGATGAGCACGCGGCGATTGGTCATGAACAACTGGCCGATCAGCCCGATGTTCACCAGCGACAAGGCCAAGAGCAGCCAGATCAGGATGGTTCCAAGCCACTCCATGGCACGTGTTCCGTCTGGCTGCACGCTGCTGGCGTAGAAGAACGCAGAGGCGAAGCTCTGTTCGGAGGCCGGGGCCGCGTCGGTCCCTTGCGCAGAGGCCGCGGCGGCGATGCTGGCTGCTGCGATCACTGCAAGTGTCGTGCACCACTTGGATCGAAGGAGCGCGAACTGCGAGTTGGAAGTGGGCATTGGTCGTTCTCGTCTCACGCGGTCAGGGGGCGGTGGGTTGCGGCGTCGAGGGTGGAAGCGAGGGCGGCGCAGCGGCGATGAAGGACTCGGCCTCGGCGGCCAGCGCGGCCAGCCCCATGGCGCGGGCGGACGCGGCTGCACGGCGGGCGAGGATCGCCGCGGCGGTCTCGTCGTCGAGGGCTTCGCGGTGGAGCTTCGCCGAGGCGAGCAGGGCGGCGGGGGACCAGCGACTCTCCGGGAAGAGAATGAAGGTGCGTGCGAGCATCACCGACGCAGCGCCTGGATCGCCCGCGGCGGCGAGGGCGCGGCCGTACTGGAAGAGGAAGCGGGCGATGTCGCGATCGTCGAACTCGGCCGCGATGCGTCGACAGCCGGCCACCGCCTCGCCGGCCGACGCCGGGCTGGCGCTGGGCCCGCTGATCAGCGATTCGAGTTCGCTGGGCGAAGGGAGCGACGAGGACTGCAGCGCCGGTGCCGACACCGCCAAGGCCGCGACCGGCACGCTCAGTGCGCACGCCAGCAGCACCGCAGTCACGAGCGGGAACAGCGAGGTTGGAAGCGAGCGCACCTTCATGGCCGCGCCTTCGTGTCCGCGTCGCCATCGGCGTCCGGGGCGAGCCCCAGTTCGGCGCGATCGAGGAACTTGTAGCCCCGCTCGCCACCGTGCCGCTCGGCGATGGTCCGCATGGTGTCGAGCGGATCGACATCGAGAAACTGAATGCACTGGATCTGGGTGCGGCGGCGACCGCTTCCGGCCTCGATGGGGTTGAGGCGGTCGAGCGCGTCGAGCAGCGCCTGTCGATCGATCTCGAACTGGCCGGCGCCGGTGATGTTGCTCGAGAGCAGAAAGATGCAGTCCGGACGCAGCGCCAGCGCCCGCGTGAGTGCCTCGACGGGATTGCTGCGGCCGGAGGGAATCACGTTCTGCCTCGCCCACTGCACCGCCTGCCCGGTGGAGGCTCGGCTCACCGCGACCAGGCGATTCGCGGGCGGCACCGGGATGGCGAGGTTGCGCTGGAAGAAGATCACCGCGAAGCTCTGCACCGGCACCAGTCCGGCGAGCGAGCGCGCGAGTTCGTCGAGCACGGTCTTGAACGACCCGATCATCGACCCGGAGGCGTCTACCACGTAGACGATGGTGCGGGCGTTCGTAGCACGCAGGCCGGCGAACGAAACCGTCTGCGGTGCGTCCGCGGCCGCGACGGCCGCTTCGGCCCGCTCGCGGGCGGTTGCGGCGATGAGATCGAGGGGTCCCGCTGCGGCCTCCGCGAGGGCCGCTTCGATCGACTCGGCGACCGCGGGGGAGATCGAGGCCACGGACTCGACGGGTTCGGTCGCCGGTTCCAGGTCGTCGAGGGCCGCGAGGGGTTCGAAGGTGGTGCTCTCGAAGTCGGCGGTGACGGGGTCTCGTGGCGCCTCGGTCCACCGCACCACCGTCCACGTGAGCAGGAATGCCAGCACCACCACCAGCAGGTGCAGTCCACCCGAGACCACCCAGCCGATGAACCCGCCGTTCGCGCCCGGGCTGTTGCGACCTCCGGCCTCGCGAATCGCCTCCGCCAGGGACTGGGTGGGCACCTCCGCCCACTCCTGGCTTCCAGCGGGGACATCGGGCTGTGGAGGGGGGGTGCTCATGGATCGAGGGACTCGCGCGCTGCGGCACGCTCCGCCGCTCCATCATGGATCGGCGTTTCGGCACCTCTCTCCCGAGGGGCGAAAGAGCGCACCAACTCCGCATCCCTTCGAAGACCCGTCGACGCGGTCACACCCCGAAGTGGCCAGGCCGAGTTCACTCGGCGGCCGCGACTTCTTCGGCCTCTTCTGCTTTCGCGGGGGATGGCCGGAAGATGGCTCGATCGAGGCTCGCTCCGCCCCCCCCGGTCACGAGCAGGGCGAAGCAGACGAGCAGCAGCAGGGAGTCCGCCACCACGATGGAGAAAGCGGACGGTTCGAGGTCGAGCATCCAGTGCTCCGCAATCAGCGGCCAGGACTGGATCCACCAGAAGAGAGACGCCAGACAGAGGAAGAAGAACGCCCAGAGTCGGGTGAGGAGTCCCAGGAGCAGGGCCACACCGCCGGCGAGCATCAGGAACGCGCTGCACCAGGCGAGGACCTTGGGAGCGGCGAGCCCGGCGGCCGCATACATCACCGTGAGTCGGTGCAACTGTCGGGCCTCCGCGACTTCGGTCGTGCCCTCGTGGTCTGGCGTGGTGGCGGCTGCCTCGGATGGCGGCGGAGGCTCGGGGGTCGCGTCGATGGATGGTGTCGCTTCGCCCGGCGGGGGCGCCAGGGCCTCCGGAGGTTGCTCGCTCGGAGGCTCGTTCGCTCCACCCTCGCCGCCTTCGGTCGGCGGAACCGCCCGCCCGTCCGGTCCCGCGGACTCCGGGGCGGAGGCAGACGAATCCTGAGCCGCACGCCATCCGACGTGCTCGATCTGGGAGGCCGTCACGATGCCGAGGCTTCTCAGCCGATCGAGGTCCTCGCCGGAGTACTCCGACTGGGTGGTGAGCAGGCTCCAACCCGTCGGCACCAGGAGCAGCGCAATCACGACTCGCGCGAGGAAGGGAAGCAGGTGCCTGGCGGCTGCGTTGGAGAATCCCATCGGAGGCTCC
>JAPOKA010000114.1 GCA_029977865.1 bacterium
CAGCCCTCGTGAGCATGCATCCTCTGACCACCACCTTCGTCAATCGCCTTCGCGAGCGGGACGAGTCGGCCTGGTTCGAACTCTGGGAGACCTTCGGTCCGGTGATCCGCGGGCAGTTGGCTCGGTGGGGCCGCGGCAATGTCGGCGCCGAGACGGTTCGCGACCTCACCCAGGAGACGCTCGCCGCGGTCTCGAATCACATCGATCGCTACGACCCCGCCCGCGGCGCGAGGTTCAGCACTTGGCTGCTGGCGATCGCCAAGCACGCCCTCGGCGATGAACTCGACCGCCGCTTCGCCGCCAAGCGCAATCACGGCCGCCGCGCCACCAGCCTCGAGGACTTCATGGTCTCCTCGAGCGGCGAGCCGCAGCCGGATCAGGCGTTCGAGACCGCCATGTTTCGTGCCAAGGTGATCGCGGCGATCCGCAAGGTCGAGTCGGAGAGCGAGATGCTGCCCTTCGAGGCGTTTCGCCTGCGCGTGCTCGACGGGCGATCCGGCAAGGACGTTGCGGAGGAGCTCGGCACCAGCGAGGCCACCGTCAGTCGGCATCTCGCCTCGGTGCGGACGCGGCTGCGAACCAGGCTTGCCGAGACCATGACCCTCTACAGCTTCACCGATCAGGAGCGCAGCGAGGCCGAAGTCGCCGGCCTCGGCAGCGACGATCGGCTCTTCGACGACGCGGTGGGGGAGATCCACCGGCTTGAGTGCATCGCGGCGCGGCGCGGCGGCTGACGCATCCGACGAACGGCGGAACGGAGTCCTGCATGACACCCATCATCATCTTCGCATCGACCCTGCTGATGGTGCTCGTCGGCGCCTTCGCGATCGCGCTGCTGGCGATGTGCTTCGGGTTGATCTTGAAGGCGATCGCGTTCGTGATCCGCGCGGTGCTCGGGGTGGTGGGCATCGTGCTGGGGGGAACTGCGGATCTGGTCTTCTCAGTCCTGGGCCTGATTCCCCTGGCAATCCATGCGGGCCTGGCGCTGGCGCTGGTGGTCCTTGGTCGCTGGGAGCGGGCAGAGCAACGGGCGGCGCGGATTAACAGTGGCTTCGTTGGCATTGGTCGGCGCATCGCCCGCGCTCTGTGGGGCCGACCGGTGGGCACGCTCGCCTGGATCGCCGGGCGGGGCCGTCGTCTCGAGGTGGTCATGGAGGCGGACGCGGCTCGGCCGGCCGCCGTCGGTGGGGCCGCCGCTCGTCAGCAGGCGGTCGATGTTCCTCCGCCGCCGCCACCGTTCATGCAGCCGCCGGCGTGGACCGGCAACTCCAGTCGAGTGCCGTCACAGGAGGAGCGAACGCTGGGGATGCTCGTGCATCTGCTCGCATTCGTCGCCTTCGCGTTTCCTCCGCTTGGCAATGTGATCGGTCCACTGGTCCTGTGGCTGGCTCGCAAGGACCGGATGCCCTACGTGGACGAGCAGGGCCGAGAGAGCCTCAACTTCAACATCACCATGGCGATCGCCTTCGTCGGCGGCGTGATCCTCACGCCCGTCCTGATCGGCTTCGCGATCGTGCCGGTGGTGCTGCTGGCCTGGGTGGTGCTCACCATCGTGGCCGCGGTGAAGGCTCACGCCGGCGAACCGTGGCGGTATCCGATCTGCCTCCGCTTGATCGGCCCGCCTGCAACGGCCGCGGCGGCGCGGCCGGCAGCGCATCCCTCGGTGACTCCGGTGCCGCACGCGGTCGTCGCCCGCAACACCTTTCCCGGCTACGAGGTCGTGGGCTCGCTCGCCTCCGGTGGCTCCGGCGCTCGGCTGCTCATCGCGAAGCCCTCCGCCGAGATTCGACGCCGTCTGCCGGACGGGCTCGACCGCGTCGTCATCAAGACCTTCGCGCTCTCGGAGGGCTCGACCCTTCCGCAGATCGTCCGCGAGTCGCGTTCGATGGAAGCCGCCACGCGGCTCGGACTCGTCGTCGAGCATCGTCTCGAACCGGGCCGGTTCTGGTACGCGATGCCGTACTTCCCGGGGTCGCACTTCAACGAGGCGGTGCGTTCGCTGCACCGGCTCGGTCCAGAGGAGGGCCTTGATGCAGCGGGCCTTCGCCGCGTGATCGAGTGGACCGCGGGCCTGGCGCAGACCCTCGACCACTACCACCGTGCCGGACTCTGGCACAAGGACGTGAAGCCGGAGAACGTGCTCGTCGCGGGCGGACAGTGCCGCCTCGTCGACATCGGTCTCGTCACGAGCCTCTCCTCGGGCATGACGCTCACCACGCACGGCACCGAGTACTTCCGTGATCCCGAGATGGTGCGGCTTGCCCTGCGCGGCGTGAAGGTCCACGAGGTCGACGGCGCGAAGTTCGACATCTACGGGGTCGGAGCGATGCTCTACCTCGGCCTCGAAGACACCTTCCCGGCCCACGGCGGGCTGAGCGGCTTCAGCAAGCGGAGCCCCGAGTGCGTGCGCTGGGTGGTGCGGCGGGCGATGGCCGACTACGGCAAGCGCTATCCCGACGCGGCGACCCTGCTCGCCGATCTGCGGGCGATTCTCGCTGCGGATGATCTCTCGAAGTTTCGTCCTGCGATGCTGCCCTCCTTCCGCGGATCGATCGCCGACGACGAACCTTCGCAGGCGACCGAGCGAGTCGAGGTTCCGACGGCGACGCCGACCGGCGCAGCCGGTTCGGCGGGGGCAGCGACGGCGACGGTCGCCGCGAGAACCGCGCGGCCGCGGCGTTCCCCGTGGGGATTGACCTCGCCGGGAGCCGCCCGAGGCGCGGGTCGGCTGCTCGCGGCGCTGGTCCTGCTCGCGGTGGGCCTCATCGGCTCGTTGGTCTTCGCCTCGATCGTGCTCAGGCCTGTCGGGGTTGGTTCCGCCGCCTCGTTGGTGGTGATCGGGCCAGACGGCGATCTCTCCGGCATCACCGAGCGATCTTCGCTCTTTGCCACCGTGGCGGAGCGGCTGAAGCGCGAACACGGCATGGATTCGGTGCAACTGGTGCCCGCAGACTCCGAGCTGGAGGCGCGAGTGCGCGGGGTCGCCAAGCGGCTCGTGCCCGACTCGAGGCTCGATGGGCAAGGGATCGATGCGGCAGTAGTGCTGGAGAGCGGAACCGGCATGGCGTCGATCGTGGCCCGCGACGTCGATCGGCGTTCGTGGATCGCTCGGGAGTTCGGCGTCGGAGGTGGGTGGGAAGTTGCGCAGATTCCGGTCGCGGAGATCCTCCCGATGCCACCAGGGCAGCGGGTGCTCTTGCTCCGAGATCCCACCGCCACCGCGTGGCTCTCCGAGGACGAGTTGGCGCTGTGGCAACGACTGGGAGTCGAGTTGGTCGAGCCCTCCGCCGATGACGCGGCGGAACTTGCGGTCTGGCTGGCGGGCGACCGGTCCGGTCCGGGAGTGCAGGAGCGGGTCCGCGAAGCACTCGATCGCTACGGCGCGGCCGAACTCTGCCGAATCCGCGGCCCGCAACCGATCTCGTCGCGCGGCGGAATGGCCACCGCCCTCGCCGCGGACTCCTCGGGAGTTGACCGCTCCTTCCGCGAGTCGGTGGAATCTCAGGCGCGACAGGTCGTTCGCGAGGCCCTGCGCTCGAGCTTCGAGTAGCGCACGGCGCCCGCGATCGAGACTCTCGCTCGCAGCGCGTCCGAGGCCTCGTGTGCGGAATCACCAGCGGACCGAAGCGATCGCTGCCCCGCGGAGTGGTTGCGGCCTTCTTGGCTCAGTCCCCGATCCGCTCGGCGAGATAGCTCGCCACCCGGTCAAGGCCGATCCGCTCCTGGCTGAGCGAATCTCGCTCGCGCACCGTCACGGTCTGATCGCTCAGGGTGTCGCTGTCGATCGTGAAGCAGTAGGGCGTGCCCGCCTCGTCCATGCGGGCGTAGCGCTTGCCGATCGACTGCTTGGGATCGAACTCGACGGTGTACCGCGATCGCAACTCGCGGTAGAGGCGCTCGCCGATCTCGGGCATGCCGTCCTTGTTGACGAGCGGGAAGATGCCCGCCTTCACGGGAGCGAGCCGCGGGTGGAACTTCATCACCACGCCGCTCGGCCGCGAGGGATCGGGCGTGTACGCCTCGCAGAGGAGCGCCAGCGTCCCGCGGTCGGCGCCCGCGGAGGGCTCGATCACGTGCGGGAAGTACCGCTCGTTCTTCTCCTGATCGAAGTAGCGCATCTTGTCGCCCTTGCCGCAGAACTCGGCGTGGCGTCGGAGGTCGAAGTCGCTGCGGTGGGCGACGCCCTCGAGCTCGCCGAAGCCCGGCGCGGTGAAGGGGAATCGGTACTCGATGTCGCAGGTGCCGGCGCCCTCCTTCGCGTAGTGGGCCAGTTCGTCGCGATCGTGCTCGCGAAGGACGAGATTCGCCCCGGTCAGCCC
>JAPOKA010000115.1 GCA_029977865.1 bacterium
GACGAGCCGGCAGGAGAACTTCGCTCCAGCCTCCGCGGGAATCACGGTCTTGGCGCCCTTGCCGGCGTAGCCGCCCCAAATGCCGTTGAGGTCGCAGGTCGGCCGCGACCACATCCGCTCCATGGTGGTTCGGCCCGGTTCCCCGTGGGGTACCGAGACGCCCGCCGAACCGAGATAGTCGCGCTCGTCGAAGCCGAGCTTCGACCAGGAGGCCACCACCGAATCGGGTGGTTCCTCGATCCCGTCGTAGAAGCCGGGGATGGCCACGCGGCCATCGGGGGTGTGCAGGGCGCCAAGCACTTCGACCAAGGCATTGAGGGGATTGGCGAGGGTGCCGCCGTACATGCCCGAGTGGAGGTCGTGCCCGGGTCCTCGCAACTGCACCTCGAGGTAGACCAGCCCGCGAAGCATCGAGGTGATCGCGGGGGTCTTGACGTCCCACATGCCGGTGTCCGAGACCACGCAGACCCGCGAGCGCAGCGCTTCGCGATGCGAGGAAAGGAACCCGTCGAGACTTGGACTGCCCGACTCCTCCTCGCCTTCGAGGATCACCGTCACCGGCACCGGCGGCCCGCCGTGGGCATCGCGCCAGGCCCGCAACGCCTCGATGAAGGTCATGACCTGCCCCTTGTCGTCGCAGGCTCCTCGCGCCACCACCCGGGGTCCGTGCTCGCCTTCTTCGATGGTCGGCTCGAACGCGCCGTGCCGCCACAGGTCGACGGGGTCGGGCGGCTGCACGTCGTAGTGGCCGTAGTAAAGGATCGGCTCGCCGCGGCCAGGTCCGGGGTGGTGGGCCAGCACGAACGGGTGCCCGGGTGTCTTGACGACGTTCGACTCGAATCCGAGTTCACGCAACTGCGCCGCCGCCCACTCCGCGGCGCGATGCACCTCGCTCGCAAAGGCGGGATCGGTGCTGACGCTCGGAATGCGAAGGAACTCGCAGAGTCGCGTCACCGAGGCGTCGAAGTTCGAGGCTGCCCGCTCGAGCACGGCGTCGAGGCGGGGCGAGGTGGAAACCGGTTCGGGGCGAGAGGTGGGCATGCGGCGCTCCAAGGGTCGGAGCGACCATCGTCCCCGGGTCGGCGGTGGGTGGCAACTGCCGAATCGAATCGAGGCGGCGCGGCCCGTTCAGCGATCGAAGAGACCCGCATCGAGAGCGGCGGTGAGCGCCACGAAGGCGACCACGGCCACCACGAAGAGCACCCCGGATGCGGTCCAGCGGCTGCGGCCGCGCCGGCGCTCGGCGGCGGCACCGATGTCGAGCGGGGTCAGTCCTTCGAGTTCCGCGTAGCTCCGCGGCGGGCGGGCGTGGAAGTCGCAGCCGCAGGTCTCGCAGTGGGGCACGAGTTCGCGCAGGGCATGATCGGCGGTCTCGCCGCACTCGAGGCAGCGAGGCTCGGTCCATCGAATCGCCCGTGTTCGCGTGTTTCCCGGCACAAACTCGAAGGTAGCATCGCTTCCTTCGCCTTCCACTCTTGGTTGGCAACTGGGCGCGACTTGGCGAGGATCGTCGCCACCGCGGGACGGGCCGCCGGACGCGAGGGGACGACGACATGATGAATCTCGCCGACTGGTCTCGACATCTCTGGGCGGTGGCGGCGTGGCAGGGCGAGCCGAGTCCGATGCCCCCCGCGTCGGCGTGGGGCCGGTCCGAGGCGTCGGCGGTCGATCGAATGCTGTGGTCGATGCCGGCCATGGCCCCGGGGTCTGCGGCGGTGGATCTCGATCTTCCCGGACTGAGGCTCGACGACGCCGGTCCGCTCTCCGAGCCGCGGGGAAGCGAGGCGATCGAAGTGTGGGTCGATCGCGAACTCTCGGCGATGCATGCGCTCGAGCGTTGGGCACTCGAGCGTGAGGATCGTCTTTCGACGCGACTCTTCTCGGCCGTGCGGTGGCACCTCGAACACACCGGGGCCGAGAACTCGACGCATCGCCCGTGGGCGCTGCACGTCTTCCTGCTTGAGCGGAGCCCCGAAGCGCGGCTCTATGCCGAGGGGCAGTTGCATGCCTGCCTCGCCGAGGGTGGTGCCGACGAGTGCTCACGGTGGATTCTCGCCCACGCCTCGCGCCGCCTCGCAGCGCGGGGGCAGTGGTAGACTCACCGCCCGTATGGCTGAACCTCCGGACGCCGCGGAACTCGAAGGACTTCCTGAACGACCGGAGGTCCCTCCATCCTTCGCCGCCTACGGGGCCGAAGATGCGCGGCTGCTGCGGCAGGCGGTCGAGGTGGCTCGCGCAGCCGCGGCCTGTTTCCATCCGCGGCGCCTGATTCTGGGGCTCTTTCTGCTGTTGGTGCTCGTCGAGACAGGGCGGTTGTACGACCGCTCGACGGAGCCTCGCTTCGGCCCCGAAGGTCTGAAGGCCGAGGATCCCGAGCGAAATCGGGCCGAGGGTGTTCGAACGCTTTGGCGCGTGCTGCTCGAGACCGATCCCTCCGACCGCGGAGAAACCCAGGTTCCCGTCGATCCGCCCGCCGATTCCGCGACGGTGCGCGAGATCGCGGCCGGTGTGCTTGCGAGTCTCGCGATGGCCGCCGACGAGCCGCAACTCGAAGCGGCCAGTCGCGAGGCGGTGGTTTCGCGGATGCGCGCCATCGAAGCCTCGGTTCCGAGAGGCACCTTCGCCAGCGCCGCCCGCGAGGTCGAAGTCGAGTTCGGACGTTTCTGCCGCAGCGTGATCGAGCTGCAACTGGTCGAGGCGGCGCAGGCGCTTCGGACGATCGCCCTTGATCTTCCGCTCGCGATCTGGCGCCACGATCGCCTCTTTCTGCTCGGGTTCGGGCTGCCGGCCGTGGTGATCGGCGCCTTCTTCGGCGGCATGCTCGCCCGGCTCGCGGCCTGCAGATTCGGTCGCCGCGAGTGGATCACGCTCGGAGAGGCCGCCGACTTCGCCTCGCAGTCGACCCTCAGACTGGTCTCGGCGCCGTTGCTGCCGCTGGTGGTCGCGATCTTCCCGCTTGGTCTGGTCCTGCTGCTGGGCTACCTCCTGCGGGTGCCGTTCCTGGATGGGGTTGGCGGCATTCTGTTCGGCATTCCCGTGGCGCTCGCGGTCTTCGCAGCGGTTCTGGTGCTCGGCCTGGCCACAAGTTGGGCCTTGGTGGTGCCGGCGGTGGCCTGCGAGGACGCCGACGCCGCCGACTGCGTGCAGCGGGCGTACGCCGCGATGCTGCATCGGCCGGGACGCATGGTGGTGCTGTTGGTCGGTGGCCTGCTCGGCTTGGCGGTCGGAGTGGCGGTGCTCGACGCGGTGATCGTCGTGGCGTTGGCGCTTGCCCGCGGTGCGCTGGAACCATCGGCGCCGTCCTGGGTTTCCGCTGCGATCGGCGAGCGGGGATGGCTCGCGTTCGGCAGCGAGGACGCGGACCCGACGTTGCTCGCGGCGCCATGGGCTGCCGACGCCGTCGCGATCTGGTCGAGCCTGCTGCGGTGGCTGGTGGGGGGGTTCGTGCTCGCCTGGCTCTTCGACGCCGGAACTCGGGTGTATCTCTATCTGCGCGAGCAGGTCGATGGCACCCGGCCGGAGGCGATTGCGGTTCTCCCGGATTCCGCGACGCGCGCCGATCGGATTCGCGAGGCGATCGAGGCGTCGCGGCGGGGGAGGTGATTCCCGCAGGTCATCGTGGTCTGTTCGACGCTCCCTGAGTGACGATCGAAGCTGCGACGGTGCGAGCGCACGTGGCTCCACGGGTGGCGCTCGAGCGTGCATTGAAACTGGCGTCGAAGTTCGCGTCGCGACCTACGAGACTCCCAGCGAGCGCTCGATCGCGGCGACTCGCGCTTCCAACGCGGTAAGCGTGCTTTCGAGTCGGCTCAATCGATCTTCCCGCTGAGGGGGAGTCTCGGCACTGCTGGCGGTATCGCGGGCGGAGCTGGAGATGGGGTGCAGATCCGGCTGCAGCAGTTGGCGGTACCGCGGCGCTCGCGAGCCGGGTGCGGGGGCGAGTTCCTCCACCAATGGCGGCTCTCGTTCGGCGAGTGTCGTCAGCAGGTTTGACACGACCTCGACCGACTCGAGTGGGTGCATGCGGCTGGCCCGGCCGCGGAGTTCACCGACGGTCTGCGGTCCGCGAAGGAGCAGCTCGGTGAGGAGCACGAGTTCGCTGGTGCCGATCCCGAGGATCTCTCTCGCGAGGTGCCTGAACTTGGGAACGCGGCTGCCGACGAGATGGACCTCGTGGACGAGACCGAGTCCGCGCAGCTCGTCGAGCCTTGCGAGCACCGTCTCCTCGTCGAG
>JAPOKA010000116.1 GCA_029977865.1 bacterium
AGAATCGCCGCAGTCGAAGCCGAGGCGAGTGCGTGGCAGGAGCAGTGCGGACTGCTCGAGAGCCTGCTTGAAGAAACGGAGGAGACGCGATGAGTGACGCACCTGGAACGATTCCCCCCGACGACGATCGTGCCTTCATCGACTGGATCACCCGGATCTGGATCGGCACGAGTCAGATCGACGAGTGCTGGATGGAGCGTGGAGCGAGGGGCCTTCGCTGGTGGCCGTTCGATCACGCACAGACCCTCTGGGTCGAGCCGCCTCGCCGAGACGGCGACACCCTCGCGTGGCGGGTGCTGGTGGAGACGGAGATTGCCGACATCGCAGAGGCGTCGAAACGCGAGCACCGTGGGGTGCTCCGCGAGGCTCGCCTGCGGTCGGCCCGGTGGCAGCACCAGGTTCCGGCACTGGGATCGCTGGCGGTGGTGGAGAACCGCAGCGGCACCGGGGCCACGTTCAGGTTGGTCGATCGCGTCGCGGTGCGGCTCGTGGCCGGAGTCGACGACGCATCGCTGATGGCGCTGCTCGCGACCGGCATGACGCAGTTGCTCCGAGCGATGCTCATTCGCCATGAGCTCTCCGGGGCCGACCCCACCTTCACGCCGACGATCTCGTCGCGTCGCGACGGAGTCGTTCGCGCAGAACGGGACGGCCTCTATCACGGTTGCGCCAACCAGGTCGTGACCCTCGTTCCGCCGCAGGACCTCTGGAATCTCTCGCTCGGCCGCTGCAGTCATGCCGTCGCCGAGATCGGCGGCAGGTGCGGCGCGTTGCCGGCGATCCTGGTGCCCAAGGGGCCCTACGGCGACGCAGCGAGCCAAGCCAGCTCGATGCGATTGCGGCAGCACGTGGAGAACCTCATGTGCACGTTGCCGCAGTCAGAGGGGCCCGACGCGAAGACTCCCATGCTCGGCCACGCCAAGTTCGTCGGCCGGGTGCCGCTGAAGCGGCTTCCGTTCGAACCGGGGATTCCCGAGATCGCCTTCGAGGTGGCGCTGCGCGAAACCAGTCTCGGCCTCGGTTGCTCGATCCGATCGGCCTCGCCGTTCCCGCAACTGCTCGACAGCCGCGCCTCGACCTTCTCTGAGGAGTTCGACGGCCCCGAGCGAGCGCGGGTGTACGAACTCCTCTGTCAGGGTGACCACCGCGACGTGCCGCGGCTGGCGAAGTTCGCCGAGCGAGTCCGGGCCCTCGACCACTTCGCGGTGTACCACGAGACGAGTGCCGCCGACCTCGAGGCCGGACTCGCCATCGATGGCCTCGGCGGCTGGTCGTTGAATCAGGAAGGCCTGGTGCGAGAGTCGTTTCTTCCCGCGGCAACCTGCGTCAATCCCGAGTTTCCCGCCGCGGTGCTGCGCAGCCACCTGATGGCGCACCCGTGGGCCCGATCGCGCACGAAGAAGCAACTCGATGCTCCGCCCGTTCCGCACGCACTGGAGCACCACCCATGAGTTCGATCTGGGATCCACCCGATCCGCCTGAAGTGATCGCCGCCGAGCGGGCCAAGGCCGAAGCCGAAGCCCGGGCGAAGGCCGAAGCCGAGCTCGCCAGGATGCGGGCCCGCTACGCCCAGGCCTTGGGATGTTCGATGCTCTCCGAGGAAGACATGCTCGGGACCGCAACGCCTGCCTTGGCAGCCCCAAAACCGACGAAGGGTGCTTCCGAAGCGAAGCCGCACTCGCAGCTCCGCCTACCGATTCGGCCTTCCCCGCGGCCACAGCCGCCGCGGAAGCCACCGATCGCGCCTCGGCAACCAGACCCGAACCCCTACGCAAGCATGCCACCTGCGCTGGCAGCCTGGCGCCCCGGCTTGCCGCTGCCAGAGGTTCCCTAGCCGCCGCGGTCAGCGGCCTCCGCCGGGCGTGGCGAACCCGGCGGGAGGCTGCTCTTTGGGCGAATCTGCCCCGCAGTTGCCGCGAAACCTCCCCGTCACCCCCGGAGCCGATTCCCATGATCAATCTCACCCGCTCACTCGCGATCGCCACCGCGGTCGCCGCCGCAGCGTCATCGCCGCTGTCGGCCTCATCCGACGTCACCATTCCCGAACTCGCGGTCTCGAGCGGTCGACTCGACACCCTCGTGGCTGCCGTCAAGGCGGCGGGACTCGCAGGGGCGCTCTCGGGCGATGGTCCGTTCACCGTCTTTGCGCCGACCGACGAGGCCTTCTCGAAGCTCCCGGACGGGACCGTGGCCACGCTGCTGGAACCGGGCAACCGCGAGCTGCTCGTTCGGATCCTCAAGCATCACGTGGTGGCCGGTCGCCTCGCCGCATCCGATCTCGTCGGAAGGGACTCCGTCGAGACGCTCGCAGGCACCGAACTCGATCTTGAAGTGGCGCGAGGCCGGCTGCTTGTCGGCGAGGCGGTCGTCGAGAGCGCCGATCTCGGTGCTTCCAACGGCGTGGTGCACCTCATCGATCGCGTGCTGATGCCGCCGCGTGAGCAACCGCCGCTGATGACCCTGCTCGAACGAGCCGTCGGCCGCGGGGCGCCGCTCTTCAACGACGGCAACACCGCCGCCTGCGCCGCCGTCTACGCCACCGCCCTCGAGGCGGCGGTGCTCGTCGAGGACTTCGGCATCGAGGCGCCGGCGCGGCGCCGCATTCGCGCTCGTCTCGACGAGATCGCCGCGATGAACGACCCCCGCGAGCAGGCGTGGGCCTACCGCCGCATCATCGACAGCCTCGTTTCTTCGCTCGCCCAGGCTGCGGCGGCCCCCCAACCGGCGGCAGTTCCCGCGTCTTCCACGCCCGCTCGATCGGACGCATCCCGAACGGTCTTCACCTTCGACGACGCCGGCGAGGTTCGCCGCTGGTTCACGGTGCTTGACGGCGTCATGGGCGGGCGCTCGACCGGTCGCATCGCAGCGGGCGATGGCTCGCTGGTCTTCGACGGCGCCACCTCGCTGGAGAACAACGGCGGCTTCAGTTCGATGCGCGTCGATCTCGACGAAGGCCGTTTCGACGGCTTCGACGCGGTGAAGCTGCGGGTCAAGGGCGACGGGCGGGAGTACCGCCTCGGCGCCAAGTCCGGACGCGGTGCCGGCGCCGGTGGTTACTGGGCACCGTTCCAGACCCGCCCCGATCAGTGGATCGAGGTCGTGGTGCCGATCGCCGATCTCGAACGCCACTTCATGGGCCAGGGTCTCCCCGGCCGCCTCGACCCCGCCGACCTTCGCAGTCTCGAGTTCTACATCTATGACAAGAAGGCCGGCCCGTTCCGGCTCGAGCTCGACTCGATCGAGGCGGTGCGGATGCAGGACCAGCCATTCGACGCGTGAGGCGTTCCCGCGCGACGGGTTCAAGGGGTTTCTCCGGCGGCAAGTGACAGTGCTCTGTCGCCGAAGTCCCCTTGACGTCCGAGTCGGGGTGAGGCGGCGAGATCAAGCTCGGACTTGCACTCGCTTCCGGCTCGCGCTGCGGCGACGGTGTCGCGCGAAGGCGGCCTCGACGAGCGTCCGCGTGAAGGCCTCGTGCCCGCCGGAGTCGTTCGCCACGCAAAGATCGGCACCGCCGTAGTCGGCGGGCGGGAAGTAGATCCCGCAATTGGTGTTGATCTCGAGCATGAAGGGCGTGCCCTCGTGGTCGACGCGGATGTCGAATCGCGCGAAGCTGGCGGCGCCGAGGGCGAGATAGAGCCGGCGGCACTCCTCCTGCAGCCGATGGGCGAGCTCCTTGTCCGCGACCGGCACGCCCGCGAGGTCCTCGTAGTCCCACCACTTGAGGGCTTCGTGCTTGAACTCTTCGCCGGCGGGAAACCGGTAGACAATGGGGGGGTAGGCGATCGGTGAACTCGGCCGCCGAGGGTCCTCGACCACCAGCACCGTGCACTCCTCGCCTTCGATGTACTCCTCGACGAGGGCGGCGCCATGCCGGGCGAGGATCTTGCGGGCCTGGATCTCGAGTCCCGCCGGCGAGCAGACCTTCGAGCGTCGGCTCAGATCGATGCTCGCGTAGCTGTTGTGGTGCTTGACGAAGAGCGGGAATCGCAATCGCGTCGCGGCCCGTTC
>JAPOKA010000117.1 GCA_029977865.1 bacterium
CTTCGGCAAGGAGTTCGTGAATGCCGGCGACGGGCAGTGGGCCGACGCGATGCATGACGACCTGATCGATGCGGTCGAGTGGGCGGTGGCCAACGGCATCGCCGACCGAGATCGGGTGGGCATCTTCGGTGGCAGCTACGGCGGCTACGCGGCGCTCGCGGGCGTCACCTTCACCCCCGACGTCTTCGCGGCCTCGGTGGCGATCGTGGGACCCTCGAACCTGATCACACTGCTCAACTCGTTGCCGCCGTACTGGGCGCCGATGATCGAGATGTTCGCCAAGCGAGTCGCCGACCACCGCACCCCGGAGGGGCGACGCCAGCTTCGCGACATGAGCCCCCTCACCCATGTCGACGAGATCAAGAAGCCGCTGCTGATCGGGCAGGGCGCCAACGATCCGCGGGTGAAGCAGCAGGAGAGCGACCAGATCGTGAAGGCGATGCAGGCGAAGGGACTTCCCGTCACCTACGTGCTCTATCCCGACGAGGGTCACGGGTTCGCCAAGCCGGAGAACAACATCGCCTTCCAAGCGGTGGCCGAGGCCTTTCTCGCCGAGCACCTCGGCGGTCGCGCCGAGCCGATCACCGACGAACTCGCCAACTCGACCGCGATGGTGGTGAGCAAGGGCAACCTCGAGCTTCCGGTCGAGGAGACCACGTGGGAAGCCCTCGAGGTCGAGGCGCCCGAGGCCGCGGAGGTCGCCTACGAGGATCTCGCTCCGCAGATGCAGGCGATGGCCGACCAGATGCTCGAGCGTCTCGCGCCGGTGCCGGCGGAGATGCTCCCCCAGGTGCTCGCCCAGCTCGAGGCGGGTGCCCAGGCGGCGCCGGCAGACCAGCGTCCGCTCATCCTCTATCTGATCGGGAAGGTGAAGGCGAGGATGAACGGCGACTGAGGTCGAGCATCTCGGCCACCACGTTCGGGGGCTGACGAACCGGGACTCTCTCGCGCCAGCGGTTCGCGCGGGTGATCACTCCGCGACCGGAAGCAGTCCCGCCTCGGGCCGGACGAGCACCACCTTGGTGCAGGCGAGTTCGAAGCCGCATCGCCGCGCGGTGCGTTCGGTGGCGACGCCGGGATGGGAGCTGATGGTCACGAAGCGGATGCCCCGCTCGACCGCGAGATTCAGGCGACGCTCGATCAGCGCCTGCTGAATGCCACGCCGGCGCCACTCCGGTTCGACCACCGCCCCGAAGAGGGCTGCGATCCGTCCGTGCCGTGCGACGAGTGGTGACTGTTCGGGGCCGGGGCCGACCTCGAACGCGGCGCCGCCCACGACGGCTCCCGAGGCCCGAGCCTGCACCGCAACGCAGCGAGGATGGCGGACAATCCGCAGACCGAGTTCGATCTCCGCGTCCCTGATCGCCCTCGCCGGCGCGAAGTTCCGCGCAGAGACCTCCGCCCAGCGACGGCCCGAAGGCTCGTCGTTCGGATCAACGATCGAGAACCCGACCCCCTCCGGCAGGCGAACGGACGCGGCAGGGGGCAGCGATTCCAAGTCGCGGACGAAGAGGCTGAGGAACCGCCGCACCACGAAGGCTCGATTGGCGAGGGCGTCGAGGAGCGCGGGGCGGACCTGCGGTGCGATCTCGATCCGGGGTTCGACGCCGCGAGACCGGTAGAACTCGATGAGTCGGTCGACGGCGGTCTCATCCTCCCGGCTCGAGCCGGTCGGCTCTTCGAGCCCGCCTCCAATCGCTGCATTGATCCAGGTTCCGGGCGGACCACCGGCGAGGATCCCGCCCAGCCACGGCTCGGCGACCTCGGCGATCTCTCCGATCGAGCACCGCAGCCGGTCCTCCTCGAGTCGCACGATCGTGTCGAGCGGGATCGGCTCCGCGTTCGGACGCGCAGTGCGGCCGGGTTCAAGTCGCGGGGGTTGCGGCATCGATGGATCGTACGAAGCCAATGCGTCGGGTACCGTTGCCGAGATGCCGGACACGCTCGGGAGTCCTCGTGCCGCGGTCCCACCTTCGAGGCGCGAGGTCGATCCGCATCCTCCGTTTCTCGAGGTCGAGGCGATCGCCACCAACTTCAAGCGCCGACTCTCCGGCGTGACCTCGACGCTTGAGCGCGTGGTGCCGGTTCAGGCTCGCCACGTGCGGATCGCGGCGCTCGGACCGGGGCTTTCGGCCGCGATTCCGAGGGTTCGAATGCGCGATCTCCTCGGCGGCTGGCGACGCCCCGCGACGAAGCCCTTCCGCATCTGGCACGCCCGCCGCAATGTCGAGATGCTGCCGGGCTGGATCTTTCGCGACCTGCTGCGCATGCCGCTGAAGGTGGTCTTCACTTCTGCGAGCCAGCGCCATCACACCGCCTGGAGCCGATTTCTGATCGCTCGAATGGACGCAGTCATCGCGACCTCGGCGAAGACAGCTGCGTACCTGAAGCGCGGGTCGACGGTGGTGCGACACGGAATCGACGTCGAGGTCTTTCATCCGGCCGAGGACAAGGCTCGGGCCAAGCGCGAGCTCGGATTGCCAGACACTCTGGTCGATCGTCGGCTCGTCGGCTGCTTCGGCCGGGTGCGCCGTCAGAAGGGAACAGACGTCTTCATCGATGCGATGCTCGAGCTGATGCCCTCACGTCCCGACGTGGCTGCGATCGTGCTCGGCCGCGCCACCGAGGCCCATCTGGCCTTTCAACAGGATCTCAAGCGACGCGTCGCGGCGGCCGGGCTTGCCGACCGGATCTTCTTCGCTGGCGAGGTGGCTCCCAAGGAGACGCCTGCGTGGTATCGCGTGCTCGACCTCTTCATTGCGCCGCAGCGCTGGGAAGGCTTCGGCGTGACGCCGCTCGAGGCGATGGCAAGCGGCGTGCCGGTCGTCGCGACGACGGTGGGGGCGTTCGAGGAACTGCTCGTCGACGGCGAGACCGGCACCCTGATCCCGCCGGGCGAGGTTGCACCGATGGCCGAGGCAGCCGCACGATGGCTCGACGACCCGGCGGCGCTCGCTGCGGCGTCTCGGGCGGCGCGAGCGCACGTGGCAAGCGAGTTCAGCCTCGAGTCCGAGGCCGCGGGCATCAACGCGGTCTACGAGCGCCTGTGGGCAGAAGCTCGCTGACCATCACGCCATTCGTTCGAGCCGCGTGACTCGTCCGATCGGCACCCATTCGACCACGAGGATCGAGCCGTCGGCGAGGAACGTCGCCGAGTGCGGATGCACGAACTTGCCGGGGATGAAGTCGTTCCGAGCGGCGCCTCGCAGATTCGTCGGATTGCCGTCGCCGAGTTGGGCGACGACCGCGCCGTTCGCATCGACGAGGGTCACCACGCTCGCGAGGTCCGGCACGAGCAGCAGATCGTCGCGGGTCTTGAAGTGGCAGGGCTGCCGCATGCCCTCGGTCTGGAAGCGGACGTGGTTCCCGTCGAGGTCGAACCACTGGATGCGGCGATTGGCGCGATCGGCGACGGCGAGCAGCGGCTCGGAGCCGCGCTCATCGAGCCAGAGCCCGTGCGGCTGCGAGACCTGTCCCTCGCCGGAGCCGGGGCCCGCCACGATCGACTTCCACTGTCCGTCCTTCGAATAGCGATGCACGAAGCTGCGGCCGTAGCCGTCGCCGACGAAGAAGTCGCCATCGGGTGCGAACGCGACGTTGGTCGGGTTCCACGACTCCGGAGCCACGTAGATTCGGTTGCCGTCGAATGTTGCCTCGACCGGGGCACCGACTTCCCAGATCAGCGTGCCGTCGAGAGTGGTCTTGGCGAGGCGCCGCCGGTTCACGTCGCAGTGGTAGAGGAACTCGACGCCGTCCTCCTCACGCACGTCGAGGCCGTGGCCGCCGCCCTTGAAGCGGGCGCCGAAGCTTCGCTTGAAGGCGCCGTCGGGACCAAAGACGTAGATGGCATCGTCCTTGGTGGCACCAGCTCCCACGGTGTGCGAGACGTAGATGTCGCCCGTCCGATCCTGACATACGCCGTGGGTA
>JAPOKA010000118.1 GCA_029977865.1 bacterium
CCTCTCCCAGAGCGGGCGGTTCCGAACCGAGGTCCAGCCGACCCGGTGAGGGTTTGGGTCGACCGGCGCCAGCCTCGGAACCTCGCCGCCATCGCGGAGGACGAAACGAGAAGAGGCCGGACCCCGTTCGCGCGTCGGGCACCGCCCGAGTAGGCGATGCGATCCGGGGCGGTGTTTTCTTTGCGGGCGGAGAATTATGGTTTTTTCACGACCGGTCGAGAGTACGCTCAACCTCGCCGGTGCCCCGCGGTGGGATGCATCGACGTTCGAAATGACGGGTCGGCGGCTGCGTCGATCTCGATGCGGGGTCTAACGAGGAGATTCTTGATGCACGCTTCGACGATGGTGTTGCTGGTCTCCGCAGTCGCCGCCTCGCCGGCATGGGCCGACGGCGAATGGGAGGTCCTCATTTCGACCGCCGACACCTCGGTGCCGGGAGTTCCGGATGCGGTGTGGGTGCCCAACAGCTTCAACAACCCCACGATCTCCTCGACCGGAGCCGTGTCGTTTCGCGGGCAGATCGGCGGCGCCGAGATCACGCTGGCAAACTCGCGGCTCATCCTTCGCGGCACGCCCGGCAATTGGGAGATCGTCGCCCGCGACGGTTCGCCGGTTCCGGGCGATCTCATTCCGGGATACGTCTTCAACCAGACCAGCGGGCTGAACGGACTTGCGTCGTCCAACAATCTCTCCGCCGACGGCGGGGTGCTTGCGAGCGGATTCGTGAACGGTCCCGACGTGACCAGCGGCACCGACACCGCGGCCCTGATCGTCTATCCCGACGGAACGGCGGGCCTGCTCGGTCGCGAGGGCGATCCCTATCCCGGCGGCGGGGGATCGGTGATGTCCTCGTCGATGAGCCTCGGCTCCGGCGTGCGGATGTCCGACGGCGGTCGTTGCCTGATCAGCACGAATCTCTCCGGTGGCGACGTCTCCGGATCGACCAACAACAGCGCGTTGGTGGTGCTTTCACCAAGTGGTGTGACGCCGATCTTCCGCAAGGGCGATCCGGCGCCGGGCTTCACCGACGGCACCACCCTGAATCCGGACGCCTTCGGTCTCTACCTGAAGGGCACCGAGTATCTGCTCTTCGGGGGAACGCTCGTCGGCGGCGAGGTGACGCCGGAGACCGACAAGGCGGTGTTCACGACGGTCGACGCCAAGCCTGGTGAACTGCGGATGCTTTGCCGCGAGGGATCGGCGGTTCCTGGCATGCCCGGCGTCAACTATCGCTCGGGTGCATCGTTCGGATTCCCGGTGCAGCCCTTGAACAGTTGCGGGATCTACTTCCTCGCCGAACTCGAGGGCGATGGAGTCGTGCCGAACGTCAACGATCGCGCCGTGTTCTTCACGGCCGCCGGCTTTCAGGAGATGCTGCTGCGCCGCGGCGATCCGGTTCCGGGAGTTCCTGCCGACGAGGCGGTGTTCTACACCATGAACTCCACGGGATGGACCACCGTGTGGAATGGCGGCGGGTACATCGCCTATCAAGGCCTGCTTCAGAGCCCCGATGGATCCGATCTCGCCGCGGGATCGTTCGTCGCCTGCCGGACCCGCGATGGCGTGGTTCACACCATCTGTCGGAATGGCGAGCCGGTGCCCGGGGTGGATGGTGCGACGTTCGGCAATCTGAACGGCAGCACGAGCATCTGCATCTCGCAGTCGGGCGTGGTGGTCTTCCAGAACTACGTCGTCACCTCCGGCGGCAGCGTGCAGCACCTGTTCGCCTGGGACGAGGTCGACGGCCTGCGGGTGATCGCCGCCGCGGGCGACACCAACTTCACCGGCACGCCCGCCAATCAGCTGACGTTGATCGGCGCGACCGGCCAGAATGGCGACGGCGGGGGCACCGGGCTGAGCCCTTCGGGAGTGCTGGTCATTCGGGCCGGCGACTCGGTGAATCAGATCTACTCGATTGCCAGAATCCAACTCGGCGAACCGCTGATCGAGTGCCCCGGCGACTTCGGCGGCGATGGAGTGGTCGATGGCGCCGATCTCGCGATCCTGCTCGGTGCATGGGGTGCCTGCCCGCCCAAGGGCGGTTGCGAGGCCGACCTCAATCTCGACGGCGAAGTCGACGGCGCCGATCTGGCGATCCTTCTCGGCAACTGGGGGCCTTGCGTGCCCTCCTTCCTCAACTACTGCGGCTGATCCCGGAGATCGATCCTGTTCGGATCCTCGGTGCGGCGAGCCGTGCCGAACCCCCCAGCGACGGGACCAGCCCAGGATCCCTCGGAGTTCGGTTTCGATGGCGCCGGAACCGTCGGCGCCCGAGATCGCGGTTGACCCGAGCGCTTGCAGGCGGTGCCGGTCATCTCAGGCGGTCGCGGGTCGAGCTCTGGATCAGAGTCGGTCGCTTCGTGGTCGGGATCACGGATCGGCTTTGGATCAACTCGGTGGGAGACTGGGGGCCGAGCGACCCGCTCGCGGTGCCCAAGTGTCGCGAAGAGATGCGTCGCCGGGGACACCTCGCCGAAACGATCCGCAAGGTCAGCTTCGACAATCCGCGTGCGTTCCTCTCCCAGAGCGGGCGGTTCCGAACCGAGGTCCAGCCGACCCGGTGAGGGTTTGGGTCGACCGGCGCCAGCCTCGAAACCTCGCCGCCATCGCGGAGGTGAGCGCAGCGGTTCCACGGACTCGACCGCAGTTCCGCGACCGAGCCGCCACCGAACTGGCAGCCCGGCAGTCCGGTTCCATTCCAGAATGTCGGCGCGGCCGTGGACTGCCCGCCGGGTCCAGCGCCCTCACGACGAACCGCAAAAACTCCCAACTTGGCCCGAGGCGTCCCTCGTTCCCAAGCCGGAATCTCGCTAGTTTGAAGTCCTCGGTGCCCCGCGGTGGGATGCATCGAAGGTCGGAACATTGAACTCGTTCGGGCCGCGTCTGTTCTGGCGCGGGGTCGCGAGTGGGAGAAACACGCATGCGCGCTTCGATGAGTGTGTTGCTGCTGTCCGCGGTGGTCGCCTCGCCGGTGTGGGCTGATGGCGAGTGGGAGATTCTCATCTCGACCAACGACGCGACGGTGCCCGGCGTGCCCGACGCGGTGTGGGTGCCGAACTCGTTCAACAACCCGATGATCTCGGCCACCGGCGCCGTCTCGTTCCGCGGTCAGGTCGGCGGAGCCGACATCACGCTCGCCAACTCGCGGCTGATCCTTCGTGGCACGCCCGGCAACTGGTCGATCGTCGCCCGCGACGGCTCGCCGGTTCCGGGTGATCTGATCCCGGGCTACGTGTTCAACCAGACGAGCGGCCTGAACGGGCTCTCCTCGAGCGGCAACATGTCGGCCGACGGTGGCGTGATCGCGTCGGGCAACGTCAACGGCCCGGACGTC
>JAPOKA010000119.1 GCA_029977865.1 bacterium
GAGGATCGCCGCACCGCGGCGCCCTACGTCTTCCACGACGGGCCTCCCTACGCCAACGGCTCGATCCATCTCGGGCACCTCCTCAACAAGGCGCTCAAGGACTTCGTGGTCCGCAGTCGGCTGATGGAGGGTCACCGCGTCGCGTACGTGCCGGGATGGGATTGCCATGGCCTTCCCATCGAGCACAAGGTCATGACCGAGATCCTCAAGGGCTCCGAGGCCAAGCGCCTCGAGGCGATGCCGGAGGATGCGCAGCGAATCGAGATCCGCCGGCGCTGCCGCGAATCGGCGGAGGGCTTCATTGAATTGCAGTCTCGGCAGATGCGGCGGCTGCTGACCCTTGCCGACTACGAGCATCCCTACCTCACCATGGATCCCGCCTACGAAGCGGCGGTGATCGAGGTCTTCGCCGACCTGGTGGCGCAGGGGATCGTCTACCGCGACCGCAAGCCGGTGCACTGGTCGATCGCCAACCGGACCGCGCTCGCCGAGGCCGAACTCGAATACGAAGACCGCGACGATCCCTCGGTGTTCGTCGAGTTCGACGCGGTCGATCGCGATGCGGTGGCGAAGGCGTTCGCCGCCGAGCTCGAGGTCACGCCGACCTTCATGATCTGGACCACCACGCCGTGGACCCTGCCAGCCAATCGCGGCATCGCGGTCGGCCCGCGGCTTCGCTACGTGCTCGCCAACCTCGACGGCAGCGAGACGGTGGTGGCGGAGGCGCTGCTCCCGGCGGTGGCTGCGGCGGTCGGCTGCGAAAGCCCGCAGGTCCTCGCGTCGTGCGACGGGAACGCCCTCGTCGGACTCGAGTACCGCCATCCCTTCACCGAGCATCGCGGCCGGGTGGTGCCGGCGAACTACGTGAGCCTCGAAGACGGCACCGGACTGGTGCACACCGCGCCGGGCCACGGCCGCGAGGACTACCTGACCGGGCTCGCCGAGGGCCTCGAGGTCTACTGCCCGGTCGGCGAGGACGGCACCTTCGACGAATCCGCACCGCAGTGGCTCCGCGGCAAGAGCGTCTGGGAAGGCAATCCCCTCGTGATCGCGACGCTCGAGCGCAGCGGTCACCTCGCGGCCGCAGTCTCGATCCGGCACAGCTATCCGCACGACTGGCGCAGCAAGACGCCGGTCATCTTCCGCGCCACCGAGCAGTGGTTCGTGGCGGTCGATCGTCCGCTCGCCCGCGACGGACGGACCTTGCGCGACCTTGCCGTCTCCGGCGCCGAGGGGATCGAGTTCGTCCCCGAGTGGGGCCGAAATCGATTCCGCGGGATGCTCGAGTCGCGGCCGGACTGGTGCATCAGCCGCCAGCGAGCCTGGGGGCTTCCGATTCCCGCCTTCCGCGATCGCCACGGGAACATCCTGATGACGCCCGCGAGCGTGCGTGCGGTGGCGGCGGCCTTCCGCGAGGGCGGAAGCGACCGCTGGTTCGCGGATTCTCCTTCGTCGCTGCTCGCCGCCTACGACGCCGCGGGCGATCCCGATCGACCTTCCGGTCTCGACCTCGCCAGCCTCGAGAAGCTGCACGACATCTTCGACGTCTGGTTCGAATCGGGCTCGTCCTGGCACGCGGTGCTGCGGCAGCGGGAGATCGGCTACCCCGCGGCGCTCTACCTCGAGGGCAGCGATCAGCACCGGGGCTGGTTCCAGCTCTCGATGCTGCCGGCCTTGGCCGCGACCGGCGAGGCGCCCTTCCGCACCCTGCTCACCCATGGCTTCATCGTCGACCGTGACGGCCGCAAGATGTCGAAGTCGGGCGGCAACGCCCTCTCGGTCGACGATCTGCTCAAGGACTTCGGAGCCGAGGTCTGCCGCTGGTGGGTCAGTTCGATCACCTACGACGGCGACGTCAAGGCCGATCCCGAACTCTTCCGCCTCGCCGGCGAGAGCTACCGCAAGATCCGCAACACGGTGCGCTTCCTGCTCTCGAATCTCTTCGACGCGCCGTCGGGTTCGCTGGCGGCCGCCTCGGAGTGCGACCCCCGTTCGATCGACGGATGGGTGCTCGGCGAATTCGCGGCGCTCGAGCGCGAGGTGCGCAGCGCCTATCTGCGGTTCGACTTCCGTGCCGCCCATCAGGCTCTCTACGACTTCTGCAACGAGACCCTCTCCGCCGGCTACTGCGTGGCGGTGAAGGACCGCCTGTATTGCGACCATCCAGAGAGCCCACGGCGGCGGCGGACCCAGGCGGCGATGTCGGAGTTGATCGAGGGTCTGGTGCGGCTGCTCGCGCCGATCCTGCCGCACACCGCAGACGAAGCCCTGCGGTGCCGCCACGGTCTTGACACGCCCTCCGCGGCGACGCTCTCCTACCGGGGCTTCGATTTTTCCGCCGATCCGGGCTGGGCCGCGGTGATGTCCACTCGGGACGAGGTGCTGCGGGTCCTCGAGCAAGCCAAGGAACGAGGGATCGAGAATCCCCTCGACGCTGGCGTGGTGCTACCCGATGCCGAGGGTGGGTTGGCTCCCTTTGAAGCGGACCTCGCCGATCTCTTCGGGGTCTCGAGGGTGAGGCTCGATCCTGCCGCGACCGCGATCTCGATCGAGGACCTGCGCGAGGCGCCGCGCTGCGAGCGAAGCTGGAAGCGCGACGGAACCGTGCGTGAACGCGGCGATGGTGGCGTGCTGAGCGATCGCGACGCAGCCGCGGTGGGAGTCTGATCGCGCGAGTTCTGGCGAGCGGTCGACGCACCGGCCCTATGGCGCCGCCCTAGTCGAGTCGGCGATCGAGCTGCCGTACCATCTCCGCTCCGAACCAACTCCTGGAGCCGTCCGATGGCCACCACCGCCAACCCCGAAGCCCTTCCCTCGATTCCCTTCGATCTCTTCGCCAAGCTCGACCTCCGCGTCGCCACGGTGAAGGCCGCCGAGCCGCATCCCAACGCAGATCGCCTGATCAAGGTGCAGCTCGACGACGGCACCCCCGAAGGACGTCAGGTCTGCGCCGGCATCAAGGCCTGGTACGACCCGGCAAGCCTCGTCGGCAAGCAGGTGGTGATCGTGGCGAATCTCGAGCCGCGGACCATTCGCGGTGAAGTGAGCCAGGGAATGATCCTCGCCGCGAGCGAGGTGCTTCCCGGCGACGGCACCGAGCGCAACGTCTTCGTGCTTTCGGTCGACAAGCCGGTTCCGCCCGGCTCGAAGGTCAGCTGATCGACCGCAGGCACCGGGGG
>JAPOKA010000011.1 GCA_029977865.1 bacterium
CAGCGACCAGAGCACCTGGATCGCACCGGCCAGCAGCACCGCCGCCGCGGCCAGGGTGATTCCCTCTTCGGGGGCGAGCCCGGTCGCCGCGATCGCCGCCGAGACCAGCAGCAGGTTGAGCACGATCGGCGCCGCGGCGGTGGGACCGAAGCGGTGATGGGCCTGCAGCATCGCACCGAGCAGGGCCGTGAGACAGATCAACGGCGCGAAGGGAAGCATGATCAGGAGCAACCTCGCTGCGAGCGGATCCATCCGGCCCGTCGCCGCGACCGCGGCCGCGGCAAGGCCGGCCAGCAGCGCCAGGCCCGCCACCACCGCGGTCGCACCGCCGATCACGATCCACGCGAGCCGCTGCGCGACCTCCGGATCGCGATCGGACCAGCGGGCGTACTCGGGAAGGAACGCGGCGCTCAACGCGCCCTCGCCGAAGAGCCGGCGAAAGAGATTCGGCACCAGGAACGCGAAGGCGAAGGCGTCCATGAGCAGACCGGCGCCAAAGACGCGGCTCATCGCGGCATCGCGAGCCAGCCCGCCAAGGCGGCTCACCAGCGTCAGCAAGGTGACGGTTCTCGCGTGACGATGGAACTCTCGAGCCATGTCCGGTCGTGCCAGCGGTCGGCGTCGCTCAGGCCGGCGTGTCCGCGCTCTCGAGCCGCAGGAACATCTGTGCCGACGACATCGCGGGATCGATGCGGTTGGGCAGGATCAGCAGCTCGCAGCGGCGATCGCCCTTGGCGAAGTCGATCCGCTCGGAGTGATCCATCTGCTCACGACTCGCGACCGTCCACCCGGCCGCGGAGAAGAGCGAGATCATTCGTCGAGCCAAGGCTCCTCCGTCGGTGACGGTCCCGCTGTAGACGATGCGTCCGGAGACCAGCGCCCCATCGCGGCGGTCGAGGCCGCGGGCGTAGGTCGACTCGAGGCCGGGAACTGCGGGCACATCGGTGTCGAGCACCATCGACGGTGCGGTTGAACATCCAACGGCGTGCATGACCGCAAGCAGCGCGACGGCCATGATCGGCCGGCGCCAGTCGCGGAAGATCGATCGATCCGATGCGATCACGTCGAGCATGCTACGGGTTTCCTCGCAGGCCTTGCTTCGGCACCGCGCCGAGTTCCTTCGCCACCGCCTCCGCGGCAAGCCGCCCGCCCCGCATGGCACCGTTGATGGAACCGTCGAGGAGGTGATCTCCGCAACGGTGAATTCCGGGCTCGACCCGAAGCGGACGTTCGGCCGCAAGGTCGATGGGGTGCTGCCGCGGAAGCGCCTTGGGAACACGGACGAGCCTCCGCACTCGCCAATCGGCGAGCGGGTCGCCACCGCTGGCCGGCGACGCTCCGCCAAACCACGACCGCAGTTGTCGGCGAGCGGCATCTTCGAGCGCTTCGTCGGACATCGCCAACGCCGACTCGTCGACCACATTCGCGTAGAAGATCGCCCGGCCCGTGGGGGCGTAGGTCGGCGCCACCGCCGAGATGAAGCAGGCGTGGTTCACCGGGCCCGCGCCGGTGCCATCGAGCAGCAGCGTCCCGTCGCCTGCCTGCGCCGCGGGAAGTTCGAAGGCGAGCAGGGCGGTGCTGCACCAAGGCCGCTCGGAATCGGAGTCTTCTCGTCCCTCCTTCGCGGTGGCGGCCAGCCGCTCGGACTCCCCCTGCTCCGTGGCGATCACCACCGCATCGGCTTGCTCGGTGCTTCCGTCCGAGAGTGCCACCGACCCGGCAGCAATGGACTCTGCGCGGCGACCGAGGCGAAGGGAGCCCGGATCGAGATCCGCCGCAAGCTGACGCGGAATCTCCGCCATGCCGCCCGCCGGGATCGCCGCCGCGCCCGCCGCGAACATCCTCAAGCAGAACTCGAACTGACCGACGTCGGTCCCGAGCGAACGATCGAGGAAGACGCCGCCGAAGAAACTGCGCAGGAACCCGTCTACGAACGACGGCCGCATGGAGGGGGCGACCGCATCGCGAACCGACCGGCCGGTCACCGTCGGGGAATCCGGCCGCCGCAAGAGCGCCGAGATCACCCGAGGAACCAGTGCTCCCACTTCGCGCAGGCCGACGGTGCCGTCGAACAGGCTTCCGACCGCGACGAGCGGATGCCGAACCGGATCGGCGATCTGCCGGAAGCGTTGCCCATCGAAGATCTTCGCGGCCGAGGGAAACCGCCGCAGTCGCAGGCGATCGAAGTCGAGTCGCCGCCGCGCTTCCGGGTAGGCAGTGAGCAGAATCTGGAATCCCCGGTCGATCAGGTATCCGTCGCTCGACTCGGTCGACACTCGCCCGCCCACGCGATGACGCGGATCGACGATCACGGCCTTGCATCCCAGTTCCTGAAGGCGCAGCGCGCAACAGAGCCCCGAGAGACCGGCGCCGATCACCACCACCTTCGGCGCTGCTGGTGCGGTCATCGCTCGACCACCTCGCGCGGCGAACTCGCCGAGGGTGCCGCGACCGACGCGAGACCGCCGTCCCGAGTGTCGGAGGCGTCGGCCACCCTGCCACCACTGCTCCGCTGCTGCAGTCGTGCTCGTATCGATCGCAGCGCGAGCCCACCGGCCACGACCACGCCACCAGCAAGAACCGCCATTCGGGTGATGGGCTCGAGCGACTCGATCGCGAAAGCGAGTCCCGGCAATCGCGGCAGCACCGCGACGGCAAGCCCGAGACCAAGGGCGGCAATCGCGAGCGGCACGGCGCTTGCGGCAACGACGCCAGCGAAGCGAATCCGGTCGGGAACCGCCCAGATCGTTGCCTCGAGCGGCTCGCCACAACAGGCGCACGCGCGACCAACGGGCGCCGAGGCGGCGCCGCAGGCCGGGCAGCCGCGGTGCTCACGCAGGGTTCGAATCCGAGCCCGCACCCCGAGTTCGAGGGCCAGGAATCCACCGGCGGCAGCGCCGACGCCGCCGCCGATCAGTCCCATCACCAGTGGATCGATCCTCGCGGCGCCGGCGCCCATGACCGCGAGCGGCACGCCGACCGCGGCCCCGAGCGCGGCCGCGACCGCGAGCTGTGCCCAGTTCATGAGTCGAGCCGCCAGCAGCGCCGAGGCGCCTTGCCGCAGCCGCGCGACGCCTCGCGGCGGGCTCGTCAACGGCGCGGTCCCGTGGATCACAGCCAATGCGGCGCAGAGACCGGCGAAGTCGCCGACAAGATCATCGAGGTTGAAGAAGCGCTCGATGGGAAGGATCGCCTGCGTGAACTCGTCGAACGCGGCGAAGGCAAGCCCTGCCGCGAAGAGGCTCCACAGCCGGGTGAACCACCGGGCTCGCCAGACGAGCGTCGTGAGGATCAGGAACGAGAAGAAGTGGACGATCTTGTCCGACGAAGGACCGCCCGCGACTTCCGGGAAGCGCAACCGAGGCCAGTGGCTTCCCACGAGATAGACCACGATGGCGAGGCTCGCGAGCAGGCGCCAGTGCCGCGTCGCAGCAGCGGTGGCAGCCAGACGCGGAGAAGGATCAGCCGCCATCGGCGTTCCGAACCGTCGCCGCGGGGACCGGCGGCGAGCCGGACTCGATCACCTCGACCGTCGCCTCGACCTCCTTGCGGCGACGATGCGTCGCACGAGCACTCTCCTCCCGGGCCGGCGCGCTTCGCCTTGCCGGCGCGTTCCGCCGCCGCCAGTCCTCGACGAGTCGGGTGGCGAGGGTGCGGTAGTCCATGGCGCCGGGGCAGGTCGGGGCGTACTCGAGAATGGTCTGGCCGAAGCTCGGGGCCTCCGCCAGCTTGATGTTCCGACGCACCGCGGGAAGGAAGACCGTCGCATCGCTCCACGCCACCGCGCTGCCGCGGGCTTCGTTGAAGAATCGCTTCAGCTCCGCCACCACCTCGCGGCCATGGCTGCTCTGGCTCTCGTGCATGCAGAGCAGCACCCCCGCAACCCGAAGGTCGGGGTTGACCCCGTGGCCCACGAGCGCCACCGTCTCGAGCAGGCGTCCAAGCCCCTGCAAGGCGAGGAAGTGGGCCTGCATCGGAACGATCACCTCGCGCGCAAAGGCGAGGGCGTTGAGGGTGAGCAGGCCGAGGCTCGGAGGACAGTCGAGCAGGATGTAGTCCCACCTCGCGCCTCCCGCGAACGCCTCGGCGAACTTCCGAGCGAGGATGCCGTGTCGGTCATCCGCGTCCGCCAGTTCGCTCTCGGCGGCGGCGAGATCGACCGTGGCCGAGACCACATCGAGGTTGGGCCGAGCGTGCTGAATCGCCGCCGCTAGGCTCACTGCCGGATCGAGAAGCAGTTCGTAGGTGCCCTCTCCGCACGTTGAGCCGTCAATACCCAGATGCAGGGAGAGGTGGCCTTGCGGATCGAGATCGACGAGCAGAACGCGGTGCCCCGCATCCGCGAGCGCGGCGCCGAGGTTGACCGTGGAGGTGGTCTTCCCGACGCCGCCCTTCTGGTTGAGCAGCGCGACGACGCGGGTGGGCAGTTCCGCGACTCGCTCGGCCTCCTGCCGGGCATCGATCATGGGACGAGTATAAGCGGAAGGCGCGGGCGGCTCGTCTACTCGGAGGCCGGCACCGCCGCGGTCACGGGCCGTTCCGGCCACGCCGAGAGATCGAGAACGACCACTGGCGGCTGGGTCCGCCAAGGCGGTCGCGGAAACCCGATGGCGGAGATCTCCTTCGATCCGTCTTCGAGTTCCAGCGTCCGGCGCAGCGAGATTCCGGTGCCCGGCGCTCGCACGCCGACCAAGGCGTCGGCGAGCCACGAGTCTGGAAGTCGGACTCGGCACCGCCATCGGTCCGGGTAGCTCGCCTGGCCAATCTCAAGGGCGCCGCTACCGCCGCCCTGCTCGGAGACCGTGCAGACCGACGTCGGCGCCGCTTCCGGCCCGAACCGGATCTCGAGGCGGTCATCGCGGACATCGGCGGGACGGAAGCATTCGACGAAGAGCTCCCAGCCTCCGCCGCGGCGGCGGATCTCCGCGGTGGCCCGACGATTCGCCGGAGGCAGGGGCTCGACGCCGGTGGTGGCGGACCCTAACGAAAGAGGCAGGTGCAGCGGCCCGAGCCAAAGCCCCGGTGGCCGCACCGCGATCGGCGCTGGTCCGAAGTCGAGGCGGCTGCTTGCCGTCTCCGAATCGAGCACCAAGACCCCCCCGTCGGTCGCCGCGGCGAGTTCCACCGGCCGATCGAGTTCGAAGCGGCGCACCGATCTCGGCGGAATCGGCAAGGCGACCGGGATGGGATCGCCCTCGAGCCATCGCGCCCGCACCAGGCGGCTCGAGAAGCCGGGATTTGCGATCCCGACGATCACTCGATCTCCCAGGGACTCGTCGATCCAGGTGACCAGTTCCGGCTCGGCCCGCAACCACGCCAATGTGCCTTGCATCACCGCCTCGTCACTTCGTCCCGGATCGAGCATGACACCAAGCAGACTCCGCAGGGCCGAGGGATCCGCGATCCATGCCGCCACCTCGCGAGGTGCGCCCGAATCGAGATCGGTGCAGGTCGCGGTCAGCCGCTCGCGCACTTCGGCGGCCACGCCCGGGCTCTGCGCCGCAACCCGTGCGATCGCCGCCCGCCAGACTTCCGCCAAGTGCCAGGCCGCCAACTGCGCAGCCGGATCGCCGGGCGGAGGCGGTGGATCGAATCCGATCCGGTCTGCGAGGATCGCCCATCGATACCACTCGAGCGGATGCTGCGAATCGGGGCGAGCCTCGGGAGAGAGCGCGGGCATCCCTTCCCTCGGGCGACCGATGGTCGTCGCCGGCTCGAGCCAACGCGGCGCGATGCGCATGCCCTCGAGCTCGAGCGTCCCCGCGAAGCCGCCCGGAGTCGGCACGAGGAGCAGCGGCACCCCGCCACCATCGGGCCGATCCGCGAGCACGGTCAACGGCTCGGCGGAGTCGGTCCAACGGACCCCGGTCCGGGATGGCGTCGGCACCAACCAGCCGACCACGCCTTCGACCCGGCCGAGCACCGCAGCGTCGGAAGTTCGCAGGGTGACCGGAATAGTGGTTGGCCACTCCGGCTCCGCCGCGGAGTCTGCAGCGATCGGCAACAGCACCACCCCGCCCCGGACCGCGATCGGCTCGGGATCGAGACACCGCCACGCCGACGCCGCCGGGGCCGGAACAGACGGCACGACCGTCAGGATCCCGGCGAGGATCCAACGGAGATCGAACCTCCGATCGAGCGAGCACCGCGACGTGTCCGAAGGCCGTTCAGCGTTCACCGGAAGCCGATCGAAAAGCCGGCTCGCGTGATCGCGACAACGAGGGCGGAGGGTTGGAGAAGGAAGGCTCACCAAGCGGTTTCCAAGGCTTCGACGTGTGCCGCGGAGGCGGGTGCGAGCAGAGAGGGAGGAGACCGATGGTACGGAACCATCCAGACGAGGTGGAGTTCCTCTTCGAGGACCCGCACGCGTGCGAGGTCGAGTTGCACGGAGCCGGACCCGACGGCCGCGGGGAATCCTGGCCCATGGACCGTCGCGCGGACGGACTGTGGGCGATCCGGCTCCGCCTCGATTCCGGTTGGTTCGACTTCCGCTATCTCGTCGACCATCGCTTCTGGGCACTCGATAGCGCGGTTCGCACCATCGTGCTCTCCGACAGCGGACGCTGCTTCAGCCGCATCGAGCGCACCCGCTCGGCCGCCTGACCAGCCTCACGGCTCGAGCAACGCCGCTCGCAAGAGCGTCTCGACTCGCTCGCGGCGATAGTCCGCATCGACCAGGATGGTCGCGGGCCCGAACTCCGGCGCGGCCACGAGCGCTTCAAGCGGAATCCCGAACCCGGCCCGCGCCGCCGAGTGCGAGTTCGCCTGCAGCATGTGGTCTCGCGGCTCCCACGGCTTCGCCAGCACCCTGAGATCCGCGGCGAATCCGGCACCCGGTCGCGCCGCGGGCTCGGCCGCCCGACTCCCCGGCAGTCGCAAACCGTCGACGCCCGCGATCCGCTCCGGCGGTGGCGGGGGTGGCGGAGGGACCGCAGCGGGCTGCCCGAGGCGGAACACGCTTCCCGGCGGCACCGTCGCGATCGTTCCCGATTCTCCATCGCTCGAATAGACCGACCTTGGGAAGACGACCGAGAGTCCGCCTTGAATGCGCTGAAAGTGATTCGGATCTCCCGGCACCTCGTAGAGCCGATCGAACGAGCGGCCGACCGCGAGATCGCTCGGCAGCACCTTGAGGCTGGTGCCGAGGCTGTTGCGATCGACAAACCCTTGGTCGACGGGCCGGCGCAGGTCGCGAAGCCTGATCTCGGAGTCGTCGCGGGGGGTCTGCGCGGCCGCAACCAACGCAAGGAAACTCGGCGCCAACGCGGCCGCCAGTCGGTCCCTGCTGCGCCACGCTGCGCGGCGGCTACTGCGACCGAACCGGGCTGGAATGTCGGAACTCGACCGCGGCTTCGCGGAATCGTGGACGACCATGACCGAAGTCAATCGGCTCGACGACTCGGCCCGGATCAGCCTCGTGAAGGTCCTGACTCGAACCACTCCACCGTCGCGGTCCGCGGATCGATCCGCTCGATCGTCGGCGAGTCGCCGCTCGCCTCGATCTCGAGTTCGATCGCGGTGAAGGGGTCGATCGACCGCACCTTGCCCTCGAGGCGGACTCCGCCGGCAAGGAACCTCGCTCGGCGGCCGCGCAGCCAATCCCGCGCTGCGAACCGCTGTTCGACCTCGTCAAGCCTCAGGCGGCACGCCGTGGCGACCTGCCGCGCCAGCCGGCCCACCAACTCGCCGCGTGGAGGCAGCGTTCCTTCGGCCAGGGTGCTCGCGAGATCGATGGCGCGGTCGGCATCGACTCCGCTCGCCGGAACCCGGTAGTCGACCCCCACGCCGACGAGGGCGACGCCGTCGACCCGCTCGACGAGGATGCCTCCGAGCTTGCGATCGCGCAGCATGAGATCGTTGGGCCACTTGACCCCGACTCGATCCGCCAATCCTCCGCCCGCAAGCGTTGCTTCGAGTGCTCCCGCGGCACCGAGCGCCGCCGCGATGGCGAGCCGCTCGCCGTCGCAGGGCTCGGGCGCTGCGATCACGACGGTGAAGGCGATGCCTCCGTCGACCCAGACTCGCCCGAGTCGGCCACGACCGCGACGCTGCCGCAGCGCGATCATGAGGCTGCCCGGCGGAAGTCCCCGCGCTGCGTCCATGGTCGAGTCGGTCTCGGCGAGCACCTCGATCCGAGCGAAGTCGTCGCCGACACCGCCGGCTTCGAGCGTCGCCCGCCACCCCTCGGCCGACTCTGAATCGGGCGAGTTCATCGCACCTCGTCGAGACCGAAGTCGATCGAACTCGCGTCCTTGGTGAGCGATCCGCAGGCGACCCGATCGACGCCGGTGGCCGCCACCGCCGCGACCGACTTCAGGGTGATCCCGCCCGAAGCCTCGAGCAGCGGCCCGTCACCCCGCGCGTCGCGGCGGGCCACCGCCTCGCGGGTCTGCGCCGCGTCCATGTTGTCGAGCAGCACCACGTCGATCGAACCCGGCGGCAGGGTCAGCACCTCATCAAGCTGCTCGAGGGTGTCGACCTCGACCTCGATGAAGCGAACCACCCGCTCTCGCCTCGCCGCAGCCGCCGCCTCGACCACCTTGGCCGCGAATCCGGTCGAGCCGATCGCGGCGAGGTGGTTGTCCTTGACCAGCATCGCTTCGGCGAGGTCGAGCCGATGCAGGCTTCCTCCACCGCAGCGCACCGCGTACTTCTCGGGATAGCGGAGCCCCGGAGTGGTCTTGCGGGTGTCGCAGACCACGGCGCGGGTTCCCTCGACCGCCGCGACGAACCGCGCCGTCCGCGTCGCCACGCCGCTCAGGCGTCCGAGCAGATTCAGCATGGTTCGCTCGAGCGGCAGCAGGAACCGCAGCGGGCCCTCGACTTCCATCACCGCATCGCCGGCGACGAATCGCCCGCCGTCTGCGCAGAGCACCTTGAAGCGGCTCGCTCCGGCACGCTTGCGCAGGATCGACTCGAGCAGCGGCATGCCTGCGAGCACGCCCGGCTCACGGGCGACGACGCGCATGGTTCCCCGCAACGCCGAATCCACCAAGGTCTCGGTGGTGACGTCACCGCGGCCGAGGTCCTCGTCGATCGCGAGATCGATCAGCCTCGCCACCAGCGGGGTCGCGAGCAGCCGCTTGGCCAGGTCGGGAAGTTCGAGCCGGTCGAGATCGTCCACCGCCATGGCGGCACCCTACCGCAAGCCGCGGCGACCCACCCGTTCAGCTCGCGGCGGCGATTCGAGCCGCGATCCGTTCGGCGCGGGCCGCGGCCTCGCCGTCCTTCCCCGCCCGCCACTCGATCCCGAGCCCCCGGCCGTCGCCGAACTTCGGAATGATGTGGAAGTGGACATGCATCACCGCCTGATGCGCCACCGCCCCATTGTTCTGGAGCAGGTTGTATCCCTCGGCGCCGGTCTCGCGGAGCACTGCGCGGCAGATCCGCGGCAACGCCCGCCCCAACGCGGCAGCGGAATCGTCGGAGAGCTCGTGCAAGTGGGCCCTGGCTTCCTTGGGCACCACCAGCACGTGCCCCGGACTCAGCGGAGCCACGTCGAGAAACGCCAGCACGTGCTCGTCTTCGTAGACGCGGTGGCAGGGAATCTCGCCCGCAATGATGCGACTGAAGATGGTCGACATGGAGGCACCGTACCAACTGCGGGCAGCCGACCGGGCCTCCTGGATCGGCATCGGCGCGGTCGCTCGCGTGATCAACGGGACCGCCGGCTTTCAACCGGACCGCTCATCGCCTCCCGCGAAGAGCCGCAACACCAGTCGCCACCCTTCGATGACGACGGTCGCCTCGGGCAAGGTCAGCAGGGTCGCCACTTCCGGCGCGGATCGGCCGCGAGCCGCCACCCTGGTGTTCGATTCGCGGAGATGGCGGACTCGGAATGAGGGCACCGGAAGTCCGCCGTGATCGCCGTCGATGGCCGCGATGATCGCGCGCCTCGCGGTCTGCACCTGAGTGGGCCCACCGCACGGAATCAACTGCCGCCGCCACGCCTCCATCCAATCGGAAACCGCGCGTGAGTCCCAGTGCGGATGGGAGATGGCTGTGAGCGGCGCCGATGAGGATCCATGTGTCAGCACCGCGGCGAGCGAGGCTCGCGAGCAGTAGACGCGGCCTGCGATTCGCGTCACCTTCAACCGCCCTGCAGCCTGGTAGCGGCGCAGGGTTCGTACCGACACGCCGGCTTCCCCGGCCGCCTCTGGAATGGACAGGAGTTGTCCCCGCTTGATCAGTCTCGACTTCTCGTTCACGACCCGGGCCCTCGGAGCGGCGCTCGGTTCGAGTGATCCGAGCGACAGCGAGCGAAGCATACCCTGATGTGAAGGCTGGGGCGCCGCGAGGCCGAGCTCGCACACGCGCGCACCTTCGCGACCGCACGCCAAGTGGCGAGTCACGCGGTGCGCCGCCCTTCGAACCTCGGGAGACTTGTGTGGCTTCGCGGCGTCCGACTCTCGAACTCTCGCCGGCAGGTCTGTGGTGCCCCTTCGGCGAGTTTCACATCGATCCTTGGTCGCCGGTGCCGCAGGCGATCGTGACCCACGCCCATGCCGATCACGCTCGGCCGGGCATGGGCAACTATCTCGTCGCTGCCGAGGGCGAGTGGGTGGCCAAGGCTCGACTTCCCGGTGCGTCGATCCAGCCACTCCCCTACGGCGAGCGGATTCGTCTCGGTGACGTCGAAGTCAGCCTGCACCCGGCGGGGCATGTGCTGGGTTCGGCGCAGATTCGCGTGGAGCACCGGGGGGAGGTCTGGGTGGTCAGCGGCGACTACAAGCTGGCTGCCGATCCGACCTGCCGTGCATTTGAAGCGATTCGCTGCCATCGCTTCATCAGCGAAAGCACCTTCGGCCTGCCGATCTACCGCTGGCCGAATCCGCAGGACGAGATGGCTCGGCTGCGGGCCTGGCGACGTCGATGCCGCGATGAGGGTCGCTTCGCAGTGCTGTCGACCTACGCCCTCGGGAAGGCGCAGCGAATCCTCGCCGCGATGGAGTCGGAGGATCTGCCGATCCTCGTGCACGGCGCGCTCGAGCCTCTGATCGCGGCCTACCGGGCCCACGGGGTGGCGTTGCCGCCGACGCTCCCGGCCGACCGCGCCAATGCGACGGCGCATCGCGGACGTGCCTTGGTGCTCGCTCCTCCGAGTGCGGTGGGCGGTGCCTGGATACGGAGGTTCACACCCGCCTCGATCGGAGTCGCCTCGGGATGGATGCTCGTTCGCGGCATGCGTCGTCGTCGAGGTTGCGACGAAGGCTTCGTGGTGAGCGATCACGCCGATTGGCCCGACCTGCTCACCGCGATCGCCGCGACCGAGTGCGAGGCGGTCGCGCTCACCCACGGATTCGCGGCGCCGCTCGCAGCGCATCTGCGAAGCAAGGGCCTCCGCGCCACGACCGTGCGAACACGGTTCGGCGACGAGAGCGAGGACCACGACGGCCCCGGCGTCGAAGCTGCGGTCGGTTCCGTCGGCGGCGACGAGCTCTTTCCCTCCGAGGGTCCCGCGTGAGCGTCGCCGAGTTCGCCACGCTCGTCCGCGGCCTCGCTGCGACCGCCTCCTCGTCGCAACGAGCCTCGCTGCTCGAGGCGCATCTGCGGGCCGCAGACGACCTCTCCGCGGCGTGGGCATTCTGGTTTCTCCTCGGCCATCGCATTCCCCGCACGGTGCCGGTCCGGCTGCTGCGGGAGTGGGTGGCGGAACGGGCCGAGGTCTCTCCCGAACTCGTCGCCTCCTGCCACGACCATGTCGGCGATCTCGCCGAGACGCTCTCGCTGCTGCTCCCCGATCTCCCCGAGGAATCAAGCGATGTCGCGCTCGCTGAACTCGTCGAAGCCGGAGTCTCGGGCCTCGCGGGCTCGAGTCGCGAACAACAGCAGCGGATCCTCGCGTCGTGGTGGCAGCGGCTCGATCGCGACGGCGCATTCCTGCACCTCAAGCTCGTCACCGGCGGATTCCGCATCGGCGTCGCCCGCGGCATCGCCCTGCGCTCGGCCGCTGCGGCGATCGGCGTCGAAGCCTCGGTGCTCGAAGATCGAGTGTGCGGCGGATTCACGCCGACCGCGGCTGCGTGGCGGGCGCTGAGAGAGCCGCCCAACCCCGACGAGGTCGCCGCGCAGCCTCGCCCCTTCCAGCTCGCCGGCGGACTCGGGATCGCAGACCCGGACCTCGAGCCTGCGGACGCTCCGCTGTTCGGCCCCGACGCGATCGACCTTGGCTCGATCGACGAGTGGCTGATCGAGCCGAAATGGGATGGCGTTCGCGCCCAACTGCTCCGCCGCCGCGAAACGCGGCTCGCGAGCCGCGGCGAAGGCTACTTGGATCGGTCGTTCCCGGAGATCGTCGACGCGGCGCGTGGCCTTCCCCTCGGCTGCGTGCTCGACGGCGAGGCGTTGCTGTGGTCGGAGGATCGCCCCGCACCCTTCACCGCGTTGCAGCGGAGGCTTGGGGTCAGACGACATCAGCCTGGGCTCTTCGACGCCGTTCACGCGGTGTTCTTCGCCTTCGACCTGCTCGAGATCGATGGAAGCGATGTTCGCAACGCCCCGCTCTCGGAACGACGGTCGCGCCTCGAGACGCTGCTTGCCTCCGCGCGGCCCGACGTGATCCGCCTCTCGCCGCGCCTTCGCTTCGACACCTGGGAGGCGGCCGACGCGGCACGCAGATCCGCCCGGGATCGAGGCGTCGAAGGGCTGATGCTCAAGCGACTCGATCGACCCTACGAAGGAGGCCGAGGGCGGGGATCCTGGTGGAAGTGGAAGGCCGACCCGCGGACCATCGACGCGGTGGTCGTGCAGGCCCAGTCCGGCCACGGACGTCGGGCCGGACTGCTCAGCGACTACACCCTCGCGGTGCGGCACCAAGGCGCGCTGGTCCCGGTGGCCAAGGCGTACTCGGGCCTCTCCGACGCCGAGATCGTGGCGATCGACCGAATCCTCAAGGGGTCGGTCGTCGATCGCCGCGGCCCGCTGCGGGTGGTCGAGCCTCAGGTCGTGCTCGAGATCGCCTTCGACCGCGTGCAGCGATCAGCCCGCCATCGCAGCGGCGTCGCGGTGCGATTCCCCCGCATCCTGCGTTGGCGTCGCGACAAGACTCCCGAAGAGGCCGACTGCCTCGAGAGCCTGCGCTCGATGCTCGAGCCCGACGAGTCAGGCGGCGCCGTACCACGCTCCTGAACGGGAGTCTGGCCCGCGTCCTCGATGCCCGCGGGTCCGAGAGTTCCCTGCGGCTTTGAATCTCCCGGAGGGCGTCGCCTGATCGACCCACTCCGATCTTGCCCCGCCGGCACAACTCCACCATCGCCGCCGAGGCGATCGCGTCAGGCGATGGACTTTCTCGCGGGGAATCGCATGGTTGACGCGGACACCGACGTCCAACTCTGACGTGTGCGGCGAGAGGGCTCCCGCTGCGACGCGTCGACTCACGGATCTGCCCCGCCCCGGTCTGCCTCCCCGGGCGGGGCGGTCTGTTTTTGCCGAGATTCCGCGAGCCGCTCAGGCGATCGGATCGGGCTCGGCGACTCGATCGAGCCCGTTGCCCTGCAGGATCGTGCGGAAGTTCTCCCCGAAGACGAAGTTCTCTTCGGGGAATTCGTGGCCGCCGCGGTTCTGATCGAGGAAGCTGAACACGAACTCGATCGCACCGATGTTCACCCACTCCGGCCGGCGATGGTCCCAGCGCTCGATCGACACGCTCGCCGCGGCGCCGGCGGGATCGATGCGGTCGAGCGCCGCGGAGTAGCGAACACTCTGTCCCGGCCGCACCTCGTCTTCGATCGACGCGGAGACGATCTTCGCCAACACCACCTTCTCCCGAAACTTCCCCACCGACCCCACCAGGATTCCCGCGGTCTGGGCGCTGCCCTCGATCAACAGCGAACTCGGCATCACCGGATCCGCGTCACCGAACGAGTCGGCGGCGAAGTGGTCGTGGAGGTGCTCCTCCGCAAGCGAGCAGTTCTTGATCGCGACGAGTCGCCGCTCCGGCTCGAACTCGAGAACGGTGTCGATCCACATCCAGCGCATGGGCGATCCGCTCCGAGCGAGGCCGCAGTTCAGGCCGCGAGCTTGCGCTGGATGAAGTCGACGATGCTCCGCACCGTGAAGAGCTCGGGCAGCCGCGACACCTGGGGATCCGACTCGATGGTGGCGAAGTCGAGGTGCGGCATGCGGACCTTGAGCTCCTCAAGGCCCTTGGGAGTGATCCGTCCGTCCTGAACGAATTGCGGATCGTTCAGCAGGTTCTCCGAGAACAGCTCGCCCTGCGCGATCTTGAAGGGCTTCTCCGGGGTGGAGAAGCACTTCTCCAAGCGGAAGACGATGTCGAGGAAGTCGATCGATTCGGCGCCGAGGTCGCCGGTCAGCGTCGCCTCCATCGTCACCTCGTCGGCATCGACGCCGAGCGCCTCTTCCAGGACCTCTTGGACGTGCTTTGAGATTTCATCTCGGCTCATGGCCGTCGGTGCCTCGGTGGGATTCATGGGTCGGTCCGGGCCGCCACATCGGCCGGCGGGTCAGTGACGTGGGTGCTTCCCGCAACTCAGGACGATCCCGATCGGGACTCCGCGACCGTCCGCGGACGCGAAGGTCGCATTGTAAAGCGTCCGGTGACCGCCGTCTCGCTGCTCCCGTCCGAGCGGACCACGGAGCCGGTGCCCTGGAACCGAAACTCGCCCGCCTCACCTTCTCGGTCGAGCCGCACCTCGACCCGCAGGGACTCGCCGGGCCGAACGAAACTCCCGAACCGCAAGGCCCGGACCCCACCGAGGACGTGACGCCCACCTCGGGATCCGAGCAGACGGCGAGCCGCCTGCACCATCGCCTCGACCATGAAGACCCCGGGAAGCACCGGGAACTTGGGAAAGTGGTCGGCGAGGTACTCCTCGGCCGCGGTGACCGACTTGACGGCCACGATCCGGTCCGGCGACTGCTCGAGCACCTCGTCGATCAGGGTGAACTTCATGGGTCGCGAAGGGTAGCGACTCGGCACCCGGGGCGGCGATTCTCACCCCGTCCCCGCCTCGAAACCGATCTACCACGCGATGGCTCGGACGAAAGCGACGAAGGCGACCCGCGGATCGCGGGCGAGAAGGAGTGGTTCCAAGCGCGCCGGCGAGGCCGGCGCAGCGGCGGAGGCTCGCTGGGGCCGCAAGGCGGTCTGGCTCCTCGGCGCCGCGATCTGGCTCTACCTCCTCATCGCGGTGGCCTGGTTCTCGCCAGCCGACGCCCCGAGTCACGCGGTCAGCCATCCTGCTGATCCGCCCGCCAACATCACCGGCATTGTCGGCTCCACGATCGCCTACCAGCTCATCTTCAGCATCGGCGTCGGAACCTGGGTCCTGCTCGCGATCGGCGCAGCGGTGCTCATCGAGACCGCCAAGGGCCGCCGCATCGAGCATCCCTTCGTTCGTGGGCTCGGGGTGATCCTGCTGATGCTCGCCCTCGGCGGGCTGCACGCCTTGTGGATGCCCGATGTCGGTCGCCTTCCCGGCGCCAAGGGCGGCCTCGTTCCGCTGTGGATCGTGGGCGAACTCGAACCTCGGTTCGGAGTCGGCGGCACCTCGCTGGTGCTGATCGCAGCTCTGCTCATCGGCGCGGTTGTGGCGGCGGAGCGCCTGGTCCTGCTCACCGCCCGCCTGATGCTGCGAAGCCTCCGCAGTCTCGAGTCGCTGCGATCGATCCGCATCCCCTGGCCACCGCTTCCCTGGCCGCGGCGATCGCTGGCGCTTGCCGGCGGCGGCACCGACGACGAGGAAGAAGCTGGCGACGATCGCCGTGCTCGGGGCCGATCCTGGCGGCCCACCGCAGCCGCGGACGCGGAGGACCTCGAGGACGACGAGGACGAGGAAGACGAAGAGGACGAGGAAGACGAAGAGGAACTCGAAGACGAGTACGAGGAAGAGGAGTCCGAGGAGGACGAGGAAGAGGAAGTCGAGGAGGAGGAGGAAGCGCCCGAGGACAAGGCGGAACCGGAACGAGGTCGCACCCATGCGGTCACCAAGGCCGAGCGGGAAGCCCTCTCCGAAGAGGCGCTGCGGGACAAGATCGCCAAGCTGCCGGTGCGAATCGCCTCGAGCAGCCGCACCGTCGCTCGCGAGCAGGATCTCCCCCGGCCGGAGAACTTCGAGGGCTATCAGTTCCCCGGTCTCGATCTCCTCGAGGATCCAGAGGACAACTTCTCGCAACGGATGGAGGCCTTCGTCCGCGATCAGGCCCAGTTGCTCGAAACCTCGCTGCACACCTTCCAGATCGACGCCGAAGTGACCGGCATCGAGAGCGGACCGGTGGTCACGCTCTATTCGGTGCAACTGGCTCCCGGCACCCGGGTGGCGCGACTGCAGGCGATCGCCAGCGATGTCGCCCGCAGCCTGCAGGCCCAGAACATTCGCATCATCCCCAACATGGTCGGCAAGACCACGGTGGGCATCGAGGTTCCCAACCGTCAGAAGGAGAAGGTCCGCCTCAAGGAGCTCATGTCCGGCGGCCACGCAGACGGCATGGCGCTGCCGATGTTCCTCGGCAAGGACGCCTCCGGCGACCCGCTGGTGCTCGATCTGGCTCGCATGCCGCACATGCTCATCGCCGGCACCACCGGCAGCGGCAAGAGCGTCTGCATCAACACCATCATCATGGGCTGGCTCTACACCCGGCGGCCCGACGAGCTGAAGCTGGTGCTGGTCGACCCCAAGATGGTCGAGTTGAGCATGTTCGGCGACATCCCCCACCTCATGAGTCCGGTGGTGACGGAGATGGGTCGCGCCGCAGGCATTCTCGAGTGGGCCGTCGACAAGATGGAGGAGCGCTACGAGCTGCTCAAGGAAGCCGGGGTCCGCGACATCGCCGGCTACAACGCACTCGGAGAAGAGGAACTGATCGAGCGGCTGCAGCCTGCGAACGATCTCGAGCGGGCCCGCATTCCCAAGCGGCTCCCCTACCTCGTGTTCGTCATCGACGAGCTCGCCGACCTCATCATGACCCAGCGCGAGGTCGAGCACTCCATCGTGCGGATCGCCCAGAAGGCCCGCGCCGTCGGCATCCATCTCATCCTCGCCACCCAGCGTCCGCAGGCCAACGTGGTGACCGGACTCATCAAGAGCAACATGCCCTGCCGGGTCGCCTTCAAGGTCGCCTCGGGCATGGACAGTCGAATCGTGCTCGACAACAAGGGCGCGGAACTGCTGCTCGGGCAGGGCGACATGCTGGTGCTGACCCCCTCCGGCAGTGAACTGCGCCGCTGCCAAGGCACGCTCGTGGCCGATGGCGAGGCCCGCAAGGTCACCCGGTTTCTCAAGACCGTCGCCATGCCCAACTTCGAGCGCAGCCTCGTGGCGATCCGCGGCGACCGCTCGGCCTCCGACGTCGAGGGCGACCCTGGACCGCAGGAGCGGGACCCGCTCTTCGACAAGGCCGTCGAGATCGTGGTGGAGAGCGGCCGGGGATCGGTTTCGCTGCTGCAACGGCGGCTCGCGATCGGCTACGGCCGATCCTCGCGGCTCATTGATCAGATGGGCCTCGCGGGGATTCTCGGCGAGCACAAGGGCTCCGTCGCTCGCGAGGTGCTGATCACCCTCGAGGACTGGCAGCGGATGCGAGCCATGGAAGCCGGCGACGGCGACGACGACTCCGAGTCCGCCACCGTGCCGCCCGAGATGCCCGGCGAGTACCGGGACTGAGCCGTTCGGGTGCCGCTCGCAGCGGCATGCGGTAGCATCCGCGACTCGATCGGGCCTCCGGTGGTCCATTCCCCGGCCCGCCTGCCCTCGCCTTTCACGGAATCGCTCGCATGCGCACCTTCGCCTCGACCCTTCTCGCCGCCGCGATCGCCGCCGCCAGCCCCGCCCTCGTGGCGAACGCTCAGGACACCTCGTCGAGCACCAACGCGGCGGTCACCAACCTGCAGACCGAGATTGCCGCCCTCAACCTCATGACCAATGCGATGGCGCCGGCCAATCGCGACTGCGAGGCGCGGATCAAGCAGATGCAGGCGTTCATGGCCGCCAAGAACCTGACCGCGGGCTATCGCGACTTCACGCCAAGCGTGGTTCATCCGCCCCTCAGCTTCCAGCAGGCCTATCAGGCGGCACTGCAGCAGCAGGGTCTGCACGGCCTGCCGCAGGGACTGGGCACCGATCTCGACACCCTCAGCCGAGAGGCCCAGGCCACCACGACGCTGGTGCAGTCCTCGTGGGATCGACTCAACAAGAACCTCGCCAGTTCCGCCGCCATGACGGAGTTCCTGACCAAGCAAGGCCAGATGGACGACTACCTCAAGTGGGCGCCGACCTACCAGACCGAACAGAAGCAGGCCGAGGCGGAGCGGATCGCGAAGCAGCGAGCCGCGGCCGACGAGGCCGCCAAGCAGCAGTCCGCCGCGAACGACAAGGCGCTCCACGAACTGCAGCAGCGGTGGGACCAGATCCACTACTACTCGACCGGCATCGACTACCACTACCAGTTCAGCCAAGGCGTCCCGCCGGGCTCGCAGACCGGTGATCCCCAGTTCTCCCAGGGCGTGCCTCCCGGTTCGCAGATGGGCTACTACAACGGCTCGTACTACAACGGCTACGCCGACCCGTACTACGACCTGTGGTGGGACAACACCCACCTCAACTTCTCGAACTGGGGACCGGCGGGCGGCTGGACGAACGGACCCGACTACTGGGGTGGGGTCTATCCCGACAACACCAACATCAACGTGAACAACTGGCGCCGGCACTACCAGCCCGCGTACCGCCCGACCGGCGGAGCACCCGGAGCTGCGCCCGCGGCAGCGCCTGCACGCGGTGGGGCGATCGGCAATCGCTGAGCGTTCCGTCCCCGCTCCGCCGAGGAGCCGCGATCCGTATCCGTTGTTTCGGAACCCTCCACCGCCCGCCACCTTCGGCGGGCGGTCTTTTCATTCGATCTCGGTCGGCGAACTCGATACCGCCGACGGCTCGCTCCTGCGGACGCTGCCATCGTGAGCATCCAAGCCGTCACACCACCAGCGAGACCGTCGCCGGGCCCTACTCCCCGATGTCCTCCGCCCACAAGTCCGCCTTCTCTCGCTGCAGCCGCTCCATGAGCTCGATGCAGCGAGCGTCGTCGAGCACGAGGAGTTCGATTCCCTCCTTGCGCATCCACTCCTCGGCCCCCATGAAGGTGCGATGCTCGCCGATCACGACGCGGGGGATCTTGTAGAGGATCGCGGTACCAGAGCACATCGGGCAGGGGCTGAGGGTCGAGACCAGCGTGAGGTGTTTCCAGTCGCGGCGGCGTCCGGCGTGGCGGATGCAGGACATCTCCGCGTGGGCGATGGGATCGCCCGACTGCACTCGCTCGTTGTGGCCGGCGGCGACGATTCGTCCCTCCGCATCGACCAGTGCCGAACCGATGGGAATCCCGCCCTCCGACCAGCTCTTCCGGGCCTGTTCGATGGCGGCGTCGAGTCCCTTGCGGGCGATGTCGGGGTCGATCATGTCGGGCTCCAGGGTGTCGTCGAGTGGATCGACCATGCGCCGCCTTCCGCTTGCGAAGCGCGCTGGCGCGACTCCCCGCCAACGAATGCACCGCTCCTCGCAGGGCCGTCTCGACCGGGCGTTCGCCTCCGACCTGCTCGCGCCGCCACGCTGGCGCCCGCCGCTCGCCCGCCGCTCGCAGCCTGATTCGCCCACCGGGTCCGGTCGGCCGCGTCGGTTGCGATGGGTTGGCCCGTCGCGAGACCCAATCCCGAGCCTCGCCTCCGCAGATGCAACGACGCCCCGCGAGGGCGGGGCGTCGAGCGGTTGGAATCGGGATGCAGGCGCCGGAGGCTCAGCCCTTCGCGTGGGTCGCGTTCCAGGTCGCCTTGAAGTCCTTCATGGCCGCGAGGAACTGGTCCTCCATGCCCTTGAACGACCGCTTGTCGACGAGCTGCTGACGCAGATCGGACTTCGCGCCGCGGAAGTGCTCGAGCAGCCCCGCCTCGAACTCGTGCACGTTCTTGGACGGCAGGTCGTCGAGGAGCCCCTTGCTGCCGGCGAAGATCGAGAGGCACTGGTCGATGACGTCGAAGGGCTGGTACTGCCCCTGCTTCAGCAGCTCGACCATCCGCAGGCCGCGGTCGAGTTGCCGCTGGGTGGCGGTGTCGAGCTCGGTGCCGAGCTGGGCGAAGGCCTCGAGTTCGCGGAAGGCCGCGAGGTCGAGTCGCAGCGAACCGGCGACTTCCTTCATCGCCTTGATCTGGGCGTTGCCGCCCACGCGGCTGACCGAGATGCCGACGTTGATCGCGGGCCGCACACCGGCGGCGAAGAGCTCCGGCTGCAGATAGATCTGTCCGTCGGTGATCGAGATGACGTTGGTCGGGATGTACGCCGAGACGTCGCCTTCCTGGGTCTCGATGATCGGCAGGGCCGTGAGCGAACCGCCGCCGTTGGCTTCCGAGAGCTTGGTCGCCCGCTCGAGCAGGCGGCTGTGCAGGTAGAAGACGTCGCCGGGGTACGCCTCGCGACCGGGCGGGCGGCGAAGCAGCAGCGAGAGCTGGCGGTAGGCGACGGCCTGCTTGGAGAGGTCGTCGTAGACCACGAGCACGTGCTTGGGCGTCTTGCCGTCCTTGCCCTGCCACATGAAGTACTCGCCCATCGCGGTGCCCGCGTAGGGAGCGATGTACTGCAGCGGAGCAGAGTTCGAGGCCGGCGCCGAGACCACGATGGTGTAGTCCATCGCCCCGTTGGTGCGAAGCGTCTCGACCACGCCCGAGACCGTGGACTCCTTCTGGCCCACCGCCACGTAGATGCAGACCACCGCGTTGGGGGTTCCCCAGTACTGCTTCTGGTTGATGATCGCGTCGAGGCAGACCGCGGTCTTGCCGGTCTTGCGGTCGCCGATGACGAGCTCTCGCTGGCCGCGGCCGACCGGGATCATCGAGTCGACGGCCTTGATGCCGAACTGCAGCGGCTCCTTCACCGGCTGCCGTGCGGCGATGCCGGGTGCGACGATGTCGACCTTGCGGGTGACGCGGGCGGAGATCGCGGGCCCGCCGTCGACGGGGCGGCCGAGCGGGTCGACCACGCGTCCGAGCAGTTCCTCGCCCACCGGCACCTCGAGCAGTCGCCCGGTGCCGCGGACGGTGTCGCCCTCGCGGATGCCGCGGTCGCTGCCGAAGAGCACGCAGCCCACGGTGTCGGCCTCGAGGTTCATCACCTGCCCGGTGACGACGCCGTCGGCGCCCTCGAACTCCACCAGTTCGCCGGCCATGACCTTGCCGAGTCCGTAGACGCGGGCAATGCCGTCACCGACCTCGATGACCTGCCCGACGTCGGAGACCTCGAGTTCGCTGCCGAACTGCTCGATCTCCTGCTTGATGACGGATGCGATCTCGTCGGTCTTGATCTTCACGCTCTCGTCTCCTCGGCGGTCTCGACCGCCGCTGAATCAACTCGATGGGGACGGCTCGACCGCAGTCACGGTCAGGAGGCTTCGTCCACGAACTTCTGAAACTCGCTGCGAACCTGCGGATTGCCCTGCACCAGCAGCGACTGCCGCATGCGTCGCAGCCTCGTGGCCACCGATCCGTCGATGAGCCGGTCTCCGATCCGCAACTTGATGCCGCCGAGCATGTCGGCGTCGGCCTTCGCTTCGATCACCGCGTCCTTGCCCATCGCCGCGCGAATCCGATCGCGGACGAGCGTCTGCAATGCATCTCCGAGCATCTCGCCCGGCGTGAACACCGTGACGTGCAGACGACCCTCGGCCCGATCGAGCACCGCCCGGTACGCGGCGGCCAGCCCCGCGATCTCTCCGGCACGCCCGCGCCGATTCATGACCAGCATCGTCCGCAGCACCAGATCGCTGGTCCGGCCCGAGAGCACCTTGCGAAGCGCCTCGCCGCGACGGTCGCGGTCGACCATCGGGGAACGAAGCATCTCAAGGAACGCCGGCTCGGCACGGATGGCCGCGTCGATCGCCTCGAGTTCGCCGCCGACTTCGGCGGCCTTGGTCGCGCCGCCCGCCGTCGTCGCGAGCTCGAAGAGGCTCTCGGCGTAGACGGAGGCGATCTGGTCGTGGGCTGCGGTCATGGTGTGGGTGGCGAGAGACTCAGTTGACGCTTCCGCCGTTCACCTGGGAGAGGGTCTCCTCCACCAGGCGCTGCTGGTCCTCGGGGCGAATCTCCCGCCCAAGGATTCGCGATGCCACCGCCGAAGCGAGCGAGGCGGCGTGCTGATGGAGTTCGCCCACCGCACGCCGCTTGGCGGCCTCGATGTCGGAGGTCGCCTTGGCCATCATCGAGGCGAGTTCCGCCTCGTTGCGGGCCTTGAGCTCCTCGGCGGCACGGCGTGCCTGCTCGCGGGCATCCGCGATCATCTTGGCAGCCTCCTCGCGGGCCTTGGCGAGTTCGGCCGCATGGGCCTCCATCGCCGCCCTGGCCTTGCGGCCCGCCTCTTCCGCGGCACGGATCTCGCCGAGGATCTTGTCGTTGCGGGCGTCGAGCGCCTTCACGATCGGCGGCCACACCTTGACCGCGAGGATGGTGAAGAGAACCAAGGCCACCACCAGCGTGGTGACCGCGGTGAGGATGTCCGCCCCCTCGGAGGGGATCGGTCCGCCGTCGCCGGCGGCGAGCAGGAGCAGCGAGGTCATGGAGTCGCTCCGCGGGGATGTCGACGAATCAGCTGCTGAAGCCGATGAGGCCGACCACCACCGCGAAGAGCGCCACGCCTTCGACGAGCGCCGCGGTGAGGATCATGTTGATGAAGATCTTGCCGGCCATCTCGGGCTGGCGTGCGATCGACTCGACGGCGCTGCCGCCGATGCGGCCGATGCCGACGCCGGCGCCAAGCACCGCGAGGCCAGCGGCGAGGCCGCCGCCGAGGCCCTGCATGGTGTTCAGGCGGGCCGCCGCCTCTTGGGCGAGGGCGGGCTCGACCGCCGCAAAGGCGGTGGCGACGAACGCGAGCAAGGACAGGGTCACCAGGTTCTTCATGTCAGGTCCGCTCCAAGGTTCCGGAGGTTCCGGTGAGGTTCACGGCGGTGGGTTCGGTGGGTCGGTCCCCGCCGTCGGCCGCCGCCGACAAGGGGGAGAACTCTAATCGAAACAGGGGACGGCGAAGGGGCTCGCCGCAGATTCAGTGATGGGCCGCCGCCTCCTGCGGATGGTGGTCGTGCCCGTGGTCGTCGTGTTCGTGCTCATGCTCCTCGTGGCTCATGGTGCTGATGAACACCGCGGTGAGGAACATGAAGATGAAGGCCTGAAGGAACGCCACGAAGACCTCGAGGACGCCGATCAGGATCGCGAAGATGCTCGAGGCGAGGGTGATTCCGCCGACTGCGAAGAGCCCCATCCCCTTGGTGAGGGCGAGCGCCCCGAACATGAGCAGCGTGGCCATCAGGGTGTGGCCGCCGACCATGTTGGCGAAGAGTCGAATCGCCAGCGCCGCAGGCTTGATGAAGAGCCCGAGGAACTCGACCACGAAGACGATCGGGACCACCAGCCAGAGCGCCTTGGGCCCCCGAACCAGATCGGGGCCGCCGCAGAGGTGCTCGAGCCAGCCTCCCACTCCGAGTTCGCGGATCGAGTGGATCTGGATCACCACGAAGGAGATCACCGCCAGCGCTCCCGTCACCGCGAGGCTCGCGGTGGCGGTTCCGCCGAACAAGATCGTCGCCTCGCCGTGCCCGAGCACGCCGCGGGTGATGAGGTGCTGGAGATCCATGAAGGGGATCAATCCCAGCAGATTGAGGACCAGAATGAAGAAGAACAGCGAGAGCAGGTAGGACAGGTAGCGCTTGGTGAGCCGCTCGCCCATCACCGGAAGCAGCATCTCGTCGCGGAGATAGAGGACGATCGACTCGATCAGCTGGGCGAGGCGACCGCGGGTGACCCAACGCTCGGTGCCTTCCGACTCGGGGCCGATCGCGATGCGCTTGGCGGCCGACGCGAGCGCCCAGAGCGCCAGCACCGCGCCGAGACAGACCATGACGAGGCTGAACTTCACCGACCCGTTGGTGCCGGGCACGTGCTGGTCGAGCACGTGTCCGAGGGGATTGAACTCGCCTCCGGAGGCCAGCAGCGTGATGAGTTCGTGCATTCGAAACGGGTGGAAAGGGGCGGTCGCGGTCAGGAACGATCGCCGGGCGGGTCGGTGGTCCCGCGGGCCGGCGCGGCTTCACTCAGGGCTCTTCCGACGTCTCGGGCCAAGACCACGGATTCCGCGGCAAGACAGGCCAGATACGTCCCCGCCACCGCCAGAAGAAACGGCTTTCCCGGCAACGGGAGGGCGGAGTATAGCGATCCCGCCGCAAGCGGAGTCAACAGCAATCGGACCACCGTCGCGGCGAGCCACGAGGTCATCCAATCGCTTGCAGGACGCTCCTTCCAAGGCTTCAGGATCAGCACCCCCAGGAGCGCCGTGGACCCCGAGATCGCCGCGCCGAACGCAGCCCCGCCGGCCGCATCGGCGAAGCGATGGCCAAGCACCGCCGCGACCGCAGCCGACCCGAGTCCGGCGGCCAGCACCGCCCCCGCGAGCCGGGCCGTCGAGACCCGGAATCGAGGCTCGACTCCACCGCCGCCCGACTCCGCCGAGCCGCCCTTCATGATCGACTCCCGCCCGGTCCCGGCCCGGGCCGCTTCTCGTTCGACTCGAGTCCTCCCACGAGCTTCCACGCCGATCGCACCAGCGTGGTCAGCCCGATCACGATGCCGACGATGCCTCCGACGGCGATCGACCACTTCCATCCCGTCGCCCACTCGACAAGCCACCCGAGCAGCAGCCCCGCGCCGACCTCGCTGACCACCTGAAATCCCAGGCCGAGCATGCGGTAGCCGATGCGAACTTCCTCGGCTTCGCGAGTGTCGGCGGGTCCGGATCCACGCGAAGGGCGAAGCCCGTGCATCTCCAGACGGTAGCGGTTTCCGCGGCGAACCTCCGACCCCAAATCGCCGCCGACCCCTACGATGCCGACCATGCCGATCCCCGACCGCGACATCGTCGACTGCAGCGTCACGCGGCTCAACCGCACCGAGAGCCTCTTCATCCCGAGCATCTTCAAGGGGCTCGGCACCACCCTGCGGCACGCCTTCCAGAACTTCGGCCGCAACGGATCCAACAAGGACACCCTCTGGGTCGTCCAGTACCCCGAGCAGAAGCGCGACGACCGACCCGTCGAGGACGGCGGCCAGTACCGCCCCTACTTCCGCGGCGTGCATCGGCTGAACAAGGACGAGGACGGGCGGGTCCGCTGCGTGGCGTGCTTCATGTGCGCCACCGCCTGCCCCGCCAACTGCATCCACATCGTCGCCGACGAGAGCCCTTGGGACGACCGCGAGAAGTACCCCAAGCAGTTCGACATCGACGAGTTGCGCTGCATCTACTGCGGAATGTGCGAAGAGGCCTGCCCTTGCGACGCCATCGAGTTGACGCCGCACTACGAGGTCACCGGCCTCTCGCGGCAGGAGCTGATCTTCGACAAGACCAAGCTGCTCGAGGTCTACGACCAGACCGTCGAAGAGAAACCGATGTGAGGCGAGGAGTCGGCGGCGACTTCGAAGGGGCTCCCATTCACGCCGCCGCCGAGTTTGCAGCGCAGAAACGTGTCGCGCTGCCCGAGAGTCTTCGCCGGGATCGTTGTGGGTGTTGGGGCCCGGGCCTTGGTCGACTCTTGATGCCAAGCACACTCCGGTCGACTCCGGGCGACTCCGCATGAGCGAGTCGACGAACGTCCAGGCCGGCACCTCCGCTGGTTCGACCTCTCTCGGCGGGCTCGCACAGGCCGCGCTGATCACGGCGGCGATGACCTCGGCGATCAACCTTGGCGCCGCCAACATCGCCCTCGTCGAGATCGGTCGCGCCATGGACGCGAGCTCGTACGACCTCACCCTCATCGGCGCGTGCGCCTCGGTAGGCATGGGCAGCGCCGTCCTCTACTTCGGACGCCTGTCTCAGAGCATCGGTCGGGCCCGGGTGATCCAGATCGGCCTGGTGCTCTCCATCGTCCTTTCGGTCGCCTCGGCGGCGGCGCCGGGTCCCTACTGGCTGGCCGCGACTCGGCTCGGCATCGGGTTCTGCTGCGCGCTCGTCTATCCGAGCACCCTGGCGGTAATCGCCGCCGACACCAGCGGGGCGGCCCGCAATCGAGCGATCGGGCGGTGGTTCGGCTTCAGCATCGGCGCGGCGGCCCTCGGACCGGCGGTGGGCGGACTGCTTCTGAGTGCGTACTGGTGGGGCGCGGCGTTCCTAGTGAGCCTCCCCGTTGCCATGCTCGCCCTGCTCTTCTCCATTCAATTGCCGCGATCGGCGGGCGAGGATCATGCACCGGTCGACCATCTCGACGGCGTGGGGCTGATGATGGGAGTCCTGCTGCTGAGCGGCGTGCTCTCCTCGGGAGGCACTTCCTCCCATCCGGTGCTCGTTGCGCTTGCGTTCGCGGCGGCGGCGACCATTCTGTTCTTCGCAGTCCGTCGTCAGGCCGTCGGTCCGCATCCGCTCTTCGACTTCCGAGTCGCGCGGCGTCCGACCTTCTGGCCCGCAGCCACCGCCGGCTCGGTCACCGTCGGCTCGATGCTCGCAGCGTTCTTCGTGGGCCAGCAGTACATGCAGCACACGCTCGACTACACCACGGCAATGGCGGGACTCGCCATTCTGCCGACCGGTCTGGCCATCTTGGTCGTCTCTCCGCGCGCCGCCAAGGCGCAGGCGTCGCGAGGGACGCGTTCGATGCTCCTGCTTGGCATCGCGATCGTGATGCTCGGTCTGACCTCGATGCTGATGTGGGCGCCGGAGCGGGGCTATCTCCCGGTGGGGCTCACCTACTTGGCCCTCGGCGTCGCGGTCGGCATCGTCGGGCCGACGGTCTCTCGGGCCCTGATGGCCAGCGTCTCCGGCGAGGAGATCGCGATGGGTTCGGCGACCTCCGACCTTCAGGCCTGCATCGGAGGAGCGCTGCTCATCCCGATCTTCGGGAGCACGCTCGCCACGGCGTATCAGCACGCGTTCGAGACGGGCATCCTCGCCGCCGCACCGGAGTCGATCGCGAATCTCTCCATGGAGACGCTCGCTGCATCGAGAGCCTCGCTGACCGGGGCCGAGACCGCTGCAGCGCGACTCTCGCTTGCGCCCGACGCTCCCCATCTTCAGATCGCCTCGCAGGCCTTCGTCGCGGCGGTGCACTGGTCGATCGGGGCCGGTCTTGTCGCGCTCGCCGTTTGCGCGGCGCTGGTTGCGTTGGTCACTCCCGATCGCCGCACCCAGCGATCGCTCGAAGCGATCTACTCGGCCGGACGCGCCTGACGTTCCGCGGGCTCGCCTCGGGCGACCGTCGTGGCGATGCTGCGGACGAAGCGGCGAAGGCAATCCGCTTCGAGCGCTGACTTGGGCGGCAGATCCGGAATCGCCGCGCGGGTGGCGGCGTCGTCGAATCGAACCCGGCAGATGTTCGACCGCGACCACAGCGTGCGGGAGGGATCGCGGCTCAACAACGTGACGATCGGACGAAGCTCGCGCCGCTCCCGCGAAGCTTCTCTCGCACGTTCGAACCATGCCTCCGAGGGCATGGACCTGCAGAGCAGTCCCTCTTGGTGCGCCGCCGCGAGCAGGATCGACCACGGCAGCGACTCGAACGGCGCGACATGGTGGATCGAGGCCGGTCCCAGCGGCGCTCGGAGGATCTGAACGATCCGCTCGGCGCAATGGTCCGCCGGACACAACGGGAGGGTGGGACCCACTTCCGGCGCGACCTCAAGCCGGATCGCGGCATCGATCAGAAGATCCACCGCACCCGCGAGATTCGGGATCGGATGCCGAGAGTGCGGAAGCAGATAGGGAACCCGAAGGATCGAGGTCGGGATCCCGCATGCTGAGATCGCCGAGCAGAGCCGCTCTCCCGCCCACTTGGACTGCACGTAGGGCGACCGGAGGCCGCTCGGATCCGCGGCGAGCGGCTCCTCGGCCACCGACTCGGCGTTCGCGTAGGCGTCTGCGTTGAAGACCGCGCAGGACGAGATGAAGGCGACTCGCTTGGAACGGCCGCGTCCCGCGATCGCGGCCATGGTGCGGAGCGAGTCCAGATTGGTGGCGGCGACCCGGTCGAGCTCGCCCCACCAGGCGACCTCTGCGCCAGCATGGAGGATCAGGTCGACTCGCTGGGAAAGCCGGGAAAACGTGACCTCGGCGAGTCCCAGTTCGGCCGCAGCAAGATCGCCGCGCACAACCTCGACGCGAGCCCAATCGACGGCGAGCCTGCGGCGGGCGATCTCGGTGCGGAGGCGGCCCTCGGCGTCGGCGTCGTTCGAGCCCCGAACGACGCAGACCACTCTCGCCTCCGTCGAGGCGAGCATCGACTCGAGCAGTGCCGAGCCGAGCAGTCCGGTCGCACCGGTGAGCAGCACCGATCCCGAGGTCCACGGCGATGGAGGCGAGGGGTCCCTCGCCGGGATCGAGCCGAGCTCCAGCTGTTCGGTGCGAAAGAGCGACATGTCACGCCTCGGGGCGATCGGGATAGCCGTGCCGACGAAGATACGCCCGCCACGACTCGATCGACTCGGCGTGGATCCGGCTCAGGGACTCGTCGACTTCCTCCGAGCGGGGCGCGGCGACCGGCTCCCCGCACGGGCGAGCCTGTTCGAGGCCGAGCGACGCGAGCACCCGAACCAGTTCGGTCGCCGGGGCCCGGCAGAGATCCTCGTAGCGAACATGCACGACGCGGTGAGCGAGCAGCGTGTGCTCGACCTCGAGCGCGTGCAGCACGCCGGTGCGGATTCGGGCGCAGAGGCCCCGCACATGTCCTTCGCTGCCGCAGTGGCGCTTCGCCGCGTCGAGCAGCTCGGGTTGAGAGAGCAGGCCGCGGTAGCCGCGGTCGAGCTCGGCGAACCAGGGATTGGGCGTCTCAAGCAAGTTCCGCCAGCACCGCACATGGGATTCAAGCGTCGTCAGCGGATGGCGATGCACGAAGACGAACGTGATGTCCGGAAGCGCCGCGTCGACTCTCAGGAGGCCGTCGTACGAGTCGATCGGACCTTTGAGCAGCAGCGGCCTCGGGCGATCGGCGAGAAAGGCCTTCTTGCGGGCAAGGAGCCGGAGCGGCTCGAGATCCGGGTTGGAGTACGGGCGACAGCGATCGAGGCCGACACAGGACCGTCGCAGCACGCCCGAGTACTCCTCTGGCTCGAGCGCCCCCACGGGGATGCGGTCGATTCCTCGTCTGCCGGCCAACGGCGCGAGGCGCGATTCGATCACCGCGATCGCCTCTTCGCGGCCGCCCCGGATCCGATGGTCGAGCAACCGGGAGAACTCGCAGACGTCGTAGAAGGTGACGAAGTCGACGTCGGCCACCGAGGCCAGCATGCGGTGAAGCAGCGAGGTGCCGGTGCGGTGCATCCCGGCAACGAAGATGATGCGGCGCGGGGGTCCGGCAAGCAGTTGCAAGTGTTCGCGGTCGGAGGCGGTCATGTGCGGATCAGGGAGGGTGCGACTGGACCGATGGGACAGCATCACTGGCGCAGGGTCGGGTCGACCGGCGGCAGATAGGATCCTCCCAAGTTTGACTTCCGTCCCCAACGGTGGAACCCACTCATGTTCATCAAGACTCGATCCGTCGTCGCCAAGGTCGACAAGTTCGCCGAGGCCCTCGCGATTGCGCACAAGATCGCTGATCACCTGACTTCGCTCGGCATCCGGACGGAAGTCTCCACCACCCTCTTCGACCGCCCGCGTGAGATCCACTTCGAGTCTCGGCACGCCACCATGGAGGATCTGCTTGGCGAGGTCCAGAAGCTCCAGAAGTGCGAGAGCTTCCAGAGGCTCTTCGCCGAGGCCGCGAGCCTGTTCATCGACGGGATGTCGAGCACCAAGGTCACCTTGGTCCGCACCCCCGGCAAGGACTTCGACGACGAGCTGCTGACGCTGCTCTGAGCCGTCGGGGCTCGGGTTTCAGGGCACCGCCCATCCGCACTCGGGGCAGCGCGGCTCGTTCGCGGTCTCGTCCGGGTTGCCGGTCGAGATCGTGTAGCCGCAGCGTTCACAGCGGACGATTCCCCGCCGTCGCAGGACCGCGGCGAGATAGGGACGCTTTGCCCGCTGCAGCAGCACCGCGATGCACGCGATGCTCAGGGCGAGTTGGACCGCCACCAGCGCAACCACCAGCCCGCCCCATCGCCAGCCGGTGACAGCCTCGGGAATGAACCGCGAGCTGGCGACCGCGAGGACCATCGCGGCCGCGGGCACGAAGGGCACGAGCGTGATCAAGCGGCCTCCAAGGCGGCGACGCCGCACCGCGTCCGGCGCGGCGGGCGCCCCGAACGAGAGCGGGAAGTAGGGTCCGTAGTCCGACTGCTGCAGTTCGCGCATCTCGCGCGAGATTGCGGCCCTCTCCTCGGCGTCGAAGCCGTAGTCGTCGAGGTCGCGGCCCAGCACCAGCCCGCGTCGGCGACGCTTCATGGTCGAACGATCCCCATCAGCTCAGCCCCGGCTCCAGAAGCTTCGCGTGAAGATCGCGAGCACCGCGAAGAACTCGAGGCGGCCGAGGATCATCAGCCCCATGAGCACCACCTGCGAAGGCTGACTCATCAGGGCGTAGCTCTCGACCGCCCCGACCTGACCGATGCCCGGTCCCACGTTGCCGAGGCTCGAGAGCGCCGCGCTGAACGCGGTGCCGGGATCACATTGGGCTCCCTCGAAGGCGAAGATCAGGAAGGTGCCCACCGCGACCGCCAGCATCGCCGCAAGCAGCAGCGACATCGACGCCGAAACCGTCTTCGGATCGACGACTCGGCGACCAAGCCTGATCGGGCGGACCACCGAGGGTCGAAACTCCCGTTCGATTTCGCCGACCACCTGCCGCATGCCGATCCACGCGCGGATCACCTTCACTCCCGAGCCGGTCGAGCCCGCGCAGCCGCCGATGAACATCAACACCAGCAACACCGCGATCGCCGGCAGCGGGAAGAAGTCGAACTCGGCGGTGCAGTAGCCGGTGGTGGTCATGATCGAGACCGCGGTGAAGGCTCCCTCGCGGAGCGACGCCCAAAGGCCCGGTCCCACGGTTGCGCCGGAGACGAGCTCGATCGGCTCGCCGCGGAGGATCAGCACCGTGGCGATCGCCAGTGACGATCCCGCGAGCAAGCCGAGGTAGAGCCGAAGCTCAGGATCTCGCCAGACCAGCTCGAACCGACGCTTGAGCAGGCGGTCGTAGATCACGAAGCTGACGCCCCCCAGCACCATGAAGGGGATGATCACCAACTCCACGGCGACCGAGTCGAACGCCGCGATGCTTGCGTTGCGAGTGCTGAACCCTCCGGTCGACAGCGTGGTGAACGAGTGGTTGAGGGCGTCGAATCCGCTCAGTCCGCAGAGCATGAGCAGCAGCGTTTCGGCGAGGGTGAGCACCACGTAGAACCCCCACAGCGTGCGGGCGGTGCTGCGGACGTGCGGCCGCAAGCCCTCCGGCGTCGGACCGGTCGACTCGGCCATGAAGAGCCGCTTGCCGCCGACGCCGAGCGATGGCAGCACTGCCACGAAGAGAAGCACCACCCCGAGTCCGCCGATCCACTGGGTGAGCGAACGCCACATCAGAATCGCCCGCGGAAGCTTCTCGATGTCGGTCACGATGGTCGCGCCGCAGGTGGTCAATCCGCTGATCGACTCGAAGAGGCACGGCACCACGCGATCGAGGCCGACCTCCGAGCCAAGCGGCCCTTCCCAGGTGCCCCACGCCACGTAGGGCAGTGCGGCGAGCACTCCGCCGACGAACCACGAACCGGTCACCAGCAGCACCGCCTCGCGTCGCCCGAGCGGACCCGGCCCGCGGCTTCGCCGGCGACGGAACGACTTCACACCGAGCCGCATCGCCAGCCCCGCCGCCACCGCGATCGCCGCCGCGAGACCCAACGCCCCCGCGGCGAGCCAGTCTTCGCGGGTGCCGCCGTGCCAGCCGTCCCAGACTCCGATCGTCGCGACGCCGGCGAGCAGGGCCGAGAGCAGCAGCAGCAGCCGGCCGAGTTCAGCGATGACGAGGCTGACGTTCACGAGTGGTGGGTTCCGCGACGAGGGTCAGCCCGCGCCGAAGATCTCCGGCAGATCGGCACCGCGGCCGTGCGGGCCGAGCACCAGCACGGTGTCGCCCGGCTCGATCTGGTCATCGGCACCGGGCACGCGGGTCTCGTCACCGTGCTGGACCACGATCACCGCCCAGTGCGGGGTGAGCTTGACGTTGCGAAGGCGCTGCCCGACCGCGCGGCCACCCGCAGCCGCCACCACCCGATGGAGGTCGAGCTGCCCGCGGGCGAGCACGGTGAGCGTGCGCATCGGGCCGCGATCGAGCAGTTCCTCGATCTGCCGCGCCGCCACCAGCTTTGGGCTGAACGCCCGATCGACTCCGATGTCGTAGAGGACATCGAGGTAGTCGGCTCGCTGCACCAGCGTCACCCCCCGACCCCCGCCGCGGCTCCGCGCGAGCCCCCCGCCGATGATGTTGTCCTCGTCGTCGTCGACCATCGCCACGAAGTCGTCGGCATCGCCGATTCGCTCTTCATTGAAGACGGTCGCATCGATGGGGTCGGCGTTGAGCACCGTCACCGCCTCGAGTTCGCCCGCGAGTTGCTCGGCTCGCGCCGCGTCTCGCTCGAAGAGCCGGATCGAGACGCCGCTGCCTTCGAGCAGCCGGCAGAGCCACGCCGCCATGCGGTTGCCGCCCATCACGACCACCCGGCGGCGCTTGGGATCCCCGGATCGGAAGAGCCGACGAGCCTGGTCGAGCGAGTCGCTTGCCGCAACGAGAAACACCGAGTCGCGGGCCAGGAGCGTGGTGGACCCGTCGGGAATGAACGACTTGCCGTCGCGCTGCACCGCCGCGAGCCGCGTGCCCGCGGGAAGCGGCAGGCTCGAAAGAGACTTGCCGACCGCGTCGGCTCCCGCGTCGACCTCGAACTGCTCCATTTGGATGTGGCCGCGGGCAAAGCTCTCCACCGCCGTGGCGGCGGGGTTGCGGATGGTCTGGGCGATGGCGATCGCGGTCGAGTACTCGGGGCAGATCAGTTCATCGATGCCGAGCACCTCGGCGTAGTCGATCTCCTCCTGCTCGAGGTAGCCGAAGTCGTGCACCCGAGCCACCACCTGCTTGGCGCCGAGCCGCTTGGCGATGGTCCCGGCGAGCAGGTTCACCTCGTCGTTGTCGGTGGCCAGCACCACCAGGCCCGCCGATCCGCAGCCCGCTTCGACGAGCACGTCGGCGCGGCCGCAATTGCCCTCGAGCGTTCGGATGTCGTGGTTCTCCTCGAGGGCTCGCAGCCGCTCGGCGCGGGTGTCCACCACCGTCACCGACTCGCCGCGACGGTCGAGGACCTCGCAGGCGTAGGCCCCGACTTCACCAGCGCCGCAGATGACGATCTTCATGGGGCGTCACGACCTCTTTCGAGCCGGCCGGCCGCATGCCGACCCGACCAGGGGCACGGTCGCGAGTGTATCGCCGATCGCTCACCGCTTCGGTCGCAGCAGACCGTCGAGCAGTTGCCGCGCCCCTTCCCGGAGCCCCGCCTCGAGCAGCTTGCCGAAGTCGAAGTCGATGCGGACCTTGAGATCCGAGCCGTCGAGGGGACCGAAGACCGTCATCGGCACCGCCAGCGACTCGAGCAGGCCCGGCGACCGGTCCGCGAGTTCGCGAATCTCGCGCGAATAGGCTCCCAGCGAGGCTGCCGGGTACTCCGCCGAAAACTCTCCGTACGCGGGCGTGCGGGCGAGATCGACGCTGCCCGAGAAGACCAGCGAGTTTCGCCAGCCGCTTCCCGCGGGCACGAATCGAACCGCGAAGTTGCGGTAGTCGAGCCTACCGCCACGGATCGTCGCGACCAGCGGTTCCGCAAGCCCATCGAAGCCGGCGGCATTCGCGTCGCCGAACGCGACCAGCACACCCTTGAGGATCCCATCGGGAACGAACCGGCCGCGACCGAAGTCGATCCGAAGATCGCCCGCGAGTCGATCGAGCCCGACTCCCGCTCTCGGAATCGTGCAGCCGGAGAGTCGAAGGCGGATCGGCTCGTCCATCGAGACCAGTTGCCCGAGCATCGGGTTGAGTCCCTCGAGCGCCGGAACGAGATCTCGGCTGAACGAGATCGCTCCGGTGAAGGGCGATTCGTCCGGGATCCGCACCACCTCCGGCTCGATCTGCAGTTGCGGAAGTTCGAGCCGTCCTCGCGAGCCCCGCAACGAGAGGCTGAGCTCGCCCGACTCCGCGGCAAGCGAGGTTGCCCGCAGGGTCGCATCGAGCGACTCGCCGAGGGCCCGGCCGGCAAGGCCATCGTCTGCGACCAAGGCGCTGACGACCGCTGCGGGCATGCGGCGGATCCCACCCTCGCCATCGAGGGCCCAGTGCTCGGACTCGCCCGCGGTGAGCGAGCCGCGAAACTCGAGCGCCATCGCCGCGGACGACTCCGCCGTCGCTGGTTCGAGCACGAACTCGATCCGCTCACCATCGTCGATCCACTCCAGTCTGGCCCGATGCGCCGCGAACTGCGTTCGCCCCGCCTCGAGATCGCCGCCGAGGACGGCTTCGATGGGACCGTTCTCGAACTCGACTCGTCCACCGGCAGACTCCGCCGATTGCCCGTAGGAAATCGCCAAGGGCACCGGCTGCATGGTGGTCAATACACCGGTCTCGCCATCGCCGAGCGCCATCCGGCTTGCAGCGAACGCCAGCGTCAATTGTGCCTCGAGCGAGGCGTCACGCTGACGCCGCAGCGTTCCCCGCAGGTCATTCAGGGCGACAAGGTCGCCGCTGTTGGCTCCACCAAGTCTCACGGCGTCGGACGCGAACGTGACTGCGAGCCCCGGAAACTCGATGGTCCCGAGCCGCAGCGAGTCGAGTGACGCCACAAGCGGCTCGCTGGCCACCGAAACCTGCGCCGGCTCGAGCAGCGTCCACCCGCCTCGCCAAGACTCGGGAAGCGCCTTGAAGGCCTGCGGAACGAGCGACACGTCGAGCGACAGCGGCCCCAGCGCGAACCGCTGCGCGTCGAGCGACAGCGGCGATTGCAGCGAGAGCCCCGCTCCCGAGGCCTTCAGCAGTCCTTCGAGCCGATCACCCTCGACCCTGGTGCCGAGTTCGAGCGAAAAGTTCCCCGGCTGCTGCGCCTCCCACGCCGGACGCACCGAATCCGGAATCCACGCCGCCAGCACCTCGGGGGGCACGCCAAGAAGCTCGAGGGTTCCGTGCGGGCGCAGATCTGCCGGAGCGATCCACGAATCGCCGGTCCAGAGCCCTTCCAACCGCTCTTCGAATCGGAGCGCTCCACCGGCAAGTTCCGCGCCGCCTCGCAATGAGAGTGCTTCACCGAGCGGTTCTGCGAACCACTCGACCCATGGATCGACGACCGGCGCGACGGTGGCTCCACCCTCGTCGACGAGCGCAAGCGCTGCATCGACCTGAAGTCTCCCCCGCGCCGCGATCGCGGAGGCGTCCGCACCGAGTTGCCAGCGGAAGTCCTCGAGTTCGATGGCGAGCGGAGTCGCTCCCTCGGCCGCGAGACCGGGAACGACCGCTTGGAGCATCGCAGCAGCATCGGCGATCCGGATCGTGGCTCCGGCGAGGCTCGCGTCGCGGGTGCCGTCGTACTGAAACGCTCTCACGCTGCCGGAGATCGTCAGCCGGTGATCTTCTGCGATGGATTGATCTCCCTCGCCGCCGAGCGATTGCAGCGAGAGTCGAGTGGATGGTGTCGCCTCCAGCGTCGCGCTGCCCCCATGCACCGCGCCGGTCTCGCGATCGAGTTGGGCCGAGGCGGTCACGAGCAATCGCTCCATCGCGATCTCGGCGACGACCTCTGCGCTCCCGTCGCGTGCAGCCACGATCGACGCATCGATGGTGGCGCCGAGATCTCGAAGCACTGTCGCCTGCGAAGGCGGCAACGCAGGGGCGACCAGGCCCGTCGGAACACCCGCAAGCCGAAGCACTCCGCCGATGCCACCGAGATCGCGCCGGACCGATCCATCGGCGGCCAGTGGCGCCGCCCAGGAGACATCCGCCTCGGCGATCGCGGACTCGCCGTCGAGTTCCGCCTCGACTCTCGCTCCCAGCGAGAGCCCCTTGCCCTGCTCGAGTCGTGCACTCGCTTGAAACGTCGAGATCGCGACTTGCCGCGATTCCCAGGTGAACCCAGCCGCCGATCCGCTTGCCGCCACCACGCCGGCCGCCGAGGTCCAATCGATCGGTGCCGAGTCCTGCGGCGTCAGCGAGAGGCTTCCTTCGACGACCAGGCGACCCGGAAGCGCCGGCCACTCCGCGACTCGGCCGATCTCGAGGTCGACCAAGGCATCGCACGAACCGGTCTCGGCGAGCCCCAGTTCGATCCGCTTGGAACGCACGCCGACATCGATGCCGCGCTCGGCATCGAGCCACGTGAGCTCGATCGAGCCGCTTGCGGTGATCGCGAGTCCTCGAGGCCACGGCGATGCGGATGCCGAGTCTTCGGTCGCGATCGGCGCCGGGCGTTCAATGGTCGAAGCGGACTCGCTCGGGCTCACCACGGGCTCGGACGCGCCGGACCTCTTCCCGAAGATCCGATCGGCAAGGGCACTGCCCCCGGTTCCCTCAAGGCGACCGACGATCGAGAACCCGATCGGGACCTCGCCGATGGCGCCGCCGAGGAGTGGACCGATCCAGTGCCACAACCCGCGAGTCGTCGAGACTGCCGCCAGCAAGTCGACCTCGGAGCCGTCCTTCACCTCGATGTTCGCCGAGAGCGGCGAGAACCAGCCGAGCGAGACCTCGGTTTCGACGCGAGCCGTCGGCGACAGTTCCCGCTTCGCCGCCGCAACGATCGCCGACGAGATCCAAGGTCGGGCAATGGTCGGAACGAGCGCGAGTGCGACGACCAGCGCCACCACCACAGCCAGGGCGGCGCGTACTGCCCATCTCAGGCCCGAGCGGCGACGCAGGCCGGATGAACGAGGACTCGCTTCCATCTAGTCCACCGCTGCGGCAGCCTGAGGGTGCTCGACGAGTTCGAGCATTCGCTCGAGCGCGAGCCGCGCATCGGCCCTCGCCTCCCGATGCACGTCGACCCGATTCACCACCCGTCCGCCCGCCAGCTCGTCGAGCGTCCACAGCAGGTGCGGCGGGTCGATCCGATACATGGTGGTGCAGAGGCACTGGCAGTCGCTGAGGATCCTCACTTCGACCCCGCGGGCCTTGGCCGCCTTGGCGAGGCGGGAGACGAGATGCACTTCGGTGCCGACCGCCCAGCGCGACCCGGGTTCGGCTTCTTCGATTCGCTGGATGATGAACTCGGTCGAGCCGGCGAGGTCTGCGAGGTCGACCACCTCCTGGCTGCACTCCGGATGCACGAGAACGGAGGTGCCATCGTCACGCGCACGCGCCATCTCGACATGCTCGGGTCGAAAGAGCTTGTGCACGCTGCAGTGCCCAGCCCACAGCAGCACTCGCGCCGAGGCGATGGTGGCCTCGTCGAGACCGCCGAGGTGCTTGCGGGGGTTCCACAGCGCGGTCTCCGCTTCGCCACCGCGTTCGGCGGCATCGATCTCGGTCACCATTCCGAAGCGCTTGGCGGTGTTGCGGCCGAGGTGCTGATCGGGCAGGAAGAGGACCTGCACCGTCTCGTCGCGGCCGAGCGGGGTGGCCCCTCCCGCCAACGCCCACTCGAAGACCCGCGCCGCGTTCGAACTGGTGCAGCAGGCTCCGCCGCGAGCTCCCACGAACGCCTTGATGGCGGCACTGCTGTTCACATAGGTGATCGGCACCACCCGCACCGGGATTCCCGATGCCCGGTGCACCGCCTCGATGGCGCTCCAGGCCTCGACCACTTCGTCCCACTGCGCCATGTCCGCCATCGAGCAACCGGCGGAGAGGTCTGGCAGGATCACCGCGACCGAATCGTCAGTCAGAAGGTCGGCGGTCTCGGCCATGAAGTGGACGCCGCAGAAGACGATGAATCGAGTGCCGCGGCGGCGGGCCTCCTCGGCGGCAAGTCGACTCAGTCGCAGGCTGTCGCCGGTCAGGTCGGCGTGGCGGATCACCTCGTCCTGCTGGTAGTGGTGCCCCAGGATCAGCAGCGCATCGCCGAGTTCGCGACGACGGGACTCGATCGCCGCGGCGGCCGCGTCTGGCGTCAATCTCAGATATCGATCGGGAAGGGCTGGCTGCCAGAGCATGGGGTCACTCGTCGAACGAGGCGAGTCGAGAGTCTAGGGAGGTCGAACGCGGGAGCCGCCGGACCTCCCAGGTTCGCAAGGTCGATCGACATCGGAAGTCCGACCTTGCGAGCCGACGAACCTCGGGTAGTCTCATCGGAGTGGCATACTTTGTGATTGGCCTCGATGGTCGAGTTCGGGGGCCGTACCGGGCACGGGAGGTCCGGGCGATGGCGTGGAACGGCGAGATCCGCCCGGACGAGTGGATCCGCCTCAACGACAACCCAAAGCTCCATCTCGCGTCCACGGTGCGAGATCTGCGATTCCCGGCTGAGGTACTGCGGGCCGCGGCGACCGCACCGCAGCAGAACCCGCCGGCTGAGCGGTCGGTCGAAACGGAATCAGTCACGACCTCTCGACGAGACTCCCAACATTCGCCGGCGGACGATCTCGAGCCAACCGTCGCCGACGAACCAGCGAAGGACCACCTCGACGAGGCACCGACGAGCCGGCCTCCCGCGGCGCTCTCCGCGATGGCTGAGACGCCGGGACCTGCCAGATCGCCTCGACGACGAATCGACGAGACACCGCTTGCGGAGACGAATTCGCCCGCCGCCGATCAACTCGTGACTCCTTCGAGGAACCGTCGCGGGCTCGAGCCGCGGTCGAAGGTCTCACGGAAGTCCGACTCCGACAGTCGAAGTCAAGAGAAACCGAGTTCGGGTAGCGGCCAGTCCGGAGTTTCCGACCCGACCGTGAGACAGAGGCCGGTTGTCCCTCCTCCGCCGCCACCCGCAGCCGCGGCGCCGCGATCACAACCGACGCCTCCTCCGCCGCCATCCGCAGCCGCGGCGCTGCCATCACGACCGACGCCTCCACCGCCGCCACCCGCGGTCGCAGCGCCAACATCACGACTGGCGCCTCCGCCGCTGCCACCCGCGGCCGCAGCACCAACATCACGACCGGCGCCTCCGCCGCCGCCACCCCCGGTCGCAGCGCCAACATCACGACCGGCGCCGCCGCCGCCACCCGCAGCCGCAGCGCCGCCATCACCACCGACGCCTCCGCCGCCGCCACCGCGGGCGGCTACCTCGACGCCAACGCAAGCCTCGATGTCGACGTCGGTACCGCCCCCGCCAGTGCTGCCAAGTTCGAATGCAGCCTCCGACTCGTCTTCTGCCCAGCAGCAGGCGCCGCATCGAAGTGTGGGAGCATCGTCGGACTCCTCCGACCGCGATCTCGTCAAGCAGCCGGAACTTGAAGTGGTGCAACGCCCCAACTCGAACCCTTCCGATGCCGCTGCCTCACGCTCGAAGGGCAGTCGCGCAATCGACCCGCTCCCGCCGCTTCCAAGTTTCGAAGACCTTCACTAGCTCGTCTCTCACGCCGACTTGATGAGCCGGACGTTGAACACGCGAAGGTCTCCATGGTCTTCAGTTCCAAGGGTCATCCGATGATCGCTCGTGTCGCCGGAGGTCTGGTGCTCGCATCGATACTCGTTGCCGGCGCGGCAGCCGCAGAGGTGGGCGGACACGCCGTGCAGCGGTTCGCCATCCTCGGCGCCAGCGCCAGCGCGGGATTCTCCGTGGTCGTGAATGGGCCCGGCGGTGACGGACCGGGCATCGCAAGTGCACGGCTCGGCACAGTGCTCCGAGCCATCGTGGATCCGCCGCCGTGCGTCGTGGCCGATTGGTCGACTGCGTCCTTCTTCAGCGATCCCTGCACCACCGGACCTCACGCGGTCGAGCGCTGCATTCGAGGCGAGCCTGATGCGGTGATCGCCGTCGACTTCCTCTTCTGGTTCGCCTACGGCGCGTTCACCGCCGACGGTCGCAGAATCTCGCAAGAAGCCGATCGCGACGCCCTCTTCGAACTCGGCCTGTCTCTGCTCGATCAGGTGGAGGCACCGCTCTTGGTCGGCGACCTGCCCGACATGCGCGGGGCCAACCCGCGCGTGCTCAACCGCTGGAGCGTGCCCGAACCCGAGACCCTCGAACGACTGAACCGGCGGCTTCGGAAGTGGGCGGCAGACCGCCCCAAGGTTCGCATCTTCCCGCTCGCCGAGCGGACCCGCGAGGCGATGACCGCCACCTTTGGCGGTGACCCGGCTCCCACAGATCCTCCGGAAGCTGGCCAAGTGCCCGAATCGACCAACCCTCCCGAAAGTGCCGTCGACTCGGCAGGTCCGAAGCGACCGCCGCTCGTCCAGCGGGATCGCCTCCATCCGACCTTCGAAGGACTGTTCGATCTCACCGCAGCGGTAGCCGTGGCGATGGCCGATCTGCCCGGCTTCGATCGCATCGCGGCAGAGATCGACTCGCTTGGTCACAACGCGATGCTCGAGCAAGTCCGGGCTCGGCTGCTTGAACTCGACCGCCCCCCGCCCGCCGGCTCGCCGAATTCCAAGTCGTCGCCCTAGCGATTGGGCGTTGAGGCATCGACCCCGCCATCACGACCGGTGTCTCCCAGCGAATCGAGCAGCCGCCGCAACTCGCGTTGATCGGTCGAGTTCTTGGCGGCATCAATCTCTCGCTGCACCAGTCGCCGTGCGATGCCCGGGCCGAGGGCACTGCGGATCGCCGGCAGGATCCGCTCGAGATCGAGCCAGGTGCGGGGACCGCGCAGATTCGCCTGCAGCAGTCGAATGATGTCAGGATCGGAGATGGCACCGATCCTCGGACCGCAGAGCTGCCAGAGCATCGTGACGGCCTCCGGATCGGGATCGTTGAGCGTTCGCCAGGTCTCTAGAAACGCCCTGAACTGATCGGCTTCGAAGAGCGCACGCAGGGCCTCCATCGCGGCCCCCTTCGCGGCGGGACGGTCGCGGACGCTCGCCCAGAATCGGCTCGCCAGCTCAACCTCGCCGAGCAGACGCAGGTCGAGCATGGCGCGGGTGATCGCGGCGCTGTCGGCGTCGGGGCTCGCTGCGGCCCGCATCGACTCCTTGGCGGCTTCGCGGAGATCCTCGCCATCCACGAGTTCATGGCCCGGGGGCGGAATCCGGGGCAATCGATGCTGCGCCGGCGGCGCCGCAAGCATCAGGGGGTCGCCGTAGGTCATCACTCGCCACGAGGGAGAGAAGGGACCCTCGTATTGCCGCGACGCGGCGAGAAATGGAATGAGATTCGCCAGTCGCTCCAGCACGAATCGCGGCGGGATGAACGAAGCCAGATACGGCTCGCTCACCGCACCGACGTAGGCGTAGACACCCGCGTCGAGCCAGGCAGCGCCGATGGTGCGGGCATCGCCCGGCCGCGCCATCGAGAAGCTGTGAATCATGTGCAGCGCAAGCGGTCGACGGAGCCGGGGCACATCGGCGGTCTGCGCCGACTGGCCCGAGGCGAGGCTCATGCGATTGGGCTCACCCGAACTGTTGAGGAAGAGCACATCCGGCGGCGTCTCCCCTTCCTGCACCTTCAGCCATCCGCGGATTTCCGCCGCGGTGCCGGCGAAGGTCTCCGCCTCGAAGCCGATCGACTCGACCCCTGCCTCAAGATCACCCACTCCGTACACCGCCCAGTCGCCATCGGATTGATAGGTGTTGAAGAGGCAGATCCGATCGCGGGGAAGGAAGAGCGAAGCCATCGCCGCGTAGAGGCATCGATTCCGGGGCCCGAAGATCTGGCCGACCACTGCGAAGCGCTCGCCGTTCTCGAGTCGCCCGACGAGGTCGGTGATCGCGAGATCCTCGGTGGGCTTGAGTCCCGGCACCGCGATACGAACACGCTGCGGCTCCGGAAGGTCGAGGTTGGCCTTGGCCGGCAGGTCGAGGCAGAGCGTGATCGCTTCGATCGGATCCTTGGTCCCTGCCCAGGGGATGCCGATCGCGCCGAGTTCGCGCTGCACATCGGACCGAAGCCGCCGCACCGTCGAGGCATCGGCGACATCGGCGATTCCTCCGAAGTCGCCTTCGAGCGTCGCAAGAATCTGCCCGCGGCCGGCCGCCAGTGCGACCGCGGCCGGCCAGGCCGGATCCGAGAAGTCGGTGAAGACGACTCCAGCAGGCACGAACGCTGCTGCCGTGAAGACCTCCGCAAGCGTCTGCCGCGCCGGATCGCCGCCGAATGCTCGAATCACCGCCTCCGAAGCCCGAGCCTCGAGCATCGCCGGATCGCTTCCGGCTGCAGCCACCGCGGCGCGACGGAAGACTCGTCGCGGCGCAAACCGCTTGATGAAGAGGGGCGCGTAGCGATCGTCCTCGAAGAGCACCGGCCAACGGCCGCTCGGACTCCACCGGGCGATCTCCGCAAGGAAGGTCGCTTCGTCGGGGACCAGAACCACCGTCTCCACCACCGGCAGCCGCTGCTCGAGCGCCATCGTCCGGAGGCCGAGGACCATCGGCCACGGAAGGTCTTCGACTGCGACCTGCTGCCGCACCACCTGCGGGTTCGACTCGGGCTTCGGCGCGGCGTCCTGGTGCGGGGTTCCCGCCAGCACCGACCCGCAGACCGTCGCGGCAAGCAGGCTGGCCCCGTGAATGCGGTGCGTGGCCGATCGAGTGAGCGACGAGATTCGAAGCATGGGACGATGATACGAACCCTGCCCGCTCGACTTGCCACCGGAACCATGCGAACGCATCGACCGCTCACCCCGGAACACATGGACGACCCCGAGGTCGATGCGGCCGCGCTCGAGGCGAGCTTCCGTTTCATCCGGCTCGTCAATCGCCACCTCGGCGGCGCGAGCCCGGTCCTTGGCGAACTGGAACGGCTGCGTCCGGTGTGGCCGCGAGATCGCCCGCTTCGCCTGCTCGATCTCGGCACCGGTGCCGCGGATCTTCCCCTCGCCGCCATCGCCTGGGCGACAAGACGGGGCCTCTCGCTCGAGTGCGTGGGGATCGACTGCCACCCGGGCGTCCTCGCCATCGCCCGCCGCGCAGCCGCTGCAGAGACTCGACTCGGGATCGAGGACCTCGATGCGCGACGAATCGTCGAGCACTACGGCGTCGACTCCTTCGACCTCGTCCATGCAGGCATGTTCCTGCACCACCTCCCCGACCTCGAGGTGATGACGGTGCTGGCCGCGATGTCCAAGGTCGCTCGCCTGACCATGGTGTGGAACGACCTCGTCCGCTCGCGCTTCAACGCGGCGGCAATTCGCGTCCTCACCCTCGGGCAGCCTGCGGTGGTGCGGCACGATGCCGCCCTGAGCGTGGCCAAGGGTTTCTCGATCGGAGAAGTGCAATCGATGGCGGGGCGGCTCGACCTTCCGCAGGTGCGGGTGCGGCGGGTCTTCGCCGGCCGCTTCGCGCTCACCTCGACCCGACCCGGCGCGACTCTCGCCGCGGTCCCGCCTCAACTCGGCAGGTAGCCGCGGGCAAGTTCGCGGTAGGCCGCGACCTCCGAGTCGATCTTCGCATCGTCCCACCCGAGCTCGCCGGCCATCACCGCGGCGGCGGCTGGAGCCGATTCCATCGAGGCTCGCGCGTCGAGCAGCAGGCAGCGGGTCCGTCGCGCGAGCGCATCCTCGAGGGTGTTCGCCATCTCGTGACGGCACGCCCAGGCGATCTCTGCCGGCGTGTACGGAAGCCGAGCGTGCAGCGGCGCGGTCCAGCCCTCGTGCTCGACTCCCAGTGCGGTGATGGCGGCGGCGTCGCTGCCGTAGGTTCGCAGCGGATCCTCGACCGGCAAGGCGGGATCGTCGCGGTCGAGCGCGCCGTGCACGCGCAGCTCCTCGGTGGCGCAGATTCTCGAAGGCAGACCTCCGACCACCACCGCGTGGCTCATCGCGTCCTCGGCCATCTTGCGATAGGTGGTCCACTTGCCTCCCACGATGGTCACCAAACCCGACGGCGCCACAATCACCTCGTGGCTGCGCGACAGCGCCTTGGTCGGCCCGCTGCCGCCGCCCCGATGCACCAGCGGCCGCTGTCCGGCGAAGACCGAGAGCACGTCGGAGCGGTCGGGGTCGCGGGCGAGGTAGCGGGCGGCGTTGCGCAGGATGAACTCGATCTCGTCGGGCAATGCCCGCGGCTCGAGGTCTGCGTGCTTCATCGGCGTGTCGGTGGTGCCGACGAGGGTCCTCCCGTGCCACGGGATCACAAAGAGCACCCGGCCGTCGTCGGTGTGCGGCACCATGATCGCGGTCTCGCTTGGAGCGAAGGCGCGATCGAGGACCAGGTGCACGCCCTGCGCCGGCTCCACTTGCGGCGGCGTCGCCGGATCGTCGAGGCGACGCAGCGAGTCGGAGAAGATTCCCGTCGCGTTCACCATCACCTTGGCGCGAACCCGCAGCTCACGCCCGCTCATGAGGTCGCGCACCACCGCCCCGGAGACCTGCCCTCCGTGCTTGTCGAAGGCGATGACCTCGACGCGATTGGCGACCGCGGCGCCGTGCGCCGTCGCGGTCCGGGCCAGCGCGACCGCCATGCGGGCGTCGTCGAACTGGCCATCGTGATAGGCGATGCCGCCGAGCAGGCCATCCGGCTCGACGTTGGGAATGGCGCGAATGGTGGCGTCGCGATCGAGTTGCCGGCTCGGCGCAAGATTGAGGTGCCCGGCAAGGGCGTCGTAGAGCTTCAGCCCGATGCCGTAGAAGGGACCTTCCCACCACTTGTAGCGCGGCACCACGAAGGGAAGGTCTCTCACGAGATGAGGCGCGTTGCGGTAGAGGATGCCGCGTTCGCGCAGGGCCTCGGTCACCAAGCCGAAGTCCATCTGCTCGAGATAGCGCACCCCCCCGTGCACCAGCTTGGTGCTTCGGCTCGAGGTCGCCTTGGCGAAGTCGTGGGCCTCGACAAGCGCGGTTCGGTAACCCCGCGACGCGGCGTCCACCGCCACCCCGAGCCCCGTTGCTCCCCCGCCGACCACCAGGACCTCGAACTCCTCCTGTTCGAGACGATCAATCGATTCGCGTCGGTTCATGGATCCCTTTCCGCGGACTTCACTGCCCCTTCCACTTCCTGCAGAGTTCGATGGCAGACCGCCAGCGCTCGCGCTCGTCGGCTCGCCAACGCTCATCGCGAGTCGGATCGAAGCGCACGACCTGCGAATCCGGCTCCCGCAGCGACGCAAGATCGCTCGCGCGGCCCAGCGCAATCATCGCGAGCGCTGCCGCTCCGCGGGCGGTGGTCTCAAGATCGGTGGGCCGCTCGATCGGTACGCCCAGCAGCTCGGCCTGCAGGCGCATCAGTTCGTCGCACGCCGCCGCCCCACCGTCGACCCGCATCGACTGCACCGGCCGATCGCCCGCCGCGACGAGATCGCGATTCGCCGCCTCGATGACATCGGCCACCTGGTGCGCGATCGCCTCGAGCGCCGCGCGAGCGAGGTGGGCTCGACCCGCCCCGCGGGTGAGCCCGAAGACGGTGCCGCGGGCCTCGGCATCCCAGTGCGGCGCCCCGAGTCCGGTGAATGCGGGCACCAACACCACCCCCGCCGCGTCCGCAACCGACTCGGCGAGCGGGCCGACCTCGCGAGCCTCTGCGATCACGCCGAGGCCATCTCGAAGCCACTGGATCAGGGCGCCGCCCATGAAGACGGAACCCTCCAGCGCGAAGTGGAGAGGCTCGTCTGCGATTCGCCACGCTGCAGTGGTGAGCAGCCGGGCGCCGCTGACCGGATGAGCCGCTCCCGCTTGCACCAGCAGGAAGCAACCGGTGCCGTAGGTCGTCTTCGACTCGCCCGCCGCGGCGCAGCCTTGGCCGGCCAGCGCTGCTTGCTGGTCTCCCACCAGCGACACGATGGGAATCTCACCGCCGAACAGCGAGCAGGTCCCGAACACTCCTGCGGAGGGGCGCACCTCCGGCAGAACCTCCGGCGGCACGCGAAACAGGCGGCAGAGTTCCTCGTCCCAGGACTGCGTGGTGAGGTTCCAGAGCTGGGTTCTCGAGGCGTTGCTGCAGTCGGTCGCATGCACGCGGCCTTCGGTGAGATTCCACAGCAGCCAGCAGTCGACGGTGCCTGCCGCCAGTTCACCTCGCTCGGCGCGAGCGCGGGCGCCTTCGAGATGGTCGAGCAGCCACTCGAGCTTCGAGGCCGAAAAGTAGGGGTCGCATACCAGGCCGGTCCGCTCGAGCAACCAGGGTTCGCGCCCTTCGCGGCGCAACGCGTCGGTGCGCGGGGCGGTGCGGCGGTCCTGCCAGACGATCGCTGGCCCCAATGGCGTTCCGGTCGACCGCTCCCAGATCATCACCGTCTCGCGCTGATTGGTGACGCCGATCCCGTGGACATCGCGGCCTGCCACGCCCGCGCGAGCGATCGCCTCCTCCGCGGATTCGCGTTGGGTGCGCCAGATCTCGCGCGGGTCGAGTTCGACCCACCCGGGCCTCGGGTAGGCGATCGGCAACTCGCGACGACCCTCGCCGAGCCTGACGCCGAAGCTCGCTGCATCCGCCGCGTAGGCGATGGCGCGGGAACTGGTGGTTCCCTGATCGAGGGCGAGGATCGCTCCGGAGTCGGGCACCGTCGCGTCCAATCACATCGCCGAGCCGAGCCCCATCAGCCGCCGCCAGGCGCTGACCTGCCCGAGGTGCATCATCACATGGTTGTTGACGAGGAAGTTCACCGCACACCCGACGGTCGGGAAGAGTTCGCTCATGCGACCGCCCATCGGATTCGGCTTGGCAAGGACCTCGTTCGAGGACTCTCGCACCGCTCGGAGCACCGTTGCGGAGTGATCGAAGAAGTACGCGAGCAGGGCCGACTTGTCGGGGTAGCGACCGTCCTGCTCGACGCAGGCCGCGCCGTCCTTGAAGGTGGCCTCCGCGAAGGGAAACGGCGAGGAGAGATCGCTGCGCTCAAGCAGCGTCAGGCAGAGTTCGAGGTAGAGCGAAAGGTGCCCGACCACGAAGGCGGGATGGTTGATCTCGGGATGGGCAAGGTGGGCGAAGACCGGATCGGCGATCGGATCGAGCAGGGCATGGGCGTACTCGAGCGTCCGCTCGCCGCAGGCGGCGATCGAGTCGGTGAAGCCGGTTCCCGGCGCGGTGGTGGGCGACATGGGTTCTCCTCGCAAGGCAGGTTCGGGACGAGGGCGCCGGTCGCCCTGCAGCGAACGATCCTACGCGGAACCGCGAAGCGTGCCCGCCGAACCGCGCGTGTTCCTGGTCAGCCGCCGACGTAGCGGGCGTAGACGCCGCGGGCGAACTCTGGCTCGGTGGTTCCCCGCACGATCGCGCGGCCGTCGGAGAAGACCGTGAGCTCGATGACCTGTTCGTGCTCGGAATCGGGGTCGCATTCCCGCGTCAGCACACCCTGCAGCAGACCGCCCTCGCGGCGAAACGTCCCGTGCGACGACAGCTTCGACGCCATCGCATCGAGATCGAGCGATTCGCGCCGACGCGGCGTGACCTGCACGGCGTGGCGGCCGCACAGCACCGTGGCGGCCGACTGCCGCGGCGAGTCGAGGAACTCGAAGTCCCGCCGACCGCAACAGGGACAGTCGGATCGCGGCGCGGACTCGATCGCCACCGACGCGAAGCGGTTGCGCCACAGATCGACCGACCACAGGCCGCGGTCGATCGTGTCGGCCGCGCCAACGAGCAACTTGATCGCCTCGGTCGCCTGACGCGCTGCGATCATCGCCGTCGCCGTGCCCAGCACGCCCGCGGTGTCACAGGTCGCCGAGGCCGCCAGCGGAGGAGGCTCGGGGAAGACGCATCGCAGGCAGGGTGTCGCCGACTCGCGAGCGTAGAGGTGGCCGCGAGCTCGACCGGTGCGGCTCGCCGCGAACTTCTCCACCCTCGGAAGCACCGTCATGCAGAGCCCCGAGGTTCCGACGGCGCCGCCGTAGAGATAGGGAACGCCCGCCTCCACGCAGGCATCGTTGAGGAGGTAGCGGGTCTCGAAGTTGTCGAGTCCGTCGACCACGAGGTCGACCTCGGCGAGGTAGTCGCGCACGTTCTCGGAATCGAGGTGCTCGACCCACCCCCGCACCATGAGATCGCTGCGGATGGCGCGAAGCCGATCCCGCGCCGCTTCGGCCTTGGGCCGACCACTATGGACATCCTCTTCGGTGTAGAGGGTCTGCCGCTGCAGGTTGGTGAGCTCGACCACATCGCGATCGACGATCTCGAGCCGACCGACGCCGGCGCGAGCGAGGAACTCCGCGGCGGCCGACCCCAAGGCACCGCACCCGACCACCAGCACCGACGACTCGGCGATGCGGCGCTGCCCGACGTCGCCGATTCCCGGCAGCAGGCGCTGACGGTGGTAGCGGGCAAGCGGATCTGTCTCAAGCGGTGGCATCGCCTCCATGCTACGAGCCGCGGGGTTCCGCACGCGCTCCCCCGAAGCCACGCCGATTCCGGCGGCAGGGCATCGAGCGCTCTTCCGCCCGACTTCGCGTTCGCTGCGAAATCTCGATTCGACTTCGCAGGATGCACCGGATCTTCCCCCGGCAGGGACTCGCGCTGCTGCTTGCCGTCATCGTCGGCGGCGAGGCCGTGGCCACCGCGAGGAAGCCCCCAGAAGCTCGGCCCGCCACGCTCGACCGACTCGCGCGGCGCTTCGCCGAGCACGCCCGCCGCGAGATCCGTCTCCGCGGCGAGGCCGATCCGGTCGAACTCGCCGAGTGGCTGAGAGTGGCCGCGAACCCGCTTGCGATCGAGCCGCAAGTGCTTCATCCGCGGGCGATTCGGCGGATGCATCGGGACCCCGAGGTCGACCGGGCGGTGCGCGCTGCGCTGCTCGAGTTCGGCAACCGGCTTCCGGGACCCGAACCCTCGGACATTCCAGCGGTGCTCCGGGAGCTGCCGGCGCTTCCGGAGAATCCGGCCGCCGATCGAACCCTGTTGGCCAAGTTCGATCGCGGCACTCGGTCTGCCTCGGTAACTGCGAGCGCGGGTTCCGCAATCAACCGCTCGCTGCAGCGACTCGACGGCGAAACCGCGCGGGCGAACGCCGAACTCGAGCGGGCACTCGCGGTCCGCGCCTCGGTGCGCGAAGCGCTGGCATCGGCGGTCGGCGAGGCGGGCGTGGTCGGCGAACTCCTTGCGGGGCTTCTCGAGGTCGAGGCGCTGGCGAGCCGCGGGTGGCCGGTCGCGCAGGCCAAGCGCCGCTGGGCCACCAGTCTCGAAGACTCGCTGCCGATGCTCTCAAGCGCCGCAGGCTCGCTCCTTTGCGAAGCGATCGCCGCCCTGCCGAATCGATCCGTGCGCTATCTCGACTCGTGGCGGCGCGGCGCCGACGGCGGATGGCGCCTCGAGATTTCGACGGCGACGTTGGCCAGCGTCGATCGCAATCGCTGGACGCGATTGCTCGCCCCGGCGACTTCGCCGCGAGCCGACTCACTCCGACGAGGCAGTCGGCGGGTTGGGGGATTCCTCCGGATTCGCGGCGCCGTCGACTGCGTCGGCCCCGCGCAATTCCGCCAATCGCTCCACCTGCTCGATCGAAAGCGATTCGGAGAAACGACGATCGATCTCGGCACCCAGCGCCGCCGCGGCGAGTTCACGCTTCTCCTCGACGAAGCGTTCGAGCATCGCCAGCCACCACTCTGCTTCCGGCCGCTGCGTCGCGGCCCGCTCGAAGCGGCCTGCCCGCAGCCGAGCTTCGAAGAGGATCGGAAAGAGCGGCTCCTCCGGGAGGATCGGCTCGGCCGCCAGCAGATCCGCGGCATCTTCCGGGCGATCGAGTTGCAGCAACAGCATCGCCCGTCGCCGCAAGGCCGTCCGTCTGGCCTCGGGAAGCACGCTGCCATCGGTCGCGGTGGTCGCGCGGCGGAGCAGTTCCGCCCGAACCGCGCTCGGTGCCGTCGCCGCCTCGAGGCGTCGATCGGCCTCGATCATCATCGTCGCCGGCGCGATGGCCACGAAGCGCATGAGGACGGCTTCGAAGTCCCCGTCGCTCGCCGCCGGCCGCACAAGCGCGAGCACCCGGTCGAGGCCGTCCAGATCGGGGGAGGTGTCCAGGATTCCCTGTGCGACCGCCGCATAGACCGCGGGATCGGCCGATCGGGCCTCGAGCGGCTCCAGCACGCCCTTCCGAGACCAACCCTCGGCGATCGCCTTCCGCACGCGGGGGTCGGCGCCGTCGAGAAGGCCGAGCAGCAGCGGCTGATCGGATTCATCGCCCGCGAGAGCGAGCACTCTCGCCATCGGCGGCGATGCGGTCTCGTTCGCGGCGAGCGCTTCTCGGGCGATCTCCGCAGCCCGCGGTCGCCAATCGATCGGCGCGAGGCCCGCCGCCTGAAGTCTTCCCACCGCACGAGCCGCCGCCTCCGCAGTCGATTGGCTCTCCATGCGATCAAGAAGGTCGGACATGCTGCCTTCGGCTGGCCGCTCCGCCAGCACCTCCAGCATCGCGATCGCCACCGAGACATCCTCTTCCTTGGGAAGCCGCCGAGCGATCTGATCGGAGATCGGAGTCCAGCCGAGGCTCGAGAGCAGCCGAGTGGCCTTGCTGCGCAGGATCGGCGAAGCGTCGTCGAGAAGCGTCGCCATCGCCAAGGTCATGTCATCGCCGACTCGGTCTCCGTTGCGGAGCATCCGCTCGACCTGTTCGACCGCGAACAACCGCAACGTGGCCAGCTCGTCGGAGAGAAGCGCCCTGACCCGCTCCTGGCGCGGGGCAAGCTCCATTGCGAGGAGAATCTCCGAGAGGGCGGACTTCAATCGGCTCGCGGTCCGCTCGGCTCGTTCATCGACGGCCCGGCGTTCGCGCTCCGCCTGACCGAGTCGCGCCGCGAGCGCTTCGGCCCGCTCTTCGCACGTTCGCTCGATCAAGAGGTCGTCCCCTTGCTCTTCCCACCACGCTCGCCAGGCCGCGACATCCTCGCCAAGCGGCATCCCGCTGAGCTGCTCGAGCGACGCGAACGCCGCCGAGCGAAGTTCCTCCGCCGACTCGGGTCCAGTCGCCACAAGCGCGAGCAACGCCTCCGCGGCCTGTCGGGAGGCGATGCGGCCGAGTGCCTCGACTGCGGCGCGGCGATGCTCGAGCGGTCGGGTGGGATCGGTGGCTGCAGCCACCACCAGCGCATCGATGCCACCTCCCGCCCAGGCCAGGATGTCGAAGAGCCGGACGCGATCTTCCGCGGCCGCGTAGGCGATGCCCATCACCAGCGCATCCGCGAGCTCGGCATCTTCGGCGGCGGCGTTCCGGAAGACATCCATCAGCCTCGACTGCTCGGCATCGGGCGTCGACTCGAACACCGCGGCGATGGCGGCGGCGCCCGCGGCCGACGGCACCCTCAGGAGCCGCGCCGCGGCCATGCGGCGGGCATCGAGCGGATTGGTCGGATTCGCGAGCACCGCTCGATTGAACGAGATCTCGCGGGAATCGATGCTCGGCGGCGCGGGTGGCGTTCGCGGAGTCGAATCCTGTCGTGCGGACGGGGCTGCGGGTACGCGCGGGCCTGGTCTCGGGTCCGCCTCGGCGAGTCCGCCTGCCGCGGATGCGGCCGCTCCCGCCGCGAACAGGTTCGCGAGCAGCAGCAAGGACGCGAAAGTCGAGGGTCGGCTCGGTCGCACGGGGATACCGGGGCGTTCCGCCCCACCGGAGGAGGAACAAAGTCCCTGAGATTGCAGGATCATCGGTCCCGGCGCTTGCCGCGGGGACCGCTCCGACGTTGAATGGTAGAGCGTAGGCCGAGTCAGGACGAAGATCATCGGCATGATCGACGTTGAAGCGCGAGTCCGTGGCAGCCGCCACGGTCCGGAGTTCCCGATGGAAGACTGGCAATCCGCCGAAGAGCACGTCGACCGCGCGATGGAGCTCTATCAACGCGGTCGCTGGTCGGAGGCAGAGCGGGAGTTTCGCAAGGCGATCTCGGCGGATCCTTCCCGAGGAGACTGGCAGTTCAACCTCGGGTTGACCCTCGAGGCAGCCGGTCGGGATTCCGATGCGCTTGCCTGCTACGAGGCCGCGGCGAGCCTGCTTCCGAACGAGGCCGA
>JAPOKA010000120.1 GCA_029977865.1 bacterium
CGACACCTCGGGCTTCCGACTTTGCTTCGATCCGGCTGCCGCAGCCGATTCTGAACTTGGAATGTCGCCCCTCGAATCCGATTCGGTCCGCTACCGCAGAAGCACTCAGGTGCACGAGGAGGCCCTCGAACGCGAGTTGGCGCTGTTGCACCTCGAGCGAGCGGAGATCCGCTCGCTGAACGAGGTGGCCGCAGTGCTCTGGGAGGCCCTCGGCGAAGCCGAGTTCGGGACCGTGAACGCCCTGACCTCGTTGCTTGCCGAGGCTCATCCCGAGACGCCGACCGAGACTCACCACGCCCACGTGGTGGCCTTTCTCGACTCGCTCGAAGCGGCGGGATTCGTCGAGCGGGTCGACGGATCGTCGGGCGGAGCAGCGTCGGAGTGACGGGTTCAGCACCGCTCCCGGTCGCGGTGGTGATTCCCGCCCACAACCATGCAGCGTTCCTGGGAGAGGCGATCGAGTCGGTGCTGGCGCAGCTGCCGCCACCTGAAGAGTTGGTGGTCGTCGATGACGGCTCGTCCGACGGATCCGCAGCGATCGCCGCCTCGGCGCTGCGACAGGCTGGTGAAACTCGGACCATCCTGATCGAGCAGCCCAATGCCGGGGCCGCTGCGGCCATGAACCGTGCCGTCGCCGCGACCCGCTCACCGTGGCTTGCCTTCCTCAACGACGACGATGTCTACCTGCCCGGTCGATTGGCCTCGATGCTCCGAGCCCTCGAGGAGGCCGACGCGCAGGTGGCGATCTCGGGGGTCGAGTTTCTCGGCGAGCCCGAGGCGGACGAACTCCACCTCTTCGACGAGGGCTACCCGCCGGGACTCGCGGAGATCGCAAGGCTTCCGACCTTCGGATTCGGACTCTTCGCCTTCAACCTCGAAGTGACTTCGAGCAACCTGGTGATGGCTCGCAGCCACTTCGAGGCGGTCGGTGGATTCGACCCGAGTCTTCCGCTGAGCCACGATCTCGAGATCCTGTGGCAGTCGCTGCGTCTGACCGAGCCGCTGCTCGTGCCCGAGGTGCTGCTTCGCTACCGCGTCCACCGCGGCAACTCCTATCGCCGACTGCGGCCGCGCGCCGCGTCGGAGTACGCGATTCGAGTGCAACGATTCGCTTCCTGGGCGGGCGGGCAGGGGCCGGCGATCATCAATCCGCTCGCGCCGTGTCCGGCGCGCTGGCCGCGGTTTTTCCCGGCGTTTGCCCGCGCGGTGAAGCCGTGGCCAAGCGAGCGGCCGCTCAGCGAGGCGCTTCCGTCGGCGCTTGGCAGGCCAGCGGCGGCGGCGAGCCCTGCGGTGAGCCCCGAGGTCGAGACCACTGCGGTGCGAAACCTCTTCGTGCCCATGCCGAAGGTTCTCGCTACTGTGCCCTCCCTCGAACGTCTGCATGCGACGTGGCTCGGTCAGGGACGGCAGCGTTTCTGAGCGAGCGTGCTGCGGGTTCGACGATCGGCCGTTTCTTCTCGCGAGGAGTCGCGCATGAGCTTGAGTCGATATCGCACCCTTGGACACTCCGGTCTCCGCGTCAGCCCACTCTGCCTCGGCGCCATGACCTTTGGCGAGCAGTGGGGATTCGGCGCCGACGAGGAGGGAAGCCAGCGCCAGCTCGATCTCTACGCCGATCACGGCGGCAACTTCATCGATGCCGCCAACATCTACACCAAGGGCCACTCGGAGCGGATCATTGGAGAGTGGTTCACAGCCGGCGGCGCCGCCCGCCGCGACCGGACCGTGATCGCCACCAAGTTCGGCGGGAGCATGCACCGCGGCGATCCCAATGCCGGCGGCTCCGGTCGGGTGGCGATCATGCGGGCCTGCGAAGCGAGTCTGCGTCGGCTGCAGACCGATCGCATCGATCTCTACTGGGTCCACTTCTGGGATCGCTTCACCCCGATCGAGGAACTGATGCGCACGCTCGATCTGCTGGTGCAGCAGGGCAAGGTGCGCTATGTCGGCTTCAGCGACCATCCCGCGTGGATCTGCGCCCAGGCCCAGACCATCGCGAGTTTCCGGGGCTGGGCTCCGCTCGCGGCGATCCAGATCGAGTGGAGCCTGTTGCAGCGAACCGTCGAGCACGAACTCGTCCCGATGGCCCGCGGGCTCGGCATGGGGGTCTGCCCGTGGAGTCCGCTTCGCGGCGGCGTCCTCACCGGCAAGTTCACGAGACAGGGCCGCCAGACCACGGAGCCGACCCGCGTCCGCGACGACAGCAAGTTCCTCACCGAGAAGACCTATCTCCTGATCGACGCCATGCAGGCGATCGCAGCGGAACTCGGCTGCACCGTGCCGCAGGTCGCCATCGCCTGGCTCGACGCTCAGCCCGGCTGCACCTCGTCGATTCTCGGGGCCCGGACCGAGGCGCAGTTGCTCGACACCATCGCTTCGCTGGAGGTGCAGCTTGCGGCGGCGCACCTGGCGACGCTCGATGAACTCACCCGCCCGCCGGATCACTTCCCGCAGACCTTCCTCGAACTGGCGAAGACGACCATGCTCAACGCCAGCTGCGTCGACGGCGTCGAAGCGCCGGTCTGGGAACTGAGTCCGGCGACCGACGAGGAACGGGCCTGAGTTCGACGTCGAGCCGGTCTGCCCGCGGCAGCTTCCTCGCCTCATCGGTGTCGTGAGATTCGCAGCCTCACGCCGCGATCGGCGGAATGGGGCAATCGATCGCATCGCCGATCGCCCGCAGCAGTTGGGCTTCGACGACGGTGGTGGTGCCATCGCGAAGGATCGACTCGACACAGGACGCGAGCAGCCTGCGCCGGGCGTCCATGGAGAGAGCCTTGAGCTGCCGCAGGGCCGCGTCGAGGCCATCGAGGGAACAGCGGTCGCGTTGCGGCAGCGGCCGCGGCGACCAGCCAAGCGCCGCAACCGCGGCCTCGAACGCGCTTCGCGCCGCCGCAGGCTCACGGTGGCCGGCCCACGCGAGGGTGGCCAGAACCTCGAGCACGCCGCGCTCGCGTTGTTCGAGGCGTTCGCGGCCGTGCATCCGCCGAGTCGGTGCAACGCGAGCCTC
>JAPOKA010000121.1 GCA_029977865.1 bacterium
TCGGCGACGCCCGACTGCGGTGTGATTCGGTCGGATGCAATCAGTTCCAGCAGTGAGTCGGAATCAGGTAGCTCCTGAGCCGACTCGTGGGCCGCAAGACGGGTAGACGACCACCGCAGTGCATAGATCAAGACGCTGTCATCAGCACCGGCGCCGCCCCCGGTTCTCGTGCTCCGCGTGATCGACCATCCGCCTTCGGGCAGCGTGCTCGTCACGGCGGCAACCGCCTCTTCCATGGGCATCCCCAAGCGAACCCCGGCGATGCTCGGGCTCGAGGCGACGTCGTCCTTCCCTGCCGCGCCGCCTGCGTTCCGCGACGGTGTCGAAGTCACGACCGGCACTCGCGCGGCTCTCGGACCTGGACGCAAGTCCGACGTGTCGATCGCTCGAGGTCGACCGAGACCGAGCTCGTCGTCCAAGACTGATCCGAGCTCGCGGCCGGCCGATGCTTCGGCGAGCTGCGTCGGCGTCGACTTGTCGGACCACGGCGGAATCGGCCTCGTCTCGCCACCCCGCCATCCCGACTCCGACACGGTCGCGGGTCGTTGGTGACCCGGCTCAGGGAGGCAACGCGTACGTCGCAGGAATCGATGCCGCCCCTCGCGGGGGACCCGACGCCTTCGGCCCGGTCGCCCCAGGGCGGACGGCCTCGTTTCGGGCACGGCTGCGAGTCCAACCGGCGAGCCGCTGCCACTACACTCTCCGCCTCGTCTTCCGCGTGTCCGAGTCGAGTCCAATGCCCTCCGCGGCGGTTCCTCCCCCTCGAACGATCCACCCATGCCCACCCTGACCATCAACGGCAAGGAAGTGCCGTTCAGCCCCGGCCAGAGCATTCTGCAGGCCGCCCTCGACGCCGAGTTCGAGATTCCCCACTACTGCTACCACCCCGGACTTTCGGTGGTGGCGAGCTGCCGCATCTGCCTCGCGGAGGTCTGGCAGAAGAATCCCAAGACCGGCGAGCTGCAGCAGATTCCGAAGCTCGTCCCCACCTGCCAGCAGCCCGCGGCGGACGGCATGGTCGTCCACACCGACAGCCCCAAGTCGATCGCCAACCAGAAGGCGGTCATGGAGTACCTGCTGATCAACCACCCGGTGGACTGCCCGGTCTGCGACAAGGCCGGCGAGTGCCATCTGCAGGACTACTCGTATCAGTACGGCCGTGGTCAGAGCCGATTCTGCGAGAGCAAGATCAAGCAGCCCAAGAAGGACGTCGGGCCGAACATCCTGCTCTATTCAGACCGCTGCATCATGTGCACGCGTTGCGTGCGCTTCACCCGCGAGGTCACCGGCACCGCCGAGTTGATCGTCGAAGGCCGCGGTGCGATGGAGCAGATCGACGTCTTCCCGGGCCGAGCCCTCGACAACGAGCTCTCCGGCAACGTCGCGGACATCTGCCCGGTCGGCGCGCTGCTCGACAAGGACTTCCTCTTCCAGCAGCGGGTCTGGTTCCTCGAGAAGACCCCTTCGATCGACGGCATCACCGCGAGTGGCGACAACATCTGGATCGAGCACCACGACGATCGCGTCTACCGCCTCAAGCCGCGGACCAATCTCGAGGTCAACAAGTGGTGGATCACCGACGAGGTCCGCTACGGCTGGAAGTTCGTGCATCGCGAGGATCGCCTGACGCTCCCGCGCATCAAGGGCATGGATCCCTTCGAGCCGGAGGCCGCGGCCGGTGCCTACGCGGCGGCCTACCGCGCCGCCAATGCGTTGCTCGGGAACGCGGTGAAGTCGAAGTCCGAGGGCACCACCGGGCTGCTGGTCAGCCCGATGCTCTCCTGCGAAGACGCCTACCTGCTGGCGACCTGGGTTCGCTCGATCGATTCGAAGGCGGTGCTCGCGGTGGGCCCCATCCCCCGACAGGGCGAGGACAAGACATTCCCGGGCGGGTACACCGTCCGCGCCGAGAAGGCTCCCAACGCGCGGGGCGTTCGCATGGTGCTCGAGTCGTTCGGCGGAGGCGTGCTTGATGCAGCCGGCTTCACCGCCAAGGCCGCGTCGCTTTCGGCGGTGGTCGTGACCGGCAACTATCCGAGCGACTGGGTCACGCCGGAGCTTGCCAAGGCCCTGGCCTCGACCGGGTTGATCCTGATCGACACCCTGCCCGGCCCGCTGGTCGAACAAGCCGAGGTGGTGCTGCCGGGAGCGACCTGGATCGAGAAGAGCGGCAGCTTCATGAACGCCGAGGGAAGGCTGCAGAGTTTCCGCCGCGCGTTCCATCCGGTCGACTTCGCCAAGAGCGAAGCGCAACTGGCTCTCGATCTTGCGGGTGATCGCGAAGGTCGGGCACCCGGCGTCTTCGACGACGCCGCGGTCCGAACGGAGATGTCGCGGAGGGCCGGGCTCGAGGCGATGGCCAAGGCGATCTTCCACCCCGAGGCCGAGGCGGTGGTCGAGCCGGACATGGTGTTCGTGGAGCTGTAGGTGTCCGGTCCAATCCTCAACCCCATACGCCTGCGCGGAATTGCGTGCGCGGAGGGATTGGCTCGCCGATATCCCCCGCGATGCCGTCCGGCCGCCCCCTCTTTCGCTTCGACCCCGGCTGGGTTTGGATCGCGGCCGGCCTGCTGATCGTCTTCGTGGCGACGGTGGTCCCGGCGCAGAGGGCCCTTGAGCGGGATCGGGCGGAGCTTCGCCGGCTCCAGGCCGCGGAGGACC
>JAPOKA010000122.1 GCA_029977865.1 bacterium
TGTCCGTACGGACACTCGAGCCTGTCCGTACGGACGTTTGAGGATTGTGCCGCGGGGCCATCGTGGCATGGTGGGTGGACTGCCGGTGAACGTCTACCGGCGGCGTGTTGGCACCGACTCGAAGACGAGATCGGGAAATGCCATTCCGGTTCCAACCCAGAGAGGAAGAACAAACATGTCGAGTCAAAGTGTCACCCGGTCCCGTCGCCTGTCGTCTGGTCTTGCGGGATTGGCCGCGGCCGCACTTGGCGTCGTCGCGGGCTCAGCATCCGCGACGCCGATCGAGTACACCATGACGTGGAATTCCGCGAGTGGACAGTACGGATCCACATTGCTCTCGGACGCCCGCGTCACGCTGAAGTTCACCACCGACACGACGAACGTCGGTGTTGCCGGCTCGAGTTTCCCTCTTTCCTCGTGGTACGCGGTCGCGTTCGCCAACGGAGCGGGGATCAGCGTGACGGTGATCAACAATCAGGGCTCGAGTCCTGTGACCATCCTGAACGACGCCTCGCTTGACAACGTGAGCGCGAACAACTCTGCCCTGGTGGCAACCGGAACGTCGATCTTCTTCGGGACGGCCGGGGGTTCGCCCTTGTCCTACGGCACCGATCGAGGAGGAATCAATGGATTCGCCTCCGCACCGTCGGCCTCGGACATGCTGACCACGACGTGGAGTTCGACCTCCAATGGATTCATCTCCAACCCCTGGTCAGGCAATCCGCTCGTGATCGGGACCCAGACCCTTTGGTTCGGACAGAGCCCCAACACCCAGGGCGGCTCCTGGGGGAGTGTGCTGGGGTCGCCTTCCGGGGTTCCCGGCACCGGCCTCGCCGCGATTGGCACGCTCGGTCTGGCGGGCGTCGCCCGTCGCCGCCGTCGCTGACGCTGCCGTCGGCGTTCCGCAAGGGTTCACATCGCACCACCGCGAATCCGCCGCCTCGGGCCCCGAACAATCGGGTCGCCCGAGGCGGCGGTCGTGTCGGAAACGAGCCCACCCGCCGATCGCGAGCGGGTCACCCTTCCCCGAAGCGCCGCTCGAACGCTTCGAGACGACGCTGGTGCAGCGGTCGATCGGGCTCGAGCAGCACGAGCGCCTCGAGGTGCAGTCGGCACAACGCAAGGTCGCCCGCTTCGATCGCGATCGCGGCGGCGAGTTCTCGCAGCGGTGCGTCGTAGGGATCGATCCGAACGGCCTTCATGACCGACTCGAGCGCGGCTTCGGTGTTGCCCACCTCGCGCTCGAGTCGTGCAAGTTCAATCGCGAAGGTGTTGTCGTCGCGCTGGGTGCGGTCGAGTGCGACCAGATGCGGGATCGCCTCGCCGACTTCGCCGCGGGCAAGGTGGGCTCGAGCGAGGATGCGGTGCGGATAAGGATCGACCGGCCGCGCGAGGGTGTAGCGCTCGAGCAACGGCATGAATTCGTCCGGCACCGTGTCGGCGGCTCCGATACCGCGACGCAGGGCGACCTCGAGCAGGTCGGGGTGATTGGGGTGTTCGAGCAGCCAGGCTGCAAGCGTCGCATCATCGATGCCCCGAGGCTCTCCTTCGCCGTCTTCGGACTTGCCGAGACTGGCAAGCAGTTCGGCCATGCTCGGCTGTGGTGCCAGGCCCCAGGCGTCGATCTGCCCGCGTGCCCAGACGACAAAGGCGTCCTCGAAGTCCTCGGGCTCGACACCGAGCACCGCGGCGAACGCACTGCGGCTCGACTCGCCGTCGCGGAAGCGATCCATCAGGGCGACGAGGGCGTCGGGGCCGTGCGCCTCCTCCATGAACTCGAGCATCCAGCGGCCCTGCGCGTAGGCGAGCGCCCGATCGGTCGGCTTCTTCGGCCGCACGAACGCCCAGTCGATCTCGTCGAAGGAGAGCAGTTCGTCCGCCAGCAGCGATCGCGAGAGCAGCAGGCAGGTCTGGTAGTCGCGGGGGAGCGTCTCGACGCTCGTCGCCGCGGCCTCGGTCAGCCAGTGCGGCACGCGATTGCGGGTCTGGCTGAGGGTCACGGTGTGGGCGTACTCGTGGCGGAGCACCTCGAGCCAGTCGAAGCGGCCGAAGTGCTTCTTCGGTGGTCCCTCCCGCGGCACCTCGAGCGCGATGACCGGGCCGGTGCACGCGGCGACGGTGTGGACCCAGGGCATGCCGGTGATGCGCACGGCAAAGGCCTGATGATCCGGATGCACCTCGATCACCGTGGCAGAGGCCGGCTCATGCTCGAAGCGGGCGGTCACCTCCTCGTGCATCTTCTCGAGGGCTTCGGGCATGAGCGCCGCGACGACTTCGTCGACACCGTCGACGTAGCGGATCTCGAAGT
>JAPOKA010000123.1 GCA_029977865.1 bacterium
TCGGCGTCGCAGCCGAGGGCTTCGGCAAGCAGCCGGCACAGCACCGCCACCCGCCGGGAGTGGCCGCGGTTGGTGGGGTCGCGGCGATCGATGCCACCGACGAGCGCCTCGATCGGCGCACTCTCTGCGATCGAGGCGCCGGATCCGGCGAGTCCGAGGCCGCCGGTCGAGAATCCCCGGGGTGCGATCCCCCGCCGCGCGACGGTTCGGGGAGCAAGCGAGAAGGCTCGGTCGAGGCAGTTCCAGAGGTTCCGCAGCAGGGTCTCCTGCCGCGGGCCATCGTCGTCGGTCACCAAGCCGCCGCGGCGAAGGAGCGACTCCATCGCGCGGCGATCTGCGCCGGCACCCGCACAGAGCGCCTCGAGCCGTTCGGAGCGAAGCAGGCCCTCCGAGATCGCGAGCGCCGCCAGCCAGGTTCCGTCCGCCTCCCGCCGCAGCGGAACCGCTCGCAACCCTTCGAAGATCGGCTCCGACTCGGGCTCGACGGTGCTCGACCAGCGTCGTGACGCCGCCTCAAGCCGCTTCGAGACCGACTCGCTTCGCTTGAACAGTTCGATTCGCAGCGACTCGCCGGGCCGCGGGCTCTGCGGCCACACCGAGCGACCGCTCGGCTCGATCCGCACCGGCATGAACCCCGCCGCAAGCAGGGTCTGCAGGGCTTCGTGGGTGATGCTCGCCTCGGTGGGCTGCTTCGCTTGGTCCTTCATCGTTCTCCGCCTCTCTAGGGAATTCAGGTTGTCGTCGGGCGGCGGCTGCCGCCCGGGGCTCTGCGGTCCTTCGACACGCCGGGTCGACGCCTTCAGCGGCGAGGATCCGATTCGTGCCGGTCAGGGCGTTACCGGTCGCGTCTCCGCGGCAAGCCGCTTCGCGGTGGGATGCTCCGGGTCGAGCCGCAGCGCTCCGGCAAACATGCGGTAGGCGTCGTCCGAACGACCGGCGCTTCGGAGTTCCATGCCCAGCACCAGCCGCGGAAGGTTCTCCTCCGGTGCCAGTTCCACCGCCCGCGTCAGTGCGGCGATGGCCTCCTCGCTTCGCCCTTCCGCCCTGGCAATGAGCCCGCGGAAGAACGGTGCTTCCCAGCGATCCGGCGCGAGCAGCTCGATGCGTGCAGCGCAGTTGCCGAGTCGCCGCAGGTCGCCGAGGTGATGGGCCTCGCTCGCCAGATCGATCCACGCCGACACATCCTCGGGGAAGAGCCGCGTCACTTCGACGAACACCGCACGAGCCTCGGCGTGCCGGCCGAGCTCGGACAGGCAGCGGGCCTCCAGCCGCAACAGGTCGCGATTGGTCTCGCCGCCGCCGATCTGCAGCCGCCGCACGCTCTCGAGAGCTCCCGCCACGTCGCCGGTGGCCAACTGGGCCCGGCAGAGTTCCTCCGCAACGATGCGATCGGTCGGCACCAGCAGCTGCGCCTTGCGGAAGCTGTTGACCGCGGTGTGGGGATCGCCCTGGATCATGGCGATCTGGCCGAGCAGCTGGTGGATCGCCGCGTGGTTCTCGAAGTAGCTGGCCTTCGGCTCGATCAGCATCCGCGCGGTGTCGAGTCGACCCAGCCCCACCTCGCACTCCGCCGCCGCGAGCAGATACGGCAGCTTCGATCCGTCGATCTCGTAGGCGCGGTGGTAGCTCTCCGCGGCGAACTCGTCGTTGGACCAACGCTCGAAGACCACACCGCGGAAGTAGAAGGCTTCCGCGGTCTTCTCGTCGAGCTCGATCGCCTTGTCGAAGGCCTGCATGGCCGGCTCGAGTCGAGCCATCTCCAGCATGATGCGGCCGAGCAGCACGAAGTAGTCCGCCTGATCGGGACTCTTCTCGATGGCGCTGCGCACATCCTTGACGGCCCGCTCGAACTGTCCCGCATGGAACGCCTGCGTGGCCTGGTCGTAGGAGACCCGGCTGCTGACGAGGTTCATGCGGGCATTCGCCTCCACACGGTTCTGCTTGCCCTTGGGGCCGGGTCCACCGCATCCGGCGGCGGCGAGCAGGGCGGCGGCGAGGACGATCGAGATCGGGCGCATGGTGGACACTCCTGCGGATCAGCGCGGTGGGCGGGCGAACGTGAAACTCAGGGTTCGAGGTCGCGGATGGGGCTCGCCACCGGTTCGGTCGCGAGCAGCGGGTCCTTCGCCGGCACGGGCATGGGGGTGTGGTTCGCCGGCTTGGGCTCGCGTGCGAGCTCGGTGTCGAGGATCCGCTCCATGAGGCTGCGCTCGGGAAGCGAGTCGCTCTCGGCCTCGATCT
>JAPOKA010000124.1 GCA_029977865.1 bacterium
CAGGCCCTCCGCGTACGTACCAGGGCCCACCAAGACCAGGTCGCCGTCGAAGCTCGCGTCGATCGCGGACTGGATCGACGAGTACTCCTCAGGCACCAGGCGAGTCGTCGGGCCGCTCCCGTCGCACCCGCCCTGGAAGGTGTTCCCGCCAAGGTCCGTCCACGTCCCCGAGATGTTCACCCCGTTGCCGCAGTACAGCGTGTTCCCCGTCCGGTACGTGCCGCCCTCCACCCACACCCCGCCGCACTGCGACGCCGAGTTCAAACGCACCTGACTGTTCTGCACCGTCGGCGTCCCGCTCGACACGTACATCGCGCCGCCGAAGCCGACCGCCTCGTTCTCCTCGATCGAGCACCCCGTGAAGGTCAGCGAGCTCTGGTTCGTCCACACGCCGCCGCCGTTCCCGCCCGCCATGTTCCCGATCAACTGGCAGTTCGACACCTGACCGCTGCAGCCGTACAGGCCGCCGCCCGAGCCGCCAGATTCGTTCCCCGAAATGCTCCCGCCGCTGATCGACACCGATGCGGAGAAGATGCCACCGCCCCGGGAAGACACTGAAGTGTTCCCGGATACCACGCTGTCCACCAGCGTCAGCGTCCCGCCGAAGATGCCGCCGCCTTCGTCGTCGCAATGGTTCCCACTCACCTCACTCGAAGTCAGCGACACCGTGCAGCCAGAGACATACAGCCCGCCTCCATCGCCACGATCGCAGCAATCAGAGCTCACAAGCACGCTGTTGCCGGACACGACGCAGCCTTCAAACTCCAGACTGCTTGCCTCCGCGCAAACGCCGCCTCCGAAGTAGGTGGCCGTGTTCAGCGTGATCTCGCAATCCACAAAGCGAGGCGATGCGTTCGACACGTACACACCGCCACCACGATCGCTCGACGTGTTCCCCGTGATCACGCACCCGATCAGCGTCGGACTGCTCTCCACCAGGTACACGCCCCCACCAAGCGATGCATTGCCGCCGCGCAGCGTGAAGCCCTCAAGCACCGCACCGGCACCCTTCTGGCCCACCGCCGTCAGGCACCGACCAGTCACCGGGTCCACGATCGTCACGCCAGCACCGCCCGTCGATCGCACCGTGATCTCACGGCCGCCGAAGTTCAGGCCCTCCGCGTACGTACCAGGGCCCACCAAGACCAGGTCGCCGTCGAAGCTCGCGTCGATCGCGGACTGGATCGTGGGGTATTCCTGTGGGACCAGCCTGGTCTCGGCTTGGGCCGCGGCTGAGAGCCCAACCAACGCGATCGCACACGCAGCGAGCAGTCGGAATGCGGCAGAACCTGATCGAGACATCCGGAAGCCCCCATTGGTGGCATGTGGTCAAGGACTGAAGAAACGCACCCGGCACCCCCGGCCGGAAGTACCCATCCAAACCTAGCACCACTCTCGCCTGCCGCACGCCCCGAGGAGCGGAAAAGTGGACGGTCGCACCGCCGTGACGCCATTC
>JAPOKA010000125.1 GCA_029977865.1 bacterium
CGAGTGTCCGTACGGACACTTGAAGGACGAGAGACCCCTACCCGCATCGCATCCTTGCTCGAGCCCACCTTGCCCGCGGCGAAGTCGGGGAGGCGATCCCGCATCTCGCGGCGCTCGACGGAACGCTCCGCGACGACAACGCCTATGCGGCGGAACTCGCCCGACTGCAACGCGAGGCCGGCGACACCGAAGGCACGCTCGAGTCGGTCATGAAGGCCGTTCGGATCGATCCCTACGACGCACCGCTGCGGGAACTCGCCGCGGCGATCGCGATCGAGGCGGGCGACCTTGCGTTGTGCCGGCTGCACCTCGAGGCGCTCGTGCTGCTCGAGCCCGACCGGCCGCAGCACCGAAGACGGCTTGAGGCGTTCGAGCGACGCTTCGGGGAAGGGTGACCCGCTCGCAATCGGCAGGTGAACTCGACTCCGACACGAACGCCGCCCCGGATGACCCGATCAAGCGGGGCCCGAGGCGGGGATTCGCGGTCGTGCGATGTGAACCCTTGCGGAACGCCGACGGCAGCGTCAGCGCCGGCGGCGACGAGCGAAGCCCGCGAGACCGAGCGTGCCGATCGCGGCGAGACCGGTGCCGGGAACGGAGGTTGGGACCAAGTTCACCGTGCCCGGCACGTTAGTTCTCACAAAACCTCCACCTTGCTCGTTGAGGCCCGAAATGGTCATGCCCCAGGTGAACGATGTCTGTGACAAGTCCATCACGAGGTGTGCAATCCAGACACCGTAGTTCGACGCGGCGACCAAGGGGCTCGTGTCAATCCTGGTGCCGCTGAAGTTGGCCAGACTCTCGGCGTACATGTTGATGGTGTTGTTTTGGGTTATCCATCCCGCACCGTTGGGAATCGTGGTCCCAGAGCTGTTCCATCCACCAGTGCCAAAGGAGCCTGACTGCGTGCTCCCTGAGCCGTAGTACTGGCCGCCTTGCGAAAAGCCGCCGATCGTCAGGAAGCTGTCGTTGGCGCTGCTGCGGGTGTTGCTTGTCGCGTCCGGCTTGAACCCACCATTCGAGATCGCCGAATCCTGGATGTAGGTTCCAGAGATCGCCGCGTCGGAGATACTCATGACCCGGCCATTGTTGTTTAGGTTGAATGACGACCCATCGGAAAAGGTATAGACCACGTCCACCACGCGGTAGCCGCTTTGCTCGCGAACGAAGAACGCATATCCGAGGGGACCGGCGAAGACCGGCGTGGCCACGCAGGCAACAGTCGCCAGCACGAACAGGGAAGTGGAACGACGCATCGTAAGGTCTCCTCTCGATGTACTCTTCGGTGATGTGCCTGAACCGCTCGCCCGATCTCCTTATCGAGTCGGTTCCGACCAGGGCACTGGTGGACGCCCACCAGCAGATCACCCACCATGCCACGATGGCCCCGCGGCACAATCCTCAAACGTCCGTACGGACAGGCTCGAGTGTCCGTACGGACA
>JAPOKA010000126.1 GCA_029977865.1 bacterium
CGATCTGCGTTGAGGAACCCTGCCCCCCACGCGTTGTCGTAGGGCCGCGCGGTGCGGCCTCGGTCGGGCCCCTTGAGGGCTGGATTGTTGGTCCAGCCATCTCCATGGGTCGCCCCGGCGAGAATCGCCGCCTTGAGCACCTGCGGATCATCCGCGTCGGGATTGCTCGATACCGCGGGATCGGTGACGGCGGTCTCCAGGAGCAAGGCAGCAAGGGCCGAACCGACGGGGGTGGCGAAGCTGGAGGCCGTTTGGCTCTCGACCACGATGTCCGGCTTCTGCCGCCCCGCTCCGTCTCGACCGCCGCCCGGCGTGTCGGCATGGGCGCCGTTCGGGTGGCCGACGGTGATTCCGTTGAACTGGCTCGAGCAAAGGAACGGCGTCGCGCTGGCCGCACCATTGCTGGTTCCGACGCACTCGATCACACCATCACGGGTGATCTCGTAGTCGAACCGACGCATGACGTCATTGCCGACTGCCGGGTCTTCACCCGAAGCGACCCAACTGTGATTGAAAACCTTGAGCGTCGCGGGTGGAAAGAGAGGGACGCCACCGAAGCCAAACCGCAGGAAGCCGCCCTGAAGCCAATCGAGAGCCTCCCAGGACCAGACCAGCGAGACGCCGGGGGCACGCTGCACCAATCTTGTAAGCACGCCCGTCGCATGCCCGCTCGCCCCTGAAGCTCCGCTCATCTGCGTGATCGACTGGTTCGGGAAGCTGGCAGGATTCGGCGCGTAGTTGCTTCCCGAGAGCGCTTCGCCCTGTCCGATCCCGATCCCGGCACCGGTCGGCATTGCTGGCCCAAGCCGGGCCTCCAGTTCGCCAAACCCATCCGCAAGCTGGGCCTGGGCCGTTGCAACCAAGCCCACGGCGAGCAGCAGCCCCATTGCGTGCGAGAGACGTTCAGATCTTGCCATTGCCGATTGCCTCCGAGTCAGAACTCGACCTTCGACCCTACCGACGCGCAGGGTCGGAGCCACTGGCGAAGTCGCCGCTCCCGACACCTCCCGTACCCGCACCATGTCGCCCCAAGTCGTGGAAGGCAAGGTAAAAGTCGGGGATACGGGTCGAGACGACGCTGGTTCGCCGCGAATTCCCGGTCGTTGCATCCGATTCCGCGAGAGGATCCAAGAATTGCCCCCGTCACCCCTTGTGATCGCCACCGAAGCCGTCGACTTCGGGCCTGCGGCTTGGCTCGCCGAGCGGTGCGGAATCGAGTTCGCGGGACCGGAAACTCCTCGATTCGCCGAGGTCGCAGCCGCGGCCGAGGGCTTGATCGTCCGTACCTACACCCAGGTGGACGAATCGCTGCTCGACCGCATGCCCCGACTGCGGG
>JAPOKA010000127.1 GCA_029977865.1 bacterium
CGAAGTCCATTCCCCAAGGGCGAACCTGAGAGCAACGCGTGCCGTTGTTGCTTCGTATCCTGAGGAGCCTGGCGGGGACCACCCCGCCGCCTGCCTCCGAGCCGACTCGAGGAATCTCGACCCATGACCGCAGTTGCAACGCATCGATCCACCGCGGGAACCCACCAGCGCGGATTCACGATCACCGAGCTCCTCGTGGTGATCGGCATCATCGTGCTGCTGGTCGGGATCCTGCTCCCCACCCTGGGCAAGGTGAACCAGCGGGCCAAGCGGACCCAGACCGCCACGATCATCGAGGACTTCGTCAAGGCCTGCGAGTCGTTCCGACAAGAGTTTGGGCGACTGCCCGGCCTGGTCCCCGAGGACGTCCTCGCCAGCGACCCGAAGATCAGCACCACGGAGAACGTGCTGCTTGAGCTCATGGGCGGCGGCATCAGCGAGGATCACCCGCTCTACAACGCGCCGCAGTACTCCGGATGGCAGGTCATCACCTTCGGCAGCGGCAACGCTCAGTTCCGCATCCGCGTGAATTCGTCCGCGGTGGGCTTGGGTCCCAACATCGGTGGAAAGCAATACACCCCCTTCTTCGCCCCTCGGGAGGAAGACATCTGTTTCGTCGACGGTCAGATTGGCTGGGATGGCCAGCCGGAGGAGATCGGATCCGACACCGCCAACCGGCTTCCCGATCTCTGCGACGCGTGGGGTCAGCCGATTCTGGTTCTCACCGCCATCCGCTCGGTGGGCAACCTCGTCGGAGAAGCAGGCGGCGGCTCCGCACCGCGGACCCAGTTCCTGATGGACGGGATCTACCCCTACCTCTACTCCGATGCCTTGGGTGAGCTCAAGCAGTCGCAGGCCGACAGCATTCTCAGAGTCACCACCGGTCTCACTCGCCAGAAGACGCTCGGACAGATCATCCGCCATCCCGGACTCGGCAATGCAACCCAACCGGAGAGCGGAACCCCGAAGGGACAGATTGTGGCGATCTCAGCCGGCGAGGACGGCATCTACTTCAGCCGCTACGACGGCCCGGGAACGCCTGCTGCGCCCGTCTACAACATCATCTCAGGCACCTACGGGAAGCCGCAGGTCGTCGAGCAGTACAACGACGTCCTGGGCTTCGGTGGTGGTTGATCCGCAATCGCCTTTCTCGATCTCGATCGAACAACGCCCCGCCAAACGGCGGGGCGTTGTTCACGGAGAGAGATGCTCGTTGTCGCTCAATTCGTCGGTGGGGTTGACTTGGGCGGAGGCGCCGGCGTTTCGCCGAGATCGAGCGGAGGTCGGT
>JAPOKA010000128.1 GCA_029977865.1 bacterium
TACTACTCTCCACAAGCCGACGAAGGAGCTTCTTCGTTGCCTTCTTCTTCGTGACCTTCTTCTTCGCGGCCGACTGTTTCGGCGTCGTCTTCGATGCCGTCGCCACGGAGGCGGCTCGCCTCGAAGCGACCACCGTCAGGGCCGAGGACCGTGCGGCGGACTTCTTCAGGGTTCGTGCCTGCCTCGCGACCGACTTCTGCTTGGAGCGGGTGGAACGCGTGCTCAAGGCTGCAACTCCCTCGGGCGGACGAACGGGCCCTCCCGTTCGCGGAAGCCTAACCCCTTGCGGGCGGTCCCGATAGCCCCTGATCGGCGAAGTTCGCCCCGAAAGAACCCGCCACCGGACTCCCCAAGGTCCGCGCAGGCGCCAGTGAAGACTCCCGCCGCCGGAGCGATGTCGGTCGTGGCGGCGATCAGGAGCCACGTCCACACACGTTTCACTCAGGGCGGACCCGGACCTTCGAGTTCGACCGCGCCGCGCGGCAGATCGGCGCCGCCGAGGTGGTTGGCGGCTCGCCAGCACTGGTAGCCGATCTGATCGAGGGCGCGGCTCGCGTCGAGCCGGACCAGCGCAAGGTCCGGATCGATGACGCCCTTCGCGGCCTCGTTCAAGACCGCGACCCGGTACTTCTTCCGCAAGGACGCGATGGCGGCGCTGTGCGCTGCGAGCACTTCGACATCGTCCTTGATGGCGTTCGGGTCTTCCCAGGCGGCGACTCGATCGATCACCGCGAGCAGCGTCTGCCGCTGCGGCTCGAGGCCGCGTTCATACGACATCGTTCGCACCAGTTCGTCGCCCCTCAGCACTCCGAGCATGCGAACGAGATGATCGAGGGCGTGCAGCGAGCGTGCGTGCTCGATCGACTCTTTCACGGACTGTTCATGCTGCCCGACCTGCGCGGCGAAGGCGGAGGCCTTGGGCAAGGCACCACGGACCCGATCGAGCGGCTTTCCGATCGCGCGATGCTCGCGGAGACACGACGAGAGCACCCTCGCGACATCTGAGAAGGCCAT
>JAPOKA010000129.1 GCA_029977865.1 bacterium
CCTCCACCAACATCTTTAAAATCGTAAATATGTAAGCTGATAATAACGAACAACTTTGCACGAGTTGTTCGTTAAAACACAAATAATAACAACAAATAACTACAAAAAGTTATTAACAAACACAAACTTTTCACTGTGTGTTAATAATTCAAGCGCGTAAGAGCATTTGGTGGATGCCTTGGCACAGAGAGGCGACGAAGGACGTGACAGACTGCGATAAGCTCGGGCTTGCTGTCAATAAGCTTAACCCGAGATTTCCGAATGGGGAAACCCGATTACTTATAAGTGAATACATAGCTTATAAGGGCGAACCTAGGGAACTGAAACATCTAAGTACCTAGAGGAAAAGATATTCCGTTAGTAGTGGCGAGCGAACGTGGAACAGCCTAAACCTATGTTGTTACGGCAATATAGGGGTTGTAGGACCTCAACATTTAATGCTAATAGAACTAGAATTTACTGGAAAGTAAAACCATAGAAGGTGATAGTCCTGTATAGGTAATTGATGTTATTAATAGAGGTATCCTGAGTAGTACGGGGCACGTGAAACCTTGTATGAATCTGCCAGGACCATCTGGTAAGGCTAAATACTCCTGAGAGACCGATAGTGAACTAGTACCGTGAGGGAAAGGTTAAAAGAACCCTGAATAAGGGAGTGAAATAGATCCTGAAACCTTACGCTTACAAGCGGTCGGAGCACATTTATGTGTGACGGCGTGCCTTTTGCATAATGAGCCTACGAGTTACCTTTGCTAGCTTGGCTAATCCATTCAGTGGAGCAACCGTAGCGAAAGCGAGTCTGAATAGGGCGAATTTGTTAGCAGTGGTAGACGCGAAACCTAGTGATCTATCCATGGGCAGGTTGAAGCTGTAGTAACACACAGTGGAGGACCGAACCCGTTGACGTTGAAAAGTCTTGGGATGACCTGTGGATAGGGGTGAAAGGCCAATCAAACTCGGAAATAGCTCGTACTCCCCGAA
>JAPOKA010000012.1 GCA_029977865.1 bacterium
ATCGAGCAATTCCAGATGCTGCGGGTTCTCGAGGTAGGCCCGGTACGCCTCGCGACTCTCGAAGGCGACTTCGAGACCGACCGCGTAGTCGCCGATCACGTTGGCGCGGCCCATGTCGAAGTGGGTGCCGCGCCAGTACCGCACCACGCCGGGAATCGTCGGCAGCAGGCGATCGCAGTCGGCGAGGAGTTCGTCGGTCTGGCCCGGGTCTGCGAGCCGGATGAAGACCACATGGTGGATGAGCGCAGCCCGCGGCGCGAGGGTGCCGTGGAAGTGCGCCGACCCCGGCTCGGAGTTGGCGGTGTTTCCGATCGCGACGACGCAACCGGCAAGACACGGCAGCAGCACCAGTGCGGGAAGGACGAGTCGGGCGTGCATGGGATCTGGATTCCTGAGGTTCGAACGAGCGTGGCCGTCGCGGCCCCGTGGCCACGACATCCGCTGAGAGGGATTTGTCTCGGGGAGATTGTGGTCATCCTTCAGATTCGGGAGGCTGCGCGGCTCGCTGGCCCGAACTTGAGGTCAACAACGCGGGTGAATGTCCGGGTCCGTCCCAGGCCCGCGGAGTGGAGAGGCTCGGCGTTCGGCGGGACCAGCCTCGGGGCGCGAAAGGCCACGGACCTCCGACGCGATCATCGTCCTGCGGCCATCTCGTCGCGGCCGCGCGGGGTCTGCCACGCGGAAGACCTTCATGACCGTGCCGTGCGGAGACAGCGGCCGCGCGCTGCGCGGGGTGACGGCTATCCGGTCTTGAGTCTCATCGGGCCCCGGGTCTGCGGCCTTGGAGGCAACAAGAGGCCGATGCTCCACGCAGTGCGGCTCGACCGCCGGGTCTGCGCTGCGGATTCGCGCCGCCACCAAGACCCGCACTCAGCGATGGAAGCAGCGTGGTCCGCCACGGCTCGACGAGTTCACGCCTCGCCAAACAACCGCCCCCGCCGGGGTGCGGCGGGGGCGGGGAGAGATCATGGCGATGGGGCTTCCGGAGCGGGGCTTCCCCGGCCGGGACCGGGGGGTCGGACTCTGCGGACTCCGTGCTCGCCCGACCAGGCAAGGAGGTCCTTCTGCACTCGCCGGGCCGACGCCTGCAACGGCTCGAGCCCCATCGCCGATGAAACCGGTCTCGGTCGGAGAACGAGGGTCCGGTCGTTCCCGACTCTTCTCGCGTTCCCGGCCTGCGGACTCGCGAGGAGTGCGCAGGTGCGTCGCGGGGAGAGGGGTCTCGGGATTCGTGAGTGCCGCGCGGTCTCCGGCCGTGCGGCATGAAAGGCGGGGAGGGAAACGGCGCCCGGGATCGGCGCCGACAGTGTTCGAAACTCAGCTGCAGCCCATCGACTGGCCACAGTTGAGGCAGCGGTAGCAGCTGCCGTTGCGGACGGTGATCGAGCCGCAGACGTCGCAGGCCGGCGCATCACCCATGAGGTTGGCGTTGGACTGGTCGAGCGAACTCACCGAGGCGCCGACGATGGTGGTCTTGCGGTGACGGTCACCGTCGACGGTTTCCACCACTTCCGCAAAGTGCTCTGCCACCACCACCCGCGGCGGGCTCTTCGCGGCCGGGGCCTCGCCCGCGGCAGGGTTCCGGGGTGCTGACTGCGGCGCGGGGTTCTTCGAAGCGACCGGGGCGACGGACGAGGGAAGCGTCCGGTCGATGCGGGGCGTGTTCCATGCGCGATCCTCCTGATTGCTGCGTGGTTCGGTCGGGGATGCCTCGGGTGCTCGGCTGCGGACGGGGGCGTTGCGCTCGCGGTAGCCCTCGATGAACTGCATGCCGAGCCAACGGAAGATGTAGTCGACGAGACTCTTGGCGAAGGGAATGTCCGAGTTGGCGGTCATGCCCATCGGCTCGAAGCGCTGGTGGGCGAACTTGGTGACGAGGCTCTCGACCGGCACGCCGTACTGCAGGGCGACGCTGATCGCGGTGCCGAGCGAGTCCATCAGGCCGCCGATGGTCGAACCTTCCTTGGCCATGGTGATGAACAGTTCGCCCGGTGATCCGTCCTCGTAGAGGCCGACGATGAGGTAGCCCTCGTGGCCGGCGACGTTGAACTTGTGGGTGACGCTCTCGCGGGTGTCGGGCAGGCGGCGCCGCATGGGCCGTTCGATCACCTTCTCGACGATCCGCTCGATGTAGCGCGGCTCGGCGACGATCTCGGCCTCCTCGGCGACGACTTCGTCCTCCTCGGGTGAAACCTCCTCGAGGGCGGCCTCCTCGGCGGCGTCGCTCTTGGTCGAGAGCGGCTGGCTCAACTTGCAGCCGTCGCGGTAGAGGGCGTTGGCCTTGAGTCCGAGTTCCCAGCTCAGCCGGTAGCAGGCTGCGATGTCCTCGACCTCCGCCTCGGAAGGCAGGTTGATGGTCTTCGAGATTGCGCCGGAGATGAACGGCTGCGCCGCGGCCATCATGCGGATGTGGCCGTCGCTCGCGATGAAGCGCTTCCCGATGGTGCCGCAGCGGTTCGCGCAGTCGAAGACCGGCAGATGCGCCTCGTCGAGATGAGGAGCGCCCTCCACGGTGCCGGTGCCGCAGACCTCGCGGTTGAGGAAGTCGATCTGCTTCTGGCTGAGGCCGAGGGCCTTGAGGCCGTTGAAGGCGAAGTCCGCTCGCGCCGCGGCGGGATCGAGACCGAGCGACTTGAGGATCCGCTCGGGCATGCTCCAGGCGGAGAAGGCGAAGGGAAGCTCGAAGACCGCGGGCAGCTGGTTCTCGATCGCGACGAGGTCGGCCCCTTCGAAGCCCTTCTCGACGAGCCACGATCGCAAGGTCTTCGCGGTGGCGGTTCCGTCGGCGGCGGGCATGGGCACGTCGAGCGAGAGCCGACCCATCACCGAGGCGACCACGTCGTCGATCTGCTTGGCCTCGTAGCCCAACGCCGCCAGCGCCGGACGCAGCGACTGGTTGGCGATCTTGAAGTAGCCGCCGCCGGCGAGCTTCTTGAACTTGACCAGCGCGAAGTCGGGCTCGACGCCGGTGGTGTCGCAGTCCATCAGCAGGCCGATGGTGCCGGTCGGGGCGATCACCGAGACCTGGGCGTTGCGGAATCCGTGCCGCTCGCCGAGGGCGAGGGCGTCATCCCAGGCCCGCACCGCGCGGTCGAGCAGATCGTTGGAGTTGCGGAGCCGGGTGGCGAGCTTGGGCTGCTGCAGCACGTCGTGGTCGATGGGGACCGGACGGATGCGGAGGTCTTCCCACTGCGAACTCTGCCGTGGCACGCCGAGGGCGGCGCGGCGGTGGTTGCGGATGACCTTGAGCATGGTGTCGCGGTTGTCGTCGAAGCCCGCGAACGCGCCGTGCTCAGCGGCGAGGGTGGCGCTGGTCGCGTAGCTGCGACCGGTGAGGATCGAGGTGAGCGCTCCGCAGAGAGCCCGGCCTTCCTCGCTGTCGTAGGGAATGCCGCATTGCATGAGCATGGCGCCGAGGTTGGCGTAGCCCAGGCCGAGGGTGCGGTACTTCCAGCTCAGTTCGGCGATCTCCTTCGAGGGGAAGCTCGCCATCAGCACCGAGATCTCGAGCACCATCGTCCAGAGCGAGACCGCGTGCTCGTAGCCCTGCCAGTCGAAGGTGCGGGTCTTGGGGTCGAGGAACTTGAGCAGGTTGATCGAGGCGAGGTTGCAGGCGGTGTTGTCGAGGAACATGTACTCCGAGCAGGGGTTGCTCGCGTTGATGCGTCCCCCCTCGGGGCAGGTGTGCCAGGCGTTGATGGTGGTGTCGTACTGGACGCCCGGATCGGCGCAGCGCCAGGCCGCGAAGGCGATCTGCTCCCAGAGCTCGCGGGCCTTGATGGTCTTCGCGGGCTCGCCGTCGGTGCGGCGGGTCAGGACCCAGTCCGCGTCGGCATCGACCGCGTCGAGGAAGGCGTCGGTGATCCGGACCGAGTTGTTGGAGTTCTGGCCGCTGACGGTGAGATAGGCCTCGCCGTTGAAGTCGTAGTCGAGCTTCAGCCCGAGCCGCTCCGCCATCTCGCGCTGGGCCTTGGGCAGCTGCTTGAAGCCCTCGACGAGCGAGGCGACCTTGATCTCCTCGCGAACCTTCCAGTTCACGAACTCTGCGATGTCGGGGTGATCGACATCGAGGCAGACCATCTTGGCGGCGCGGCGGGTGGTGCCGCCGGACTTGATGGCGCCCGCGGCGCGGTCGCCGATCTTGAGGAAGCTCATCAGCCCGCTGCTGCGGCCGCCGCCCGAGAGCGGCTCGTTCTCGCCGCGGAGCTGCGAGAAGTTGGTGCCGGTGCCGGAGCCGTACTTGAAGAGCCGGGCCTCGCGGGTCCAGAGGTCCATGATGCCGCCCTCGCCGACGAGGTCGTCGCGGACGGACTGGATGAAGCACGCGTGAGGCTGCGGATGGCTGTAGGCGTCGTCGGCAAGCCGCACCTCGCCGGTGGCGGGGTCGGCGATCCAATGGCCTTGCGCCGGGCCGGTGATGCCGTAGGCCCAGGAGAGTCCGGTGTTGAACCACTGCGGGCTGTTGGGGGCGGCCATCTGCGCCAGCAGCATGTGGGACAGCTCGTCGTAGAAGGCCTGTCCGTCTTCCTTCGAGTCGAAGTAGCCGTGCTTCTCGCCCCAGTGCCGCCAGCAGCCGGCGAGGCGATGCACCACCTGCTTGGCCGACTTCTCGCTGCCGAGCACCGGCTGGCCGTGTTCATCGAGCATCGGCACGCCGTCGGCGCCAAGCTGCGGCACTCCGGCCTTGCGGAAGTACTTGCTCACCACGATGTCGGTGGCGAGCTGACTCCAACCCGCAGGAACCTCCGCGTCCTTCATCTCGAAGACTGTCGAACCGTCCGCATTGGTGATGCGGCTCGAGCGGGCGGTCCACTCGAAGTTCGCGAAGACGTCGGCTCCTGACTTGGTGAAGCGGCGTGAGATCCTCATGGGTGCGGGTCCGTCCGTTGGGAATGAATGGAATCGAGGGAGCGGAGTGGGTTCGAACAAGGCGACGGGGTCGAGATCGCGGCGGGGACCCGGGTGGGGGACCCGCTCGCGAATGCGGTCCCGCCGGGGTCAGCCGCTTTGCGCGGCCTGCAGTCGGGTTTGATTCGAGGGAGAGCAGGGAGCCACCGCCGATCTGGCGGTCGCCGAGTGGGAATTCTGAGGGGAAGTCGAGGTCCGGTCGGCGATTCCGTCGACGCGGGGCAGGGTCAGGCCGAGCTGGTCCTGGTACTTGCCGTTCTTGTCGGCGTAACTGGTGGCGCAGACACGGTCCGCCTTCAAGAAGAGGATCTGGGCGATCCCCTCGTTGGCGTAGATCTTGGCCGGCAGGGGGGTGGTGTTGGAGATCTCGAGGGTCACCTTGCCCCGCCACTCCGGCTCGAGGGGGGTGACGTTCACGATGATCCCGCAGCGGGCGTAGGTCGACTTGCCGACGCAGATCGCGATCACATCGCGAGGGATCGAGAAGACCTCGACGGTCTCGGCGAGGGCGAAGGAGTTGGGGGGGATGACGATGTGGTCGAGACCGGTCGCCTCGGTGTCGACCCCCACAAAGAGGTCGTCACGGAAGGCCTTGGGATCGACCACCGCCACTCCGCCGGAGACGGTGTTGGTGAAGATCTTGAAGCGGGTGCCCACGCGGACGTCGTAGCCGTAACTCGAAACACCGAACGACACGGTGCCGGGGCGCTTGCGAGCGGCCTCGAATGGCTCGATGGCGACGAGTTCCTCGATCTGGGTGTCGCAGAGAACCGCCATCGAAACCATCGACCTCCTGGGGCGCCGGGTCGGATCCGCCGACCGGTCCTGCCGAGCGCCGCGTCACAGCGCGGCCCGGCGTCTCTCAGAACTGTCGGAGGTCTCGCCCGAGGGCGGATTCCGACACGGAAAAGAGTGCCGGGAGGTCTCCCGTCACCTCAAGGGACGGCCTCCCACAAGTGTTTCAAGGGACAGCCCGAAACCGCGAACTGCCAGACCTGAATCGGCGGCATGCTACCCCTAGATCTAGTGGGTGCAAGCGAACCGACAACGAAATGTTGGGATCAAAATAGAGGCGAGTCCGGGAACCTCAGACCCTTGACACACAGGGATTCTTGCGGCAGCCACGGGCCGGCGGAGGAAGGCGACAGGTTGTTCGACCGCGGTGGGAAAGCTGTCGCAACGACGCGGGCGACGCGGGGATTGCGCCGCGTGTCGACGGCACGACCGCGCGGCAGATCGCGGACCGACGAAGCTGCTCGGTGACGCTGGAAGTCTCGGGTTCGAACGAGCGATCTTGAGTACTGCGTTTCTCGCCTGCGCGGCGCGAGCGCGATGCTCGGTGACACTGGAAGTCTCGGCAGTAGGGGAGAAGTCTCCTCCGTGAAGCACCCGGCAACTCGCCGGGCGAAATCGACGGACGCGGCGTCGGCGAGCGTCGAAGCTCCGATGCCGGCGGAAGCGCCGATGCCGGTCGGGCGGCGGCGTCGGCACCTCTACACTGCCCGCGTGAACGAAGACGCGATTCTCGAAGGACTCACCGACCCCCAGCGCGACGCCGCGACGCACCTCGACGGCCCGGCGCTGGTCCTGGCAGGTCCGGGATCGGGAAAGACCCGCGTCATCACCCGCCGCATCGCCTGGCTCGTCGCCCAGGGCATCCCACCGTGGCAGATCCTGGCGGTCACCTTCACCAACAAGGCCGCCGCGGAGATGCGTCGTCGCGTCGAGAGCCTGCTTCCTCTCGACCTGCCGGGTCGCCGCGGCCTCTCCGCGACCACCTTCCACAGCTTCTCGGCGCGATTCCTCCGCGAGCACGCTCGCGCCGCGGGGCTTGAAGCCGACTTCGCCATCTTTGACTCCTCGGATCAGCGCGACGCCCTCAAGAAGGCGATCGTCGCCAGCGACTGCTCGACGCAGCAGTGGGCGCCGGCGACGGTCTCGAGCCTGATCAGCGAGCGGAAGAACGCGCTGCTCACCGTCGAGGCTTGGGCAAGCGCCGCGGTCGACTGGCGCGAGCGCACCCTGCTGCGGATCTGGCGGGCCTACGAGGCGGCACTTCGCCGCAGCAACGCCCTCGACTTCGACGATCTCCTCATGCGGACCGCGCTGCTGCTCAAGCAGGACGCGGAGGTCCGCGCCGCGTCCCGCGAGCGCTATCGATACCTCCTGATCGACGAGTACCAGGACACCAACCACGCCCAGTTCACCATCGCCAACGCCATCGCCGGCGAGGGCGGGAACCTCTTCGCGGTGGGCGATCCCGATCAGTCGATCTACGGCTGGCGCGGTGCGGACCTCTCCAACATCCTCGAGTTCGAGCGGCAGTACCCCCGTGCCCGCGTGATTCCTCTCGGTCGGAACTTCCGCAGCACCCAGGGCATCGTCGAGGCCGCCGCGGCGCTCATCGAGCACAATCGCCGCCGCAAGGCCAAGCGGATCTTCAGCGAGCGCGAGCCGGGCGAGCGGCCGCGGGTGACCCGCTGCTTCGACGAGCGGCACGAAGCCGAGACGGTGGTCGCGGCGATCGAGCAGGCTTCGCTGGACGGCATCGCCTTCCGTTCGATGGCGGTGCTCTACCGCGTGAACGCGCTCAGCCGGGTGCTCGAGGAGGTCCTCCGCCGCCGCGGCATTCCCTACGTGATCGCCCGCGGAACCGCCTTCTACGAACGCAAGGAGGTCAAGGACGCGCTCTCGTACCTGCGCCTGGTCGCCAATCCCTCCGACGAGGTGTCGCTGCGGCGAATCGTGAACATGCCGACCCGCGGGCTCGGCGACACTACCCTCAAGCGCATCGAGGGGTGGACCCTCGACGCGGGGGTCAACCTCTTCGAGGGGCTCGCCCGCTGCGGCGAGATCGAAGGCGTCTCCGCCCGCGCCACCGCGGCGGCGGCCCGCTTCGTCGCCATGGTTCGCGGCTGGCAGCAGCAGGCGCGGCGACACGGTCCGGAGCTTCTCGGCGACCTCGTCTCGACGGTGCTCCGGGAGAGCGGGCTCGAGGCCAAGCTCGCCGGCGGCGACGAGGAGGAGGACCTGCAGCGCCGCGCGAACCTCGCCGAGCTCGTGAGCGCCGCGGGCGAGTGGACCCTTCCCGATGACGAGCGCCCGACCGAGGGCGAGCGCCCCGAGCCGACGGTGCTCGATGCCTTGCGGGCGTGGCTCGAATCGGTGGCACTCGTCAGCGACGCCGACGCGATCGACCCCGAGCGCGGCTCGGTCACGCTGCTCACGCTGCACGCGGCGAAGGGGCTCGAGTTTCCCTTCGTGGCGATGGTCGGGCTCGAACAGGGGATGCTGCCACACCAGCGGGCCGAGTCGAGCGAGGATGAACTCGAGGAGGAACGCCGCCTCTGCTTCGTCGGCATCACCCGCGCCGAGCAGCGGCTGCTGCTCACCTCGGCGGCGTGTCGCACCATCCGCGGCATCACCCAGTCGACCATCGAAAGCCAGTTCGTCTCCGAGATTCCCGCAGCGCTTTTCGAACGAACCGGACTCGGCACCGGCGGTCGAGACCGCTTCGACGACGAGCCGACGGAGGCTTCGGAAGACTCCTTCGACGGTCCCCGCATCGAGTACGTCGAGGAGGCGGCGCGAGGATCGGGAGGCCTCGCCTCGCGCTTCCCGGTGGGCTCCCTCGTGCGGCACGCCAAGTTCGGACTTGGTCGCATCGATGCGGTGTTGCCGCGAGGCCGGGCCACGAGCGTGCGGGTCAACTTCCGTCAGACCGGCACCAAGACCCTCGTGCTCGAGTACGCCAACCTCGAACGAGTGCTGTAGTCGCCCTGCGGACCTGTCGGAGGCGAGCGGTCGTGTCGACGAGCCGGTGATGCGGCCCCGATGCAGCCCTTGGTTCAGTCAGGGCGACGGATTCGCTCGGCTCACCTTCGGCGCGAGCAACGCGACGCTGCGCTGCCGCGGGCGAACTCCGAGTTCTCGCTGCGAGCAGGGGGCCAGGGGTCGCTAGTCTGACCCGCGGTCCTCTCCCGCAGCGACGCAGGTCGCCTTGTCCCCAGCGGAGTCACTGCCGATGTCCAACTGCTGCGCTGTTCGCCGTCGAGATCCGAGGTGGACCGGCCTGCTCGCGGCGATCGCTGCGCTCGCGACCGTCGAGGCGGCCTCCGCCACGCCGCAGTCGTGGCGCTGGACCGCTGCTGAAGGCGCGCTCGACTGCCGCGAGGGCCTCGCGCTGGCGGAGATTCGCCCGGTGCCGATCGCCGATGCGAATCCCGGACTCGGACTTCCCGGTCGGGCCACGCCCTTCGTGGTCGCTCCGCGCATCGACGTTCTTTCCGAGTCGATGCCGACGTCTGCGATCTCGCTCGAGGCGTGGGTCGCGATCGATCGTCCCACGCGTTGGGGCGGATTCATCGGAGCCATCCAGGACAACGGCGAGGCGGAGACCGGGGTGCTGCTTGGCTACGAGGAGGCGCGGCCGTCGTTCGCCCTCGCCTCGGCCGGCGTCGACGACGCGGACGGGCGACTGACCTATCTCGCGGCGCCGCAGGCGCTCGAACTCGGACGCTGGCACCACGTGGTGGGCACCTACGACGGCGCCCGCATGCGGCTCTATCTCGACGGCCTGCAGGTCGCCGAGAGCGACGAGCAATCGGGTCCGATTCGCTTCGCGGGCGACGAGCCGCTGGCGATCGGCGGCTATCTCGACCGCAACGAGGACCACCCGCTCGACGGACGGCTGCTCGAGGTCGCGATCGAGCCGCGGGCGCTGGGGGCCGCAGAGGTGCGCCGTCGATTCGAACGCCGCGCCGACCTCGCGGCGCTGCCGCCGCGGCTCGACACCACCCTCGCGTGGATGGTCGAACCGTTTCTCTGCTGGCCGACCGCTTCGGCGATGAGCGTGGTGGCGGAGGCGACCGCGCCTTGCGCCATGCAGGTCGAGGTGCGCGACGAAACCGGCTCGTTCAGGCGCTCCTGGCGGCAGGAGCAGCCGGCGGCGCTGCACGAGTTCCGGCTCGAAGGGCTCGCCGCCAACACCAAGTACTTCTATCGCGTCACCGCGACCGAGGGCGGATCGACCCTTGACGGTGGGCTCAAGAGCTTCCGCACCGCCGGCGAGCGCGGCGACCCCTTCACGTTCGTCGCGATCGGCGACACCCAGGCCCAACCCGCGGTGGTGAAGCGGGTCGCCGATCTCGCCTACGAGACTCGACCGAGCCTGGTGGTGCACGCGGGCGATCTGGTCACCACCGGCAGCGACAAGAGCCACTGGGTCGGCCACTTCTTTCCCAACATGCGTCCCCTCATCGAACGAGTGGCGCTGATGCCGGTGCTGGGGAATCACGAGCAGGATGCCAAGCACTACTACGACTACATGAGCCTTCCGCCGCCGGAGCGGTGGTACACCTTCAGCTACGGCGATGCCGACTTCTTCATGATCGACGGCAATCGTTCGCTCGCCGAGCAATCCGAGCAGCTGACGTGGCTCGAGTCGGCGCTCGAGGCCAGCGACGCCCCGTGGAAGTTCGCGGTGCTGCACCAGCCGCCCTGGACGAGCGACTCCGACGACTACGGAGACACCTACGAGGCCGGCTCCAATCGCGGCGATCCCAACGTCCGCAACATCGTCGCGCTGCTCGAGCGCCACGGGGTCGACATCTGCTTCAGCGGCCATGTCCACGACTACGAGCGCACCTTTCCGATGGTCGCGGGCGACGTGGTGCCGTGGGACGAGGGCGGCGTGATCTACGTCACCACCGCGGGCGGCGGCGGCCATCTCGAGGACTTCGACCCCGCGAACACGACCTTCGGGCACCGCAAGGCCCATCGCCACCACTTCGTCTATGTGGCGATCCACCACGGCATCCTCGAGTTCCAGACCATGGACGAGGACGGCCGCCTGATCGACGTGATGACTCTCGACAAGCGCGAGGGCCGACGACGGATCGCATCGCCGTCGGAATCGGACGACGACCATGCCCCCGATGACTCGCACCCCGACTGATCGGGCCGACCGTCGGCCCTAGTTGCAGAGGCCCGCCCGCCAGAAGAGGAACGACCACTGGTCGACGCTGTCGCGAAGCCGCAGCGACAGGGGCTTGCCGCCGCCGTGGCCCGCATCGCGATCGACCCAGAGCAGGATCGGCTCGGACGACGGATCGTTCGCGGCTTCGGCCTGAAGCCTCGCGACCATCTTGCGGGCGTGGAGCGGATGCACGCGGGAGTCGTTCTCGCCCGCGGTGACGAGCGTCGCGGGGTACTTCGTGCCCGCGTCGATCTGGTGGTAGGGCGAGTAGGACTTGAGCCACTCGAACTGCGTCGCGTCCTCGCTCGAGCCGTACTCGGGTACCCAGAACCGCGCCATCAGGAAGCGGTGGTAGCGAAGCATGTCGAGAAGCGGCACGCCGCTGATCGCGCCGGCCCAGAGATCGGGGCGCTGCGTGATTGCGGCGCCAACGAGCAGGCCGCCGTTGGAGCCGCCGCGGACGAGCAGGCGATCAGGCGCCGACCATCCGCTTGCCACGAGCGTCTCGGCGCAGGCGAAGAGATCGTCGAAGACGTTCTGCTTCGACTCGAGCATGCCCGAGCGATGCCAGGACTTCCCGAACTCGCCGCCGCCGCGCAATCCCGCCACCGCATAGACGCCGCCCGCCTCGTACCACGGCCAGTTGGTCGCGATGAACGCCGGATCCATCGTGATGTTGAAGCCGCCGTAGGCGTAGAGCAGGCACGGGTTCGTGCCGTCGGGCGTGACGCCGCGCTTGTGCACGATGAACATCGGGACCCGCGTGCCGTCCTTCGAGGTCGCCCACAATCGCGAGACCTCGACCTGATCGGGATCGACCGGCACCGGCGGCGAGGCCCACAGCTCGAGGGCGCCACCCTTCGCGAAGTCGCAGCGGTAGATCGTGCGCGGACGGTTGTAGCTCGTGAACGAGACGAAGCCGCTCGCAAGATCGGGATCGGTGCCGACCGACGCCGAGCCGAGGCCCGGCAGTTCGACCGCGCCGAGCAGGTTGCCCGAGAGGTCGTAGCGCTCGATCGAACTCACCGCGACCTCGCTCCAGGAGGCGAGAAGCACGCCGCGGGCCAGCGAGACGCCGTCGAGCACCGCCTGCTCGCGCTGCGCGACGATCTCCCGCGCCGCGTCGAGCGAGGGGCGATTGAGGTCGACCGCGAGCAGGCGGCCGTTGGGCGCTTCGAAGGTCGTCTGCACGAACATCGTGTCGCCGACGATGCCGATCGGCGAGAAGCGGCCGTCGAGCCCTTCCGCGACCACGACGCGATCGATCTCCCCGGTCGCTTCCCAGGCGATCGCGTCGGCGACGGCAAGGTCGCTCGCCTGCCAGCCGCGGCTCTCGCCCATCACGAACCAGCGGCCATCGTCGGAGATCGCCGCGTAGGGCACGCGGCTTGGCTCGCGCTGCTTCACGAGGATCGGATCGTGGCGCACGCTGCGGCCGATCTCATGCACGCGGTACTGCCGCGAGTAGGCGTCGGCGGGATCGGCAAGCTGCCCGTAGACGAACCGCTTTCCGTCGGGGAACCACGAGGGCGACGTGACCTTGCCCGCGATCTCGTCGGCCAGAAAGGTGCCGTCGTCGACCTTCATGAGATGCAGCACCGGCATCTCGTCGCCGGCCCGCGAGAGGCCCACCGCGACGATCGTGCCATCGGGGCTCGGGCTGTACCAGTCCATCGAGACGAGTCCGCTCGCATCGAGGGCCTTCGGGTCAAGCAGGATGCGCTCCGCGCCGTCTCGGTCGCGCACGCGAAGCACCGGCTGGTCCTGATCGCCGTCGCGCTGCGTCCAGAAGAGCCGTCCCGATCGCTCACGCGGCATGCCGACAGCGCCGATCTCGAGCAGCGGACGCAGTTCGCGCTCGAGCGAGGCTCGGCATGCGAGCCCTTCGAGCACGCCGCGCGTGAACTCGTTCTGCTCGGTCGTCCACGCCTCGACCTCGGCGCTCTCTGCTTCGAGCGGCTCGAGCCAGCGGTAGGGGTCCGGAATCGACTCGCCGTGGAAGGTCTCCTCGACGACCTCGACCCGCGTCGGCGGATAGTCGTTGGCGGAGAGGGCGGACGGGGCAAGCGCAGGAATCGAGGCGAGTGCCGTGAAGGCGACGAATCGGGCCAGTGGCATGCAGGCGTCTCCGGATCGTGGGGGTTGCGGAGCGTATCGCGAGACTGCCGAGCCCGGGGTGAAGAGAGGCACCGCGGCCCACCGCAGCGACGAAGCGACGCTCAATGCCCTGCCTCGCCTGCAGGGTGCGGGGCCGCGGCGCGGGACGACGTGGGACCGTGACACCGCGACGAAGCTTGCCATTGCGCCGGCGGACCTGCGCCCCGGAGACGAGTCGCCGGTGCCGGGTGCGGATGCAACGTGTCCGTCACGCTCCCGTCGGTGTTCACGCCAGGGTCTGCGAGGGAAGCCTCACGCCGACGGCTTCTCCGGCAGCAGCCATCGCACCACCGCCCGCGTGTAGGTCGGCGGGTACGCGATGGAACTGCGATAGCAGCGGAAGGCGTCGAGCGGATGCCCGGCGATCTTGGTTCCATGCTCGAGCAGCTTCAAGTAGCGGTCGCCATCCACCTGTGACGCGATCGACGTGCGGGGCGATCGAATGAACCGGCCTTCGAACTCGCCGGCGACTCGCCGCAGTTCCTGGTGCTTCCCATGTTCGAGTCTGAGTCCACCGACGAAGTACAGCGCCAGCTGCGGATCGATCGGCGGAAGCGACTCGTGCAGGAAGATGTCGAGCTGCAAGCGCCTCATCGGCATGACCAGCTGCATGCTCAGTTCGGCCTCGCGGTCCTTCTCGGTCTCGTAGAGCGAGCCGATTCCCTCGATGAGATCCGCGAAGCCGAGCGTCAGTTGTCGCGTGGGGTGCAGGTCGGGGTCGGCGGTCACCAGGAATCCGTTGGGCGTCTCCTGCATGTCGACCATCTCGCGGTCGATCTCCGGCGAGCAGGCCTCGGGCACCATCCAGGGGATGCGGCCGCGATCCGAGCGCCTTCGCTTCAGACGCTCCCAGGCGTCCTTGCCGCGATAGGTGGAGACGCCCTTGTAGATCGGGCGTGGTCCGAGTGGTCGGATCGTGCGGAGCCCGGTGATCAGAAAGAGCGAGAGCAGCGAGGCGAGCGACGGATCTTCGCGAGCCGGCATGACGAACCATGCCGCAGCTTCCGACGACTCGACCTCGCCCCGCACGGCGACCGTCGACTCGTGCAGCGTCTTCATCGACCGCTCGAGATGGCGACGCTGGGCCTCGGTGTCGAGTCCGCCGGCCGCGATCGCGCGGATCTCCCTCGCCGTGGCGCCGGAGTGGTTCACGGCGCCGCGAAGCCGCTTCGCGGCCTCCCGGAGCGCCTCGACGATGGTGGCGTCGCAGCCGCGCTCGGCAAAGGCCTTCACCAGCAGGTTCATGCCTCGCTCGCCGGGCAGCGCCGAGAGCACCGTCGCCGCATCGGTCGCGGCGGCGATCCGATGGGCCTGCCAGCCGAGCATCTTGTCGATCGAGAGTCCTCGCGCGAGGCTTCGAGCACCGGGCTCGTGAGGCACGATCGACAGGATCGATCGGCGCATGGCGGCCTGCAGCGACATCGCGGCGCTGGAGATCTGCTCGTGCTTCTTGGAGAAGGGAGTTGGCTGCGGCATCTGGTCAATGGTCCGCGAGTTCGATCGATCTGGAGTGCGAGACCTCGGCTCGCCCCGTCGTTCGGTCGTTCGGAAGGAAGACGACCGCCACGGTACTTCGAAGGACCCAGTCTCCGGCGATGGCGGACCGGGGTCTCTGGTCCTTCGAGTGTCTGTGCATACACCCGATCTCGTCTGCACATACGCCCGGCCATTCCGGGGGCGTCGGCACCGTGGCATGGTGATGGACCCCCGGTGGACGTCCACCGATCGGGGCGACCGGACCGTCTCTAAGGATCGAGACTGGGCGGTCGTTTCGAGTGGGTCCATCCCGTTGCCGAAGCGTGCGATTCGCACATGACACAAGGAGAGAGCACGTGAGCGAGAACGACATTCAGCCGATGAACGCGTCCGAGCCCGACTCGTGGCACGCTGGCCGAGCCGGTGGTCCGATGGCAAGCGGCGGAAGCCGAGGTTGGCTCGAGACCGCGGTCGTGGCCGGGGCCATTGCGATCGGAATCGCGTCCGTCGCTGACGCCTCGCTTCTGTACGGAACCGCCGTCAACACCAACGCTGTGGCGAGCAGTTTCTACAACGCGGGTTTTGGGGTCAACAATCTCTTCGACAACGACGTGTCCACGCAGTGGGCGATCAGTGGGTACAACGGGGCCAATCCCCAAGGAGCAGACCAGGCTTGGTTCTCCTTCACGCTGGATCAGGTCTACACGCTCGATGCGATCCGATTCGCGCCGCGGAACGTGAGCGGGCAGACCGATGGCATCGACACCATCAACGTCTGGATCGGCACGACTTCGTTCGGCGTGGACGTCACCAACGCAACTTCCACCAACAACTTCCTCGGCACCGCCACCGCCGTGACGTGGACCCAGTCCAACTTCACGAGCGCGGCAGCCCAGAACTACACGCTCGGAACCCCGCTCCAGGGCCAGTACGTGCTGGTCCAGCTCATCAACACCACAGACCCAACCGCCCCCAGCAATCGGAACATCGGTGCTCGCGAGTTCGTCTTTTCGGGCGTGGTGCCCTCCGCCGTTCCCGGCACCGGCCTCGCCGCGAGTGGCACGCTCGGCCTCGCGGGTCTCGCCCGTCGCCGCCGTCGCTGACGCTGCCGTTGGCGTTCAGCAAGAGTACACATCGCAACACCGCGAATCCGCCGCCTCGGGCCCCGCTTGATCGGGTCGCCCGAGGCGGCGTTCGCGCGCCGAGATGATCGGCAGGGCACGGACGTTCACCGACCGGGACGACGCCGATTCGCGCGACGCGGGTGATTGCGACGGTGCGGCGAACTCGCGACGGTGTGCGGCGCAGCGATGGCGACCGAGTTGCAGGATTGCGAGCCCGGCCCCGTCGGATTGGCGTCTAGTAGTCGAGCGTCGACTGCAGCAGTCCCGAAAGGACCATCTGCAACGTGGTCGCCGAGAGGGACGCTCGGAGATCGTGGCGGTACTGCTTCTGGATTTGCTGCACACTCCGCCGCGTCTCGGTCAAGGCGTGTTGGATCGCGCCGGACTCGGTCACCAGCGCGAGGCCTTCTGCATGCGTTCCGGGATCGTTTCGAAGCTCGGGGTCGCAGAGGATCTCGATCAGTCGATCGCGAGCCGGTCCTTCGAGCATCATCAGGGCCCGCACCACCACCCAGGTCAGCTTGCCCTGAGCGAGATCCTCGCCGAGCGGGCGGGTCCAGCCCGGTCCGCCGATGAAGTTGAGAGTGTCGTCGACGATCTGGAAGGTCTCCGCCCACTTCCCAAGCGACTCGAGCAGACGGGGTCGCACCTCCGAGCGCTCCGGGCGGATCGTGAGGATCAGGTTGACCTGGGCGGCGCCAATCGCCCCGGACTTGAGCTTGTACATCGCGAGAATCTGCCGATCGAAGCCCGCGTCGAGACGCCGTCGGAGTTCGTCCGGCGTGACCGAGCGCGACCACCCGAGATCCAGTGCCTGGCCGAGATGGGCAGCAGCGATCCATCGCACGAATGCGGCGTGTGCCGCGGCTCGCTGCTCGATCGACAGGCCGAAGCGAGGATCGTCGAGCAGCATCATCGGAAGGAAGTAACAGGCGTTGGCCGCGTTGATCGCGGTGCCGAGACCGTGGGAGAGATGGATGCTCGGCCCGCCGCGCCGGGTCGCGGATCCGTCCTCGATGTCGTCGATGATCAGGCACGCGTCGTGGAAGACCTCGGTGAGGCATGTGAACAGCGGATCCAGACTCGCCGGGATCGACATGGACTCGCACAGGAGCTGGATCGCGATCGGGCGCCAATGCTTGCCGCCGCGGTCGAGGAGATCCCAGAACGGATCGCAGATCTCCCGCGTAAGGACCTCGTGATCGAGATCCGCGGGGTCGACGAGGTCGCTCACGATGCCCGAAAGGATTCGTTCGTCGAAGCGGCGCGGCACCGCGGTCGAGATGCGGTCGTAGATCGCACGACTGTTCGCTTGCGTGAAGGCGCGGAAGCTCTCGACCACGCCATCGCCTTCAAGCCGCAGGCGAGCCTCCGTGGAGATGGGGACGCCCTCGACGGTTCCTTCGATGCGGCCCGCGCCATCCCAACGCGACCGTTCGATGCCGAAGCAGGCGACCTCCTGATCGTCCGTCGTCGGATGGAACTCGATGGCGAGGCCGATCGCGGGCGCGGTGATCCGCCACGCGATCGGGAAGGCGGTGATCGTCCGGCGACTCGTCCAGTGTCGAATCGGCTCGAGGGTCGCGGCGACGGTCGACCACGAGTTCGCCTCGCCGGATCCGAGACGGCACAGGCCCTGCGAGGGTTCGGAGCCGGAGTCCGGCCTGATCGCATCGATGATCATCGCGCGGCCGTCGGCAAGCCTCGCGGCAAGTTGAGCCCGCCGCGGGCAGGGGTCCTCGTCCTCGGCGACCGGCGACCGGTCGACCCGATGCTCGATCGAGAGGCTTGTCGAGGCGTTCTTCGCATCGCCGGCCTCGCGGGCGGTGAGGATCGTCTCGGACGCGCCGTTTGCAGTCTCGGCGCCCGAGGAAGACGCTGCGGCGACGATGGGCCACGCGAGCCTGACGATCGTGCCGATGGTCGGGTCGCGGAACGCCAACGAGATCGACGTGTCGCCGCCGCGGATCTCGACGTCGCCCCAGGTCGACTCGAGACTCGAGGGATCCTCGAACCGGACGTCGTCGAGCACCTCGAGCTCGATCGGGGCCCGGGAGTCGTCGAAATCGTTCCACACCGCCGCACCCATGTGGCGATCGGCCCGGCCTTCCATCAGCAGCTTGTCGCGTCGTCGGACCATCTCGACCCACGCGGCGTCGGCCCTCGAAATCGTCTGCGGACGATCCTCGCCATCGACGAGGATGGTGAGCGTCAGCGCGTGCCCGGATACGCCGCCTGCATCGCTCCGGCGAAGGTCCAGCGCGAAGAGGCGACGGCGTCCGTCGAGTTCGTAGGCGCCATGGAGTCGCCACTGTTCGACGCAGGCGCTTCGACAGGCGACGGTTGCCTGATTGGGAGTGTTCGAGTCGTTCATGCCGATCGCCGCGGTCTTCCGCACCGGGCAGATCGCCGAAATTACGTCGTCGGATGAGTCGTCGGAGGGCGGATCGTGGAAGAAGTGAGGATTACCGCTCTTCGCGCGATCTCGACGGAAGGAATACTGTCATCGATGACAGCGTCGTCGGCGTCGCCGGCCTCAGCAGATCAGCCGCACCCGCAGCGTCTCGGGGATCGAGGCGAGATCGGCCTGGACCATGGCGGCGTCCGAGGCGTCGACGTCGAGAATGACGTAGGAGCGCTCGAAGTCCGACTGCAGGTACTCGGCGTGGATGTTGATCCCGCGTGCCGCGAGCATCGTGTGCATGCGGCCGAGGACGCCCGGCACGTTGCGGTGGAAGTGGAGGATGCGGTGACGATCGTCGGCTCGTCGAGGGAGGTCGACTTCGGGCACGTTGACCGCGCCGCGGCTCGATCCGCCGAGGATAAACCGCAGGAGCTTCTCGGCGACGTCGCGGCCGATCGACTCCTGCGCTTCCTCGGTCGAGCCGCCGATGTGCGGGGTGAGGAGCGTGCCGGGTACGCCGACGAGCGGACACTCGAAGCCCGGGCCGTTCGCTTCGGGCTCCTGCGGGAAGACGTCCGCCGCCATGCCGCGCAGGTGTCCGCGGCGAAGCGCGTCCGCCGCTGCGGCGAGATCGACGAGCGAGCCTCGCGCGTTGTTGACGAGGATCGCGCCGCGCTTCATGCGGGCCAGTTCCGCCGCGCCGATCATGCCTCTGGTTCGCGGCGTCTCGGGCACGTGCAGCGAGACGACGTCGCTTCGCTCGAGCAGTTCGTCGAGGCTGCCCACCGCGACGGCGTTGCCGAGCGGGAGCTTGTGGTCGATGTCGAAGAAGATCACCTGCATGCCGAGGCTCTCGGCCAGCACCGAGAGCTGCGACCCGATGTGTCCGTAGCCGACGATGCCGAGCACGCGGCCGCGGACCTCGTGGCTGCCCGAGGCGGACTTCGTCCACAGGCCCCGATGCAGGTCGGCGCTGCGATCGACGACGCCGCGGAGGAGCAGGACGATCTCGGCGAGGGTGAGTTCGGCGACGCTTCGGGTGTTGCCGAAGGGGCTGTTGAAGACCGGAAGGCCCTGGTTCGCGGCGGCTTCGATGTCGACCTGGTTGGTCCCGATGCAGAAGCAGCCGATCGCAGCGAGCGACGGTGCGGCGGCGAGGGTCGCGGCGTCGAGACGGGTTCGGGATCGGATGCCGACAAGATCAGCGCTGGCGATCGCGTCGATCAGGGCGTCGCCTTCGAGGGCTCCCGAGATCGACTCGACTTCGACGCCGGCTGCGCGAAGCGCGAGCGCTGCGGCGGGGTGCACGCCTTCGAGCAGCACTGCCCGGATCTGGCGGTCTTGGCGCGAGGCTTCAGCCGCCGACGATCTCGGGGAGCTCGAAGAGTCCGGCGGTGAGGTTCCGGGGGCCGTCGGCGGTGACGAGGACGTCGGCTTCATAGTGGACGCTCAGCGATCCATCCGCGGTGTAGATCGGCCACTTCCGACCCTCGCTTCGGATCTCTCCGGTTCCGACCGCCACCATCGGCTCGACCGCGAGCAGATCACCGGGATTGAGGCGGGTCCAGGCGTCCGGCCACTCGAATGCCTGGGACGGCACCACGTTGCTGACGAAGGGAGGGCCATGGAGTTCGCGACCGTAGCCGTGGCCGCCAAGGCCTCGAACCAGACAGAAGCGGTGCTCGTGCTCGACCACTCGCTGCACCGCGCGGGCCCACTCGATGAGGGGGCGGCCCGGCTGCAGGGCCTCGATGCCGCGCTCGAGCGAGGTGCGACCGCACCGCATCAGCAGCAGTGCTTCGTCGGAAGCCGATTCGATGGCGTAGGTCCAGGCCGCGTCGCCGATCCAGCCGTCGCGCTTCACGCCGATGTCGACCGAGAGCACGTCGCCGGGCACGAGCGGGGCCTCGCTCATCTCGTGGGTGCCGTGGACGACGCACTCGTTGAGCGAGAGGCAACTGTGGCTCGGATAGGCGGGGTGTCCGCGAGCGCGGTAGCCCAGGAACGCGCTGCGGCTGCCGAGATCCTCGAGCTGCGCCTCCACGAACGCATCGATCGCAGCAAGGGTCAGGCCAGCGCGGAGAAAACCGACCAGCCGCCGATGCACCTCGACCACGGCCTCTGCGGCAGCGGCGGCTCGTTCGATGTCTCGGGCGGCGGTGACGGACATGGGGCGGAAATGGTATCGGCGCAACGAAAGAGCGGCCGTCCATCCATGGACGACCGCCCTACAGGTGAATGCGTCGGAGTCGCGGGGATCAGGCCGCCGAACGGGCGGGGGTGCGGCCCGAGGTGGACTCGGTGGTGCCGCTGTAGTTCCACTGGGTGCCGGTCGACGACGCGCTGGTCGAGGCCGCGGTGGAGGTGCCGGTGGTGCTGGGCGTGATCGAGGCGACCGGGTTGCGGCCGACCACGGGGCTGTAGGTGCCCTGGCCGTAGGTTCCGGTCTGCGCGGGATAGTTCTGGCTCGAGTAGCTCTGGCTGCTGAGCGTGTTGGGGCTGCTGGAGTTGAAGCCCTGAGCGAACGCGGTCGGGCCGAACGAGTTCTGGGTGGTGAAGCCGTTGAAGCCGTTGGTGCCGTTGGTGCCGTTGAAGCCGTTGTTGCCGTTGAAGCCACCAAACGAGTTGTTGTTGGCAGGAGCAAAGCCGCCGTAGTTCGCCGGCGTGTTGAACATCGTCGGAGTGTTGGTCCAGTTGGTGTTGAAGCCGTTCAAGTTGCTGCCAGCGAACGGGATGCTGTTGGAGGCGTTGAAGGCGGCGAAGGGGTTCGCACCAAAGGCGGTGACGAAGGGATTCTGGAAGATGCCGAAGCCGTTGATGCCCGTGAGGCCGTTGTACGCGTTGAACCACGGGGTGCTCGGATACACGCCAAAGGCGTTGGCGAATGGAACGTTCGCGACGAAGGCGCTCGGATTCCAGCCGAAGCCAGCGTTGCCGGTGAAGGCATTGGTGTTGGTGGACAGGAACGGAGTCGGATAGTTGCCGCCAAAGGAGTTGAGGCCGTAGTTCCAGTTGTTGCCGGTGTTGAGGCCGTTGTTCCAGCTGTTGCCGGTGTTGAAGCCGTTGTTCCAGTTGTTGCCGGTGTTGAGGCCGTTGTTCCAGTTGTTGCTGGTGTTGAGGCCGTTGTTCCAGCTGTTACCGGTGTTGAGGCCATTGTTCCAGTTGTTGCTGGTGATGCCGTTGTTCCAGTTGTTGCCGGTGTTCCAGCCGCCGTTGTTCCAATTGCTGCTGTTGCTGAACGGATTCATTGAACGGACTCCTGTTTCCACGCACTCTGGCGACCGGAGGGAGAGCGGTAGCCGAAGCCGCCGCGACCTGTCGATGGACCCGCGTCCGCGACAGGGGTCGCCGGAGGAGTGACTCGACAGGTCCGAGAGGCGACTTTCGTCGGCTCTCCGATTTCCGCGTTGATTCGTCCCCGCCGGTCGGGAAGCAGGCCTCGATCGAGGCAGGCGATGGCTGATCGCTCCCCGATTCCGGGCGACGCGCGGCCGCATCCCTGGCGAATCGATCGCCCCCCAGGGCGGGACGCCTGCCGACGTTCAGGGCTCGAGGTCGCCGGTGGCGGTCCAGGTTCCACCGAGGCATCGGGTCAGCGGTCCCGGGCCCGCGAACTCGCAGCCGAGGCTTCGCTCGTCGGTCGAGTCGAGGATCTGAAGATCCGCCCGCATGCCTCTTGCGAGTTGCCCGCAACTTCTCTCGAGCCCGAGCGCGTGGGCGGCATTGACGGTGGCCGCCACGATGGCCTCCGCGGGTTGCAGTCGGAGTCGACGGCAGGCGAGTGCGATCGCGAAGGGCATCGACGGTCCCGGCGCCGAACCGGGATTGAAGTTGCTCGCGATCGCCACCGCGCCGCCGGCATCGACGAGCCGCCGCGCGTCCGCGTAGCGGTCATCGAGCGAGAAGCCGCTCGCGGGCAGCACCACCGCGATGGTGTCGGAGGCGGCGAGGCGGTCGAGGCCCTGCGGGGTCGAGGCCTCGAGGTGATCGACAGTGCGGGCGCCGTGTTCGATCGCCCACTCGAGCAGGCCGAGCGCGTTGAACTGGTCGAGATGGACGCGGACGGGAAGTCCCAACGCGATGGCCCGGTCGAAGAACCGAACGCACTGCTCGAGGCTCCACGCACCCCGTTCGCAGTAGGCGTCGCAGGCGATTCCCGGATGGGCCGCGGCGACGGCGGGAAGCGTCTCGTCGATGGTGCGATCGACAAAGTCTGGGACGGCTTCGTCGATGGCGTGGGCACCGAGAAACGTCGGCACGATCGGGGCGGCGCTCGCTTCGGCGACCGCGGCGATCACGCGAAGCATCTTGAGTTCCGCTTCGGTCGAGAGCCCGTAGCCGCTCTTGACCTCGCAGGCCCCGGTGCCGAGGCGCCGCATCTGGTGGAGGCGATGGCGAAGGTTGTCCGCGAGGGCCTGCTCGCGCGCCGCCCGCACGGCGCGGACCGTCGACATGATGCCGCCGCCCGCTTCGAGGATCTCGAGATAGCTCCGACCGGCGACCCGCAGTGCGAACTCGTCGTAGCGCTCGCCGGCCCAGCAGGCATGGGTGTGGCAGTCGACGAACGAGGGCATGACCACCCGTCCGCCGGCATCGAGCACCTGACCGTCGCAGGCGGGGGGTGATCCCGTTCCGAGTCCAGCGATCCGTCCGGACTCGATGGCGAGCCACCCCTCGGAGACCACTCCCAGATCCCGCAGCCAACGGCCTCGCCGCGGGCCCTCCGGGGCCCCGTCCGGCGCCAACGTCACCAGTCGCGCGTTCCTGACGAGGGAGTTCTGCACGAGCGGAGACTATCCGCCCGCGGTTGCGGCGTCGCCGTGGACGCTGCCGCGTTTGGCCGCTGCGTAGCCTCCGGCAGTCGAGCCTTCTGCGGAACGCACTCGCGAGGAGGCGTAGGATCGCGGGAGCGCCGAGATCGCGAAGTCCTGCAGGCGTCCCGCGGTGAAGTGTCGACCGGGCATCGCTGCTTCCTGGGAACCACCAAGCAATGGAGCTCTACCTCATTCGCCATGCGCGGGCCTTCGAACGGGACTCCGCGGCCTGGCCCGACGATTCCAAGCGTCCGCTCACCCATCAGGGAAGGGCTCGCTTCGCCGGACTTGCGCGGCGGCTCGCCCGAACCATGCCGGCGGTCGACCTCGTCGAGAGCAGTCGTTTCACCCGAGCCTGGCAGACCGCGCTGCTGCTTGAGAACCACGCGGAGTGGCCGGCGCCTGTCCGCTACGAAGCGCTCGAGGCCGATGGCGACGAGATCCTCGACTCGATGGTGAATGCGCTCGCCGCCATGCGGGGGCTGCGCCGGCTTGCCTGGGTCGGCCACGAGCCGCAACTCGGTCGCCTCGCCTCGCGGCTGCTGGCTGGGTCGCCCGACGCGGTCTCGATCGAGTTCCGCAAGGGCGCAGTGCTGAAGCTGGTGCTGCCGGGGGATCCCCGAGCGCCCGCAAGCCTCGGCTGGATGGTCACGCCTCGATTCGGCAGATCGAAGCGGTCGTGACCGGTCCGATCGCGGTGGTCACGGAGCATGATGGGGCCAGCGCTGCAGCGGCGACGGTGCCGATATAGTCCGCTCTTCTCGATTCAGATCCCGGGACCGGTGCTCCCGATCGACCATGCACGAATCCTCCCCCAGCTCTCGCATCTCCCGTGCTGCCGCCGGATGCGAGGCGTTTTGTGAATCGGGGGTGCTTCGCATCCGCCTCGAGGGCCCCGCGGTGGGCCAGCGGGAGGTTCCCGCGATGAGCGGCCTGATGGAGGAGATGCTGCAGGCGGCCGGGGAGGGACTGCGGCATGTGGTGTTCGACCTCTCCGGGGTGTCGATGATGTCGAGCATGGGCCTGGGGTTTTGCATCGCCTCCCGCAACGAGGCGGTGCGGCGGGGGGCCGACTGCGTGTTGCTCGGCGTGGGCGACGAGCTGCTCGATCTGCTGCGGCTGATGAAGTTGGACCCGCTCTTTCGGATCTGCGGGACCGAGTCGGAGTTGGCGCGGCTGACCTCGCCCTGAGATCGAGCGTCCGGAAACCGCGAAACCCCGGAAGCGGACCGGGGAGTCCCGCCGATGCACATCGGATGATGGTTTCCCCCCCCCAGCCGCGCGATGAGGTGCACGACTCGCGAGTCTCGCTCGATCGTGTGGCCGCTGTGGTCATTGGGCGGAACGAGGGCGGGCGACTGGAGATCTGCCTTGGGTCATTGCTCCGGGACCTGTCGCCCGAGCGGGTCGTCTACGTCGACTCCGGATCGCGCGATGGGAGCCCGGACGTGGCCGAGTCGCTGGGAGTCCGTGTCCATCGCCTCGATCCCGATCGTCCGTTCAGCGCGGCCCGCGGACGAAACGAGGGATTCGATGTCCTGATGGAGTTCGAACCCGGCATCGAACTGGTCCAGTTCGTGGATGGCGATTGCGAGATGCTTGAAGGGTGGTTGCAGCGGGGGGTGAGCCACTTCGAAGGCCGAGCGGATCTGGCAGCTCTGTGCGGAAGGACCTTGGAGCGATATCGCGAGCAGACCATCTACAACCGGCTCTGCGACATCGAGTTCGATGTTCCTCCCGGCGAGGTGCGGGCCACCGGCGGCATCTTCATGATTCGAGCCGCCGCGTTCCGCCAGGTCGGCGGCATGCGGGTCGATGTGATTGCGGGTGAAGAGCCCGAGATGGGATTGCGGCTTCGCCGAGCGGGATGGCGGCTTGAGCGGGTGGCGACACCGATGGTCCTGCACGACTCGGCGATGACGCGCTTCTCGCAATGGTGGAAACGTGCGGTTCGTGGTGGCGTTGGGACGGCCCTCGGGGCCGCCCTCCATGGCCGCGAAGCGGAGCGATACTGCATCAAGGAACTTCGCCGCGCGCTGACTTGGGGGCTCGTGCTGCCGCTCGCGGCGGTGTCCGCCGCGTGGCCGACCCGCGGGCTGTCGCTGGCGGTCTACGCGGGCCTCGTCGGGGTGCAGGGCTTGCGAATCACCTGGCGGGCGAGGAAGTCTGGTCGATCGCTTCCGGACGCCGTCGCGTACGCGGTCGCGTGCATTCTCGCGAAGTTCGCGGGCGTGGTTGGCATCGTGAAGTACCAACTCGACCGACGGCGAGGTCGCTCGACCGGAATCGTGGAGTACAAGTGAGCCTTCACACCGTGTTGCTCATGGCTCTCCGGGCTGCGGGAGCGGAGCCGGGCCGGTGTACACGACGATGTCGGCGCGACCGCGGTCCTCGTCCTGGAGTTCGAGGGCGTCGGCGCGGACGAGGCTGACCACCAGGATTCGGTCGAGTGGTGCGGCACGGCCGACTTCGAGCACGGTGCCGCCGTCGAAGTCGCAGTGGAAGCGACCCACCACATGGACCACCTTGGCGGCGGAGTTCTCCCGCGTCGCGAGTCCCTTCGCGATCGATCGCGCCATGGTCGTGTCCCACACCATCTGCGGCCGCAGCACCGCCTCGATCGCTTCGGTCGAGGGAGCCTCGCCGCGCGATTCGGTCATCAGTTCGATCAGTCGATCGCGATAGGCGCCCTCGTCGAGTCGTGCCGGCAGATCGAAGAGGGCCTGCTCGTCGGGGGGAAGAGCCCGCAGGGCGTCGTAGCCCTCGCGGCCCGCGAGGCGCACGTACTGCCGAGGGGCGTTGGCGGCGATCACGCGGCTGTCGGTGCGCTTCGCGGCCTCGACCAGCCGGCCGTAGGAGTCCTCCCACGGCTGGGACCCCGACCAGTTCGCGCTGCCGGTCGACTCGATGAACTCGGCAAGCTCGATCTCGTCGGCGAGGTAGGCATCGACCGCGGCCTGCTCGTTCCGCTCGAGCATCTCGAGCGAGACCGCCGATCCCGGAAAGCTCGCGAGCAGATCCGAGACGATCGCCAACTCGACCGCGTGGGCGACCGCGTCGTCGTGCTGCTCGCCCACGATGACGACATCGCTGCGCGAGGCGGCATCCATGAGATCCGCCCAGGTGACCACGCGGCCATCATCACCCGCGAACATCGCGAGAGCGCGAGGCGCAAACGGCTCCGCGGGAAGCAGGTGGTCCGGGCCGGAGGGATCCGCCGGCCGCAGCGAGAAGTGGTGGGGGCGGCTGCAGGCCGCCATCAGCAACGAGAGCAGGACCAGAGCCGATCGCATCGAGGCAGCATCGGCGGCGGAGCGGTCGAGGTCAACGGCCGCGCTCGAAGCCATGTGATGGAACTCCTCGCTGAAGGCGAGCCGGCCCTCGGAACCGGTCTCGATCCTCCGCAATGCGGCGCTCGCGCGAGTGAGACCCCCAACTCGAGACCGGTACACTCCCGACCCCCATGCCCCGCACCACCACCGCAAGCTCTCGACGAACCCGCGCGACCCGTCGCTCCGGTCGCACCGCCGCCACCAGCGACCGCCACGATCTCTACGAGCGCTCGGTGCAGTCTCCGGACTCCGAGGTCGAGTTCATCGACCGGCTCTGGCGACGGGTGCGGGGCCGAACCGCCACGAGTCTCCGCGAGGACTTCGGCGGAACCATGTACCTCAGCGCCACGTGGGTGAGGCGACGTGCGACCAACACCGCCATCGCCGTCGATCTCGACCCCGAGGTCCAGGCCTGGGGCACCGCCCGGCACCTCGACTCCATGCCGCCTGCCGTGCGTCGCCGCATCAAGGTCCTCTGCGAGGACGTCCGCACCGTCGAGTGCCCGAAGGTCGACTGCATCGCCGCCTTCAACTTCTCCTACAGCCTCTTCAAGCGGCGCGAGGAGCTGGTCGCCTACTTCCGACATGTGCGGCAGGGCCTCAAGCGGAACGGGCTCTTCCTCCTCGACGCCTACGGCGGCAGCGACTCCTATCTCGAACAGTCCGAGGATCGCCGACTGCGGGGCTTCACCTACGTGTGGGACACCGAGCGCTACAACCCCATCACCGGCGAGGTCCTCAACCACATCCACTTCCGCTTCCCCGACGGGACCTCGATCGAACGTGCCTTCACCTACGACTGGAGGCTTTGGAGCCTCTCCGAACTGCAGGACTGCCTTGCGGACGCGGGGTTCCGGAGTGTCGAGGTCTACTGGGAAGGATCCACCGCGAGCGGCGGGGGCAACGGGAGATTCCGCGCCACTCGGCAGGGCGAGGCCTGCCGCGGCTGGATCGCCTACCTGCACGCCTGTCCGTGATGGCGAACGGGTCCGTCGTCGAGATCCCCACGGCTATCATCGCGCCATGCTTGAAGGCCTCTCCGCCGGCGTCGTGACCGACGTCTCCTTGACGCAACGGATCACCGACGCGCTCGACGAAGTGGAGTCGGTCTTCCGCACCCAGCTCGAGAGCGACTTTCCGGCGGTCAACGACCTCTGTCGCCATGTCGAGCGGTATCGCGGCAAGCGCCTTCGACCCATCCTGACGCTGCTCTCCGGACTTGCGGCGGCGGGAGGCGATCCGGAGCGAGGGCTGACGGCACGCCACGCCACGCTCGGGGCGGTGATCGAGATGATCCACATGGCGACGCTCGTCCACGACGACGTGCTCGACGAGGCGGAGGTGCGTCGTCGCGGCGAGACGGTGAACCGGCTCCGCGGAAACGAGACCGCGGTGATGCTCGGCGACTACCTCATCTCGAACGCGTTTCACCTCTGCTCGAGCCTCGGTGATTATTCGCTGAATCTCGACCTCGGCGCGGTCACCAACACCGTCTGCGAGGGCGAGCTCTTGCAGCTGCACCATCGCGACGATCTCTCCCTCGACGAGCGAACCTATCTCGCGATCGTCCGCCGCAAGACCGCCTCGCTCGTGGGGGCCTGCGGCAGGCTCGGCGCTCGGCTCGCCGGCGGATCGCCGCAGTCGGAAGCAGCCCTCGAGGCATTCGGTGTCGCTGCCGGCGTGGCCTTCCAGATCCAGGACGACCTCCTCGACCTCACGGGCGACCCCGAGATCGTGGGCAAGACCCTCGGCCGGGACCTTGAGAAAGGCAAATTGACCCTTCCGTCGGTCCTGCTGCTCGCCTCGGCCGAGGCGGCCGACCGCGATGACGTGCTCGCGGCGATCGTGGCCCGCGATTCCGGAATGTTGCGGACGGCCCTGATGCGGTTTGGCGCCATCGAGGCGACCCTCGAGCGGGCCCGGGGGTTCGTGCGTGAGGCGAAGGCGAATCTCGAGGTGCTGCCCGAGAGTCCCGCCCGCGATCTGCTCGGCTCGCTCGCGGACGCGGTGCTCGATCGATCGAGTTGATCTCGACCTCGCCCCGATGCCGGGATTGCCCATTGGGTTCTGGCCGCTCCGACCGATAGCATCGACGATTCAAGAGTCGTCCCGGAGCCCGCCATGATCTCCATGATCCCGAAGATTCAGCGCCACTCGGTCCCTTCGTTCGCCGGCGCTGTCCTGCTGGCCGCAGCCTGCTCGCTCGCTGCGACCGCGTCGCCCCAGCAGCAATCCGACGCCACCGACTCGGTGCCGCGGGAGTGGCTCGAGCGCCTCGATCGCGCCGACCGCGCCTCGGTCGACATGCTCGTTGGATTCGAAGCGCCGGCGTTGCCGACCGATGCGACCTGGATCGGAGCGAGCCCTGGTTCGCTCGAGAGCCTGCGCGGCAAGGTGGTGGTGCTGCAGTCCTTCAACACGCGTTCGAGCGGACGCCGCGCGGCCGACCGACTCGCCGCGAGCCTTGACGAGTCCTCGCCCAAGGATCTCGCGGTGGTGCTGGTGCATACCCCCGACGGTGCCGACAAGGCGTCGACGGTGCTCGAGCGTCAGCCGATCGCCTACCCGGTCCTGGTCGATGCCAACGGCGCGATCTGCGATGCCTACGGCTTCTTCAAGCGGCCCACCAACCTCGTCATCGATCGCCAGGGCAACGTTCGCTACGCGGGCTTGACCCCCGACGGCGTGGCGGCGGCGGTCGCGCAGCTGGGCCGAGAGAAGTTCGATCCGGATCAGCCCCCCAAGAAGCGCGAGGCTCCCAAGGTCGATGCCCCTGCGGCGGCGTTCCCGACCTTCAACGCTCCGGTCGGTCGAGCGCGTGATCTTCGCGGCCAGCGGGCCCCGGAGTTCACCGTCGATCGCTGGCTCACCGGCGCGGCGAACCCCGGCAATCGCCTGCTGGTGGTCGACTTCTTCGCGACCTGGTGCGGGCCGTGCATCGCGGCGGTCCCGCATATGAACTCGCTGGCGGCGGCGTATCCGCAGGATGTCTGCGTGATCGGGCTCACCGACGAGTCAAAGAGCAAGTTCGACACCGGCCTGGTCAAGATCAACAAGAAGATGCGCGACTTCGGCTACGCCCTCGCAAGCGATCCGCAGGGCCGATTCAAGAGTGGATTCGCGGTGCAGGCGATTCCGCACGTGGCGATCATCTCGCCGGACGGCATCGTCCGATGGCAGGGACATCCCAACAGCCTCGACGACGCGGCGATGCGCAGCCTGATTCAGGCCAACCGTGCCATGGTCTCCGCGGCTGGCGGTGCGGCCGGGGGCGATGGCACGCCTCCCAAGCGCTGGACCGGCGGACGAAGCTGACCCCGCGATTCACCGCCAGATCGTCGCGGGGGCGTTGTCGATCAGCCGCACGCTTCCGAGCCGCGCGGCGATGAGCAGCCGCGCCGGCCGACGGAAGTCCTCGATCGGCTGCAGCCCGTCTGCGTCGCGCACCGCGGCGTACTCGATCGCAAGCCCGTGGGACTCGAGGGTCTCGCGCATGAGTTGCTCCGCGGTCGCGGGCCGCTGCGCCGCGTGCGCCACCTGGAGAGCCTTGGACAGGCCGAGGGCCTGGGGTCGCTCCGCCTCGCTCAAGTAGCGATTGCGACTGCTCATCGCGAGACCGTCGGGCTCGCGAACGGTCGGGCCGCGGAGGATCCGGAGATTCGGCCAACGGTTCTCGCCGCTGCGGTCGGACTCGACCATGGATTCGATCACGCGCAGTTGCTGGTAGTCCTTCTCGCCGAAGATCGCCGAACCGGGGCGGGCGAGGTCGAAGAGGCGTGCCACCACCTGCGCGACCCCTGCGAAGTGGCCGGGGCGGCAGCGATCTTCAAGGCCCGGACACGTCGCGACTTGAGGCAGCGCCATCTCGAGGGCTTCTGCGCGGGCCGAGTCGACTCCTCGCGGATAGAGGTCCTCGACGCTCGGGATCCAGCAGGCGGTGGCGCCGCAAGCGGAAGCCAGGTCCAAGTCGGCTTCGAGAGTCCGCGGGTAGCGATCGAAGTCCTCGCCAGGGCCGAACTGGGTGGGGTTCACGAAGATCGAGACCACGGTGGGGGCGCCGGTGGCCGCGGCGAGCCGAATCAGAGATCCATGACCCTCGTGCAGGGCGCCCATTGTGGGCACGAGGCACGCGGACTCGAGGGCCGACAGCTCCGCGAGAGTGGTGATGCATCGCATGTGGTAGGGACCGACTCGCGCGTCCGTGTGCCCGCTACCAGAGCAGCAGCACCGAGCCCGCAAGAAACAGGCCACCGGCCAACATGACCGCGGGCGGGCGGGAGATCGGTTGAAGCCGCACGGACAGGAGCAGGGTCAGTCCCCCGGCCGCGAACAGCCCGAAGCTGAAAGGCAGGACTGATGCCGATCGATTGTCGATCGTGAGGACGAGTTCACCCCCGTAGAGACTGGAAGGATCCGCGGATGCGGCGTCATCGGGCACCCAGCCGTTGGGGATCAGCGGAGTCAATTCCCCGCCGAAATCGCGGGTGCGATTGGCGAAGAGCCACGCTGATTCACCCACCCGTGGGAGCGGCCAGTACCCCGGAAAGACGTGCGGCGATGCTCCATCTCGTACGGAGCGTCGCCAGTAGAGCACCGGCAATCGGTCGCCGACGGAGATTCCCTCGCCGGACTCGACCCGATCGACCTGAAACACACCGCGGTAGTTCCACTCGTCGTAACCGTCGGTGAGCAACTGGTCGACCTCGATCGACTGGAGCGTGCCGTGGACGATTGCATCGGCCTTGCCCGCGAGTTCCTCTGCCGAGAGCACGCCTGACTCCGAGCCGGTAGGGGGCTCCGACTCGAGTTCGAAGGATCCGGAAGAGTCGCCGCATATCGCGACGAGGGCCAGCACGGTGCCGATTGCTCTTCCGATCATGGGGGTCGCTCCGAGAGGAGAGCAAGTCCGGTCAGGATCGCGTCAGTTCGGGAGACTACCAGACCTCATCATCGACGCAGACGATCCGCGGGACCGTAGCATCGATCGAAGGCGAGATCGTCCCATCGAGTCCCGCGTAGTTCGTCGAGATCCCAGCATGATCGACCCCTGGGCGACGCCGCCCGCATCAACTCGGATTCTCGGATGGTCGGAGGCGGCCGCGCCGCCGTCGTGGGCAGAGGTCGAGGAGGCCCTCCGATGCTCCGAGTTCAAAGTCGACTCGGTTGAACTGCTGGAGTCGAGTTCCTCCGGAGGAACCGCACTGGCTCGCTCGGTCGATGCGCCCGCCATCCTGGTTTCGATCGACCCTTCGGACGGAGGAAAGCGGGATGCCTCGGCGCCGGAGGCGGTGGCGTGCGCGCGTTGGGAGCTTGGATTGGAGACGCTCTTGCCGCCGGCGAGGGATCTTTCCGGAGCGGAGGTGCTGGTGCAGCGACTTGTCTCGATGCACCGCGCGCTCGCCCGTCTCGGATGCGGCCTTGCCTCGCTGGATGTCGACACCGGTCGATGGAGGTTCGGGACCGAACTCGACCGGTTCATCGACGGGCCGCCACCGGCCTCCGAGGAACTGTGGACCGTTCGAGTCCACCGGCGGCAAGACCGATCGGGAACCTGGCTGGCTACCGAGGGCTTGTGCCGTTGCGGGAAGTTCGAGCTGGAATTGCTCGCCGTGCCCGAGTCCTTGGCTCCCGCTGCCGCGGGCTTGCTCGATGCGGTGGCGCCTCTGTACCTCGAAGGTGCTCCCCCAGCCGGCGATGAGTGGAGCATCGGCCCAGGTGTCTCGATCACCCTGCGGCCCCTCGAGGAGGTCATCGTTCGTCTGCCGCCCGAGTCGATCGGTCACAGTGAGGATCGACGCGCCTTGGGCGCGTCGGGCCCGCGAGCGGTCATCTGTGAAGTCCTCCAGCCGAATCGCTCGGAGCCAGGCTCGTTCACGCCCTTTGCGCTGCTTGAGCAGGCCGCACTCGGCGCGGTGGCGCTGCACCGCAGCGGAGCGGAGGCGCAGCGACTGCGGAAGCTGGTCGCGGCCCAAGGGCCGCTGCTCGTCTTCGCTGCCGACGCGGTAGGACGTCACCTCGATGGCCACGGCGGGCTCGACTCCGGCCCGCGACTCCTGGTGGCGTTGGCCGAGAGCGGCCGGGAGGTCTCCTGGGCCGAGGTGGTGGGTCGCGCTGCGTCCGGGCTGCTGGCACGTCCTGTCGATACCGCCGGCCGAGCCGTTCCGGGGCTGCCGGCCGCGGTGGCACCGATCGAAGCGGTGGTCGATTGGCGTCTGATGATCTCGGGTGCGGAGCACGGTCCGATGAACCCCGACTCCGCCATCGACGCGGTGATCTCCTGGAGCCGCGCTCGGAGTCTCCCGTCATGAGCCAGCGCGATCTCGAACCGATGGCGGAGCAGTCGGCTCGGTCCGACGAAGAGCTCGACGTGGTTCGTGTGCTCGCAGCGGCCAACCGGGTCCGCGCGAGGGCGAGGACACTGCGACGGGCGTCCGGCACGGCCGCCTGGATTGCGGCAGGATCGGGATTCGTGGGCGCTGCGGTGATGCTGTGGGCTGAGGGTGGCTCGATCCTCGCCGTGTCCACGCTGCTTCCCTCAATCCTGCTGCTGGCGGTGGTCACGCGACGACTGATCGCCGCAAGGCGAAACGGCTCGTTGTCGGCGGAGTGCCGCGGTACCCTTGGGTCGGGCGTCTGATCGCTGGACCGGTGGGAGCGACTTGGAGAAGCGGTATGGGTGCAACGGATAGCGTGCGGCTGCGGCGAGTCTCGACGGTCCTGCGAATCGCCTTGTTCCTGGTCGGAACGACCAGCGTCATGGTGGCCTGCCAGGGCTATCACGCCTCCGGGCGGGTCATCGAAGGCGACTACGACTTCATCTCGGTGGTGCCATCGAACGATCCGAGACTCGGCGCCAAGGGCGTGCCCGGAGCCCGCATCAGCTTCGTCCGCGACCCCGGTCGACTCAACGAGGCCACCGCGGGGAGCGGAACAAGTGACGGAGACGGCCGGTTCCGAATTCCGCTCGATGCCTTCGGGGCAGGATGGATGGACGAGACCTGGCTGGTGCGGGCGGTCCGCTCGCGGTTCGGGTTCGCGGAAGGCATGCTGAGGCTGCCAAGTCCGACCTCCTCTGAACAACTGTTGATCGTGATTCGGCGGGCATCCGAGCAGGAAGTGACCGACTTTGAACGTCAGCGCCGCCGCGGCGACGAGAACCTCTTCCAAGAGGCCGACCTGTGGCGGACTCCGTAGCTGCCCTGTCGACCAAGTCCGGCGGAGGCGCCTCGACCACCAGCCCACGCCGGCGGTCGCGGCGATATCGATACCGGATTCGCCTCTCCGGCATCCTCTACCTGCTGGTGACGGTTCTCATCGGCTTGGCCGCGGCGACCCGGCCGAACAACCTCCTGGTGTGGATCTTCGGCTTGCTGCTCGGATCGATCCTCGTCTCCGGAGCTGTTTCGGGGTTCATGCTGATGCGGGTGACGGTCGAGCGCCTCGATCCCCGCCGCGCCGTCGTCGGCGAGGCGACCACGATTCGATACGAGGTGCGCAACGAGTCGCGCCGACGGAGCGCGTTCGCCTTGAGGATCCGCGAGCGTCGTGTCGGAACTGCGGAAGAGTGTGAGTCGATCGCCGACTCGTCGCCGGCCTGGGTGGTGCACGTGGGGCCGAGAGAGTCGGTGCATGCGGAGACCGAGTGGACGCCCGCGCAGCGGGGGAGGGTGACCTTCACCGAGGTCGAGGTCGGAAGCAGCTTCCCGTTCGGCCTGCTCGAGAAGCTGGTTTGGCTCGCGCTCCCGGGCGAGGTTCTGGTGCATCCCCGCAGCTTGCCGCTGCGCGACGAGGTGCTGGCGGCGATCCAGTCGGGGCGCTTTGGCGGTCTGGATCTGGCTCGGCGGCCGGGGGCCGGCGAGGACTACTTCGGCGTCCGCGAGTATCGACCGGGCGACAGCATTCGTCAGGTCGCCTGGAAGCGGCTGGCCGGACTGGATCAACTCGCCATCATCGAGCGTTCGAGCAACGGTCCTCCGCGGCTCGCGATCGCCCTCGACCTTCGAACCCCGCCGGAGCGCCTGCGCGAACTTGGCGAGCCGCGCGACCTCGAGGAGCGGGCAATCGTGCTGGTCGCGTCGTTGGCGCGGTCCGCCATGCAGTCCGGATTCGAGGTCGGCCTCGAAGTCCTCGGACTGGAGGCTCCGCGACTGCCGGTGCGGATCGGACATCGTCACCTCGAGCGGCTCATGGGCACTCTGGCGGCGCTTGATCTGGCCCAGCGACGGCGGGCAGAGGCGGTGAGAACACCGACGGAATCGCGCACGCTCGCGGTGACGATTCAGCCCGGCCGGGCCGGTGCCGGCGAGTCCGAGTGGTCGATCTCCTCCAGCCAGTTCGAACGCATCCTGCAGGTGGAGACGCCGGCATGAATCCGCTGCGACGCATGCGGCTCGAGGTGCTGCTGCTCTCGGAGTTGGCGATCGCCGCCTTCTGCGTCAGCCAGCGCTCGATCGGGCTGTTTCTCCTCGCGGGCGGTCTCGCGGCCCTGAGCTGGTACGTGGTGGAGGGCCCGCGGGCACGAATCATGCCCCGCTGGCTGAATCGGACCCTGATGTCGGCGATCGTCGCCTACAGCGCGTGGGACTGGTTCGCCTCACCCGATCCCGCTGGTGCGTTGTCGGTGCTCGGTCGGTTCGCGATGTGGCTCGCGGTGCTCAAGCTCTACGAGGTGCGCCGCGCCCGCGATGACGCGCAGCTGCTCGCGCTCTCTGCGGTCCTGGTGGTGAGCGGCACCTTGCATACCGCCGACCTGCTCTTCGCGGTGCTGCTGTTCGTCTATTGCCTTGAGGCGGTGCGGGTCGCGATGCTGGTCCAGTTGCGAGTCGTGCGGGAGAGCTCGAACGTCCCCGGCGGGCCGGTCGCCGGCCGGCGCTTTCCCGCCCAGCTTCGCGGGACCGCCTGGCTGACCTCGGTGGGAGCGATCGGGGTGGCGATGGTGGTCTTCGTGCTCTTCCCGCGACGACTCGATCCCCAGGGCGACCGCCTCGTCGGGGCGACTCCGGTCTCCGGGTTCGTCGAGGAGGTCGATCTCTTCAGTGGTGATCGGATCAATGAGAGCCGTCGAGAAGTCCTGAGCGTGCGCTGGCTCGATCGGGCTGGCGAGTCATTGGAGTTCTCGAAGCCGATGCTGCTTCGAGGTTCGGTGATGAGCGACTACCTGCCCGCGTCGCACCGCTGGACCGTGGCGCCTGGGGCTCGGCGGACGAGAACGGTGACGGTGCGTTCGGATCTGGAGATGACCCCGCTTTCGCTGCCCCCGGTGAGACCGAGGAGCGAGACCTACCGTCAGCAGGTGAACATGAAGTCGATTGTGAGCGACGTCGTCTTCGCGGCGCTCAACCCGATCGGAATCTCCGCCGGTGAGCGCCGCAGCTTCGCCTTCGACGTCGAGTCTTTCGTGATTCGCGAACTGGGGCTTGAGAGGGTCAGCCGCCTTCAGCAGTACGAGGTGCAGATCGAGCCGTTCCCAGGTCCCGACACCTTGGCGCCGTTGTTCGGAGCGAATGGGGCATTGATCCCGCCGCTGCCGGACTTCCCGGTAGCCCGCATTCGCGAGATCGCGGAAGCGGCGCTGGCGGAGCAGAATCCTCCCAACCTGCCTCCTGCGGCGGCCGCCGCCGTCGATCCCGCGCAGCGCTGGGTCCGCAATCGAATCATCTCGCGGACGCTGGAGACCTGGCTTCGGGACGGTGGCCGATTCGCGTACACCACCGATCTCAGCTCCTTCGTCCGGACCCTCGACGAGGATCCGATCGTGTCATTCCTCGATCGCCAGCGATTCGGCCACTGCGAGTACTTCGCCTCCGCCCTCACTGCGCTTTGCCAGTCGGTCGGCGTCGATGCACGGCTGGTGACCGGGTACATCGCCATGGAGTGGGATCCCAGCACCGCGCAGTATGTGGTTCGGGAGTCCCATGCTCACGCCTGGGTGGAGGTGCGCCTGGGCGGGTACTACTGGAGCCCGCTCGATCCCACCCCGACGGAGAGTCTCGAGGCGATGGCTGCCATGCGAAGGAGTTGGCTCGACGATTGGCGCTGGGTCTACGACCGGGTCGACCTCTTCTGGAACAGCCGCATCGTCAGCTACGACGGATTTGTGCAGGCTTCGTTGGCCGATCGCCTGGCGCAGGCTTGGTCGGACCGCCTTGGCGGTCTCACCGAGGGATTTCGACGGCGGTTCGATTCGATGACCTCCGGACTGAGGCTCGGAAGCGCCGCCGCCACCTGGGTAGGCGCGATCGTGGTCATGCTCGCCGCTGGATTGGCGGCGCTGACCATCACTCTGGGGCGACGAAGATGGATCCGTCGCCGTGCCGGCCTGCCCCGAGCCGCCCCCCGCGGAGACGTGGCGGCCGCGGAGCTGCTCATCGAGGCGATGGAGGCCTGGGCTCGAGCGGGTTGGGTCCGTCCGGCGTGGCAGCCGCCGCGCAGCTTTCTTGCTTCGCTGCCGGTCTCGAGCGTCGATGCGATCGCCGATACCCGGGCGCTGATCGACCTCTACTACCGCGTGCGTTTCGCGGGGTCGCCCGCGGGAGTCACGGAATTGCGGCGAAGTCGCTTGCGGCTGAAACGGTTGCGCGAGTCCCTTTCGTCTGGCCCCCTGGGCATGACCGGTGCGGCGGTGTGAAGTTCGGCAACTTCTCGCACCGCCCCGGGCTCGGTTGGCACAACTTGTCCTGAAGGCAAGCCGAGGGGTGGCCGAGATCCATGAATCCACCGGAGTGCCCCGTCGCCATGTGGCGGTGAGGTCCATCCGCTGCCGCCGTCGGAGCCGAGCCGTGCCTGCATTCCGTTCCCGGACCCTTCACTGGCGCCGCAATCTCGATCAGCTCGCCCGTCGCGGCGGCACCCTCGAGGTGGCACTCGCTCCTGCAGGTCTCGCCACCGACACCCAGGAGAGCGGGTCGGTGGTAGGGGCGGACTTCATCTGGAAGTTGCGGATCCATCGACTCTGCGAGGAGTGGATCGAACTCGAGGCTCCGGAACTGCTGCAGCGGATTGTGCCCACGCCAGCGGGTGTCGAGGTTGCTGGAGCAATCGTGGTGGGACCCAACCGATGGCTCTTCCGAACCGAGTGCCTCGGATCAGGCGGCATGACCGCGGTTCACGGGCGCCCGGCGGCGACGATTCGGCTGCGCATGCCGACCGAGGTCGAACGCACCCGTCGAAGCCACCTTCGGGTGGAGGCGATCAGCCTGCAGTTGCCCAAGGTGCGGATCTGGCCGTTGCTCGATCGCGAGTCGATTCGACCGGTGCAACGCTCGCTCGCCTTGGCGGTGGAGCAACTCGACGCCGGCAAGCGCCTTGAGTCGCGCGACTGGGAGGCGGAGAGCCTGCGTCCCCAGCTCGGACCCGAGTTCTCCGCCACGCTGATGAACCTCGGCGGCGGCGGCGTGGGTCTGCGGGTCGAGCCCGAGTGCGGGTCGCTGCTCTCCAACCACGGTCGATTCTGGATCGAGATCGATCTGCGGCCGGAGAGCCCATTGCCGCTCGGGGTCACGGTGCGGGTCGCCCATCAGCATCTCGAGGCCGCCGGCACCGTCTACGCCGGGTGCGCCTTCGACTTCACCGCCGATGCCGACCACGCGAAGCTGGTGGCGCGGCAGGTGCTCGGCGCCGTGGCCGCTCGACAGGTCCGGCAGCGTCGCGGCGAGGAGCCGCAGCGCCGCGCGGCCTGATCAACTCGGGCCCCGCGACGACCAGCGGTCGAGGACCTCGGCCTTGGTGCGGCGCTCCGCGGCCTCGGCGCGCGGATCGCTGTCGGCCACGATGCCGCAACCGGCGAAGTACTCGACGGACCAGATCTCCGATGGCGAGGTGGCGACTCGCCGCAACACCGCGGTGCGGATCGCGACGTTGAGCAGCAGATCTCCGTTGCAGTCGAGGCTGCCGAGGCTCCCGCAGTAGAACCCGCGCTGATGCGGCTCGAGGGTCTCGATCACCTGCATGGCCCGGATCTTGGGCGCGCCGGTGACCGATCCGGGCGGAAAGGTCGCGGCAAGGAGCGCCGCCGGCGAGACCTCGGCGCGAAGCCGTCCACGGATCTCCGCCACCGCGTGCAGCACGGTGGGGTGCGCTTCGAATCGGCGAGCCTCGGTGACTTCAACCGATCCAGACCGGCACACTCGACCGAGGTCGTTGCGCATCAGGTCGACGATCATCGCCAGCTCGGAGGCCTCCTTGGAAGATCGGGCGAATTCGTCCAGATCGCATCCCAGCGGGCGGGTGCCCTTGATGGGACGAGTCACGACCCGGCCCTCGCGGTCGCAGTGAAGGAAGAGCTCCGGACTCAGCGAGAGCACCGCGAGGTCCGGTGCGAGCTCGACGTAGCCGCCGAATCGCGCCGATCCGCCGGCGAGCACCCTCGCTGCGAGGTCGCGGGCTCTTCCCTCGAGGGTGGCGCTGAAGCGCTCGGAGAGGTTCACCTGGAAGATGTCGCCGGCGTGCACCAGTTCGACGCCCTCGGCCACCGTCGCCGCGAAGGCATCGTCGCCGTGATCCGCCACGAGCGGCGTGAGCCGAAACGAGTTCGCCGGAGCCGCGGAGGCGCCGGTCTCGGCGCTGCTTCGAACGAGGCGGCGGATCGTCGAAGGGTCGAGCGAGGCGATCCAGGCGTCGGGAAGCGAGGTCGCGCTCGGTCGGGAGTCTCGCCGCGCCGTCGGCTCCAGTCGGCGGCCGAGCTGGTACCCCAGCAGCACCACCTTGGAGGTTGGGTCGGTGTCCCCGGTCCCGACCCGCGGATCCGGAAGCTCGCACTCGAGGAAGTCCAGAACCCGTTGCCGATCGGCCGCACGTTCGATTCGGTCACAACTTCCATCCTGCGCTTCGGCCTCGAGCGTGGCGGCGTGGCGGGGTTCGCCGACGAGCACGGCGCGGGGAACGTCGGCGTCGAGTCCGCATGGCACCATCGCCACCGGCCGATCCGGCGGCCATTGCCGCAGGAGCGTGGCTGGGTCACCGACCGCCTGCGCGACCGGATCGAGCGAACTCGCGGAGGCGGACATGCGGCAAGCGTAGCGAGGGGAGGAGGGCGGCAGGCGACTGATAGACTCCCGGATTCCCCGCGCTCGGAGAGGACTGCGAACCGAGCCGGGCGATCCTGAAACGCCACACTCCCCATGAAGAGAAGAACCACCATGCCAGTCGCCGCGCCCCGCGCCCCTCGCCGCACTGCACGCTCCGCCCGCACCAGCGCCGCTTCGCGCGGCCGCGGCGGATCCGGTTCGAAGATGGTCTACTCGTTCGGCCCGTCGCGCTGCGATGGAAATGCCGGGCAGAAGCTCCTGCTCGGCGGCAAGGGCGCCAACCTCGCCGACATGACTTCGATCGGGCTCCCGGTGCCTCCCGGGTTCACCATCACCACCGAGACCTGCGCCGCCTACGAGCAGGGCGGCGGTCGCCTTCCCAGCGGGCTCATGAAGCAGGTCGCGACCGCGATCGCGCAGCTCGAGAAGGAGACCGGCAAGCGGTTCGGCAGTTCAAGCAATCCGCTGCTGGTCTCGGTGCGCTCGGGCGCGGCGGTGTCGATGCCCGGCATGATGGACACCATCCTCAACCTCGGACTCAACGACTCCGCGGTGGTGGGGCTCTCCAAGCTGACCGGCAACGACCGCTTCGCCTTCGACGCCTATCGCCGGCTGATCAACATGTTCGGCGACGTGGTGATGGATGTGCACCATCACCACTTCGAGGAGGCCTTCGACCGCATCAAGAAGACCTACGGCGTCGAGCAGGACACCGAGGTCCCGGCGGAGGGCCTGCAGGAGCTCTGCGATGCCTACAAGGCGGTCTATCGCCGCCACGTGGGCAGCGACTTCCCGCAGGATCCGCTGCGGCAACTCGAACTGGCGATCGAGGCGGTGTTCAAGAGCTGGAACAAGCCCACCGCCATCTCCTACCGCACCATCAACGGCATCAAGGGACTCGCCGGCACCGCGGTGAACGTGCAGAGCATGGTCTTCGGCAACATGGGCGACGACTCCGGCACCGGGGTCGCCTTCACTCGCAACCCGTCGACCGGCGAGAACACCTTCTACGGCGAGTTCCTCGTCAATGCCCAGGGCGAGGACGTGGTGGCCGGCATCCGCACGCCGCGGCCGCTGTCGGAGATGGGTCGCTGGAACCGGCAGGTCACGCGGCAACTCGACTCGATCCGCAAGACGCTCGAGAAGCACTATCGCGACATGCAGGACATCGAGTTCACCATCGAGCGCGGTCGGCTCTACATGCTGCAGACCCGCAACGGCAAGCGCACCGGAGCCGCGGCGGTTCGGATCGCGGTCGAGATGGTGAAAGAGCGGCTGATCGATCGCCCCACCGCGCTGCGGAGGATCCCCGCCGCCGACATCACCCAGTTGCTGCTGCCGAGATTCGACGAGGCCGCCAAGAAGAAGTCCGCTCCGATCGCCAAGGGCCTGCCCGCATCGCCGGGTGCCGCGTGCGGACGCCTCGCCTTCTCGGCGGAAGAGGCGGTCGAGCGGACCCTGAAGGGAGAGTCGGTGCTGCTGGTGCGCAAGGAGACCTCGCCCGAGGACGTCGAGGGCATGCACCACGCCGCCGGGATCCTCACCTCGACCGGAGGCATGACCAGCCACGCGGCGGTGGTGGCAAGAGGTTGGGGCAAGTGCTGCGTCGCCGGCGCGGGAGCGCTCTCGATCGACGCGGCGAAGGGGCAGGTGCGAATCGGCGATCGCGTCTACGGCCGCAAGGACACCTTCTCGATCGACGGTTCGACCGGCGAAGTGATGCTCGGCGAGATCGCCCGCATCGTCCCGAGCAAGGTGCCGGGCGACCTTTCCACCGTGCTCGCGTGGGCCGACGCCGCAGCGCGGCTGAAGGTGCGAGCCAACGCCGACACCCCCGAGGACGCCGCGCGGGCCCGGTCGTTCGGCGCGGTGGGGATCGGACTCTGCCGAACCGAGCACATGTTCTTCGAGGGCGAGCGCATCGCCGCGATGCGGGAGATGATCCTCGCGGACAGTCCCCGCGAGCGCGAGAAGGCGCTCGCGAAGCTCCTTCCATTCCAGCGGAAGGACTTCGTCGGCATCTTCACCGCGATGAAGGGATATCCGGTCACGGTGCGGCTGCTCGATCCGCCGCTGCACGAGTTCGTGCCCCACGACGACGCGGCCCAGAAGGATCTCTCCAAGCGCACCGGCGTGCCGGTGGGTGAGATCCGCCGCCGCATTGCGATGCTGCACGAGCAGAATCCGATGCTCGGCCACCGCGGGTGTCGACTCGCGGTGACCTACCCCGAGATCCTGCGGATGCAGGTGCGGGCGATCGTCGAGGCGGCGATCGCATGCCGAGGACGCAAGATCGACGCCCGGCCGGAGATCATGATTCCGCTCGTCGGAACCCGGGCCGAACTCGCGTCCCTGCGGACGCTCACCCTCGAGACGATCGCTGAAGTTCGCGCCGCCAAGAAGTTCCGCGGCACCCTCGACATCCCCGTCGGCACCATGATCGAGATCCCGCGGGCGGCGCTCACCGCCGACGAGGTCGCAGAGGTCGCGGACTTCTTCTCCTTCGGGACCAACGATCTGACCCAGATGGCCTTTGGATTCAGCCGCGACGACATCAACACCTTCCTGCCGGCCTACCTCGAGCAGGGGCTGCTCGAGGCCGATCCCTTCCAGTCCATCGATCAGGGTGGCGTCGGCCAGCTGGTGCGGATGGCCTGCGAGAAGGGACGCCACACCCGCAAGGCGCTCAAGCTCGGCATCTGCGGCGAGCACGGCGGCGATCCGACCTCGATCCGCTTCTTCGACGACTGCAACCTCGACTACGTGAGTTGCTCGCCCTTCCGCGTCCCGGTGGCGCGGCTCGTGGCGGCCCAGTCGACCCTCGAGCGAGCCTGACTCGGGGGCCGTTGGAGTCAGCTGGACTGAGATGCAACGCGAGGCGGCGGCCGGAGCCGCCGCCTCGTCAGCGGACAGGGCGGGATTCGAACCCGCGATAGGGGGATTCCCCCTATGCCGGTTTAGCAAACCGGTGCCTTCAGCCGCTCGGCCACCTGTCCGGAGGCGGGGAGTGTCGTGTCGGCGGATCGGCGAGTCAACTTGAGGCCGCGAAACGGATCGCCTGCGGGCTTCGTTCCATCGCTGCGCGGACCACCACGCGTGGCGACCGCGGGGAAGCGTTGGCGGCGGTCGGGCTCCGAGGCTGATCGCGTCGAGGACCGCGGCCGCGTGGCCGGTCGGAGCGGTCGGTATTCTTCCGCCATGTCGAAACCAACTTCGACGGGAGGCTCGAGCGGTGGGTGGCGAGGTTTCGGGCTCGCCGTGGCGTGTCTCGCGATTGCGGTTGGTGCCGCCGGCTGTGCGGTCGGTTCCTGGCAGGCGGACTACGCCTCTGCCGACCCGGGAAGCCGAACCGCCGCGGTCGAGGCGACGATGCGGCGGTACCGACCCGATCTCGACGCCGCGTTCGTGCCGCCCTTCGGCGATCCGCAGTTTCAAAGCGACCTCCGCTGGCTGGTGGTCATGCTCCAAAGCGACGATCCCGCGGTGCGTTTCGTGGCCATCGAGGCGCTGGCCTCGCTCGTCGGGGAGCGGCACGGCTACGCCGCCGCGAATCCGCTGCCAGAGCGTGCGGTCGCGGTGCAGCGTTGGACCGACTGGCTCTACGCGCGGGGTTTGGCGACCTCGTCAGTGCTTCCTCCCACCGGCCTGCTGCCTCCGCCAAGCGAGCCGACTTCCAACGCAGACGCGAACTCGACGTGAGCGAACGTCCGCCCGAGATGCAGCTCTGCCTCTTGAGCCAGCCGCGGCTCCTCGGCTCGGTGCGGGCCCTGATCGAGACCCTTGCGGCGCGAATCGGGTTCTGCCAGCGCGGGTGCGGCGAACTGGTGCTCGCGGTCGACGAGGTCCTCACCAACATCATCCGGCACGGCTATGAGGGGGCCGAGGACGGGCGAATCTGGATCTCCTTCTGGTCGCTGCAGGAGCCGAGCGTCGGCATCCGCGTGGCGATCGAGGATCACCAGCAGGTCTTCGACCCGAGCGAGTTTCCCGAACGCGATCTTGAGGAGGTTCGCCCGGGCGGGTTGGGCCTCTCGTTGCTGAGAACACTCACCCGGTCCTGCCGTCACGAGGTTCGGCCCGAGGGAGGCATGCGCGTCGTCATCGAGAAGTTCTGCGAGGATGTCGGAGATTCTGAGGATCCCGAGTCAGGTGGCGAGAGCGCCGGCACCGAAGGAATGCACCCATGACACCCGCGGACACCATGACCATCACCGAGGAGCAGCGGGGGAGCGACCTCGTGCTGCAGCCGATCGGCGATGTCGATCTCAGTCGATCGCCGCAGATGCGGGCTCGCCTCGCCGCCGCGTTGGCCAAGAAGCCGGGGCGAATCATGGTCGATCTCTCCAAGGTCCCGTACATGGACTCCTCAGGTGTCGCCACGCTCGTCGAGGCGCTGCAGCATTGCCGCAAGGCCGGGTGTGGGCTGGTGCTGACCTCGCTGCATCCAAGGGTGCGTTCGATCTTCGAGATCGCCAAGCTGACCCAGGTCTTCGAGATCGTGGATCAGACCGACTGATCGCCTCCGAGTCCGAGTTCCCTCGATGCCCGACGGCAACGCTTCCCTCTCCGAGGTTTCCGCACCGCTTCGCCCGGTGGTGCTGGTCGGCGCGATTGCGCGGGGCACCCTCGCCTTCGTGGGAGCGCTGACGTGGCTCCTGTGGGACATCGCGATCTGGAGTTCGCGAGCGGTGCTCTTCCGCAAGGTGCGCTTCGGATACGGCGCCCTGGTCGCCCAGACCGTTCGGGTGGGGGTGCGGGCGATCGGCATCGTGCTGCTGGTCTCCGGCGCCATCGGGGCGATCCTCGCCCTGCAGACTCAGCCGAGCCTCGCCGACTTCGGGCAGTCGGACAAGGTCGCCAACATCATCGTGGTCGCGGTCTTCCGTGAACTCGGTCCGCTGGTCGCGGCGATCGTGCTGACCGGATTCGCGGGCGCCGCCATCGCCGCCGAGCTCGGCACCATGGTGGTGGGCGAGGAGATCGAAGCCCTCGAGTCGATGGCGCTCAACCCCATTCGGTTCCTGGTGGTGCCGCGGGTGATCGCCACCGCGGTCAGCCTCTTCGTGCTGTCGGTGCTTTCGGACCTGATGGCGGTGGTGGCCGGCGGCCTCGTCGGAGTCTTCGCGCTCGACATCCCCTACGAGGTGTATCTGGACAACACCCTGCAGCAGGTGAGCTCGAGCGACTTCCTCAGCGGGCTGGTCAAGTCGGTGGTCTTCGGCACCATCCTCGGCCTGATCGCTTGCTACAACGGCTTGAAGGTGACCGGCGGCGCCGCGGGAGTCGGCAAGGCGACCACCGACACCGTGGTGCAGACGGTGGTGACGATCATCTTCGTCGATCTCTTCTTCACCGCGCTCTTCTATGCGGTCGGTTGGAACTGAACGCCGCTCGCCCGCCGCGGCCCGCGTTCAGGCGCCGATCCCAAGTCGTTCGGCGAGCAGGTCGGGAAGCCCCGCCCGATGCATCGCCTCCTGCGCAGCGCCCACGTCGTAGCAGACCCGTCGAAGGTGAAACTCGCCGGCCTCGAGATCGAGCATGCCGAAGCTGGCTCGAGGGTCGCCGTCGCGGGGCTGGCCCACCGACCCGGGATTGATGATGTAGCGGTGGCCGTCGGCGAGCGCGAAGGGTTCATCCTCGTGCAGGAGATGAGCGACCACCTCCGACAGGCGGGCGGTGCAGTCGGGATCTCCGCGGCTGGTCTCGAAGAGAAGTGGCACGTGGGTGTGGCCGACGAAGCAGAACCGTCGGCTCACGCCCGCGAAGGCATCTGCTGCAGCAGCCGGATCGCGGAGGTAGGTGTTCGAGGCCGGGATCGGCGTGTCGTGGATGCACTGGATCGACTCGAACTCCGCGATCCCCGGCGTGCTTGCAAGCCACTGCCGGTGCATGAGCGGAAGCCGCGCCGCGGTGTAGAGGCAGGCCCGGCGGGCAGTCACGTTCATCTCGTTGAACGCGGCGGAGTCGAAGAGGGCGTCTTCATGATTGCCGCGGACATGCACCCGCAGCCGGGTCCCGAGCGCGAGCAGCATCGAGATGCACTCGGATGGCGACGCGCCGTAACCGACGGTATCCCCGAGGCAGATCACCCCGTCGCAACGATCTCGCTCGATCTCGCACAACACCGCCTCGAGCGCCGGGGCGTTGCCGTGCACATCGGAGATGATCGCGAGCCTGCCCTGCATCGCGCTCCGTCTCGCGGAATGGATCCGCGGCAAGTTTCTCGCCGCCCCGCGGGGCGGACCACCGATCGTAGTCAATCGTCGCGACCGGCCCGTGATCTTTGGCGGACGTTCCTGGATCGCTGCGGAGGTCGCCGGTCGCAAGTCCTGCCGACCCGCCCCGATTCCCCTGATGCGGGAAGGTCTTTCGGGGACCGTGGGCTTCGACTCGGCCCTCGAACCTCGCCGTCGAGGCTGTCGACCCGCGAAACGTCGCTCGCGGACGGCGCGGGGCGGAACCGCGCGTGGTCCTGAGGCGGCCCCTCCGCGTCGGTAGGGTGCGGCTCGGGCCACGGAGCGATTGCGAATGATCCGGATTCCGAACGGTGCCGTCTCGGCGGCCCTGGTGATCTCGGCGCTTGAACTGCCGCCCGGGCCTGCCCTCCATCTGCTGCACCCGGATGCCGGGCAGTCGAGATTCGGGATCGCGGTTGCGGTCGGGGGCGAGGCCGATTCGGATCCTTGGCTCGCCGTCGGCGACGACGGGGTCGAGGACGGCGTCGCCGCCGAAGGCCGGGTCGACTGTTTCGAGCCCGGCGACGATGCCCAGTCGTGGTCGCGAAGTGCGAGCCTCGAAGGCACCGATCCCCGTCCCTACGACCGCTTCGGAGCATCGCTCGCCACCGACGGCATGCGGCTCCTCGTCGGTGCTCCCGGTGACGATCGCCACGGCGCGTCTTCGGGTCGGGTCGAGATTCACCGGCGTCGATTCGGAACCTGGCAACCAGAGGCGGTGCTCTTCGATGATCGGGGTGCCGCCGGCGACGAGTTCGGCGGCGCGGTGGCGATGGCCGGGGAGACTGCAGTCGTCGGCGCGATGCGCGCCAACGATCCGGCGCTCGACAGCGGGCGCGTGGTCGTGTTCGAGCACGCCGAGGGCTCGTGGCGCGAGACCGCCGCGCTGGTGGCGCCGGATGCGGCGGCAGGCGATTGGTTCGGCGCCAGCGTCGCCACCGATGGCGAGCGCATCGTCGTTGGCGCCTACGGAGACGACGATCTCGGCGAGAAGTCCGGCGCGGCGTGGGTCTTCCGCCGCGAGGGAGCTGCCTGGATACCGGAGCAGAAGCTCCTGCCTCCGGCGGCAGGGCCGCGGCACTGGTTCGGATTCTCAGTCGCGATCGACGGTGGATGGATCATGGTCGGCGCCCCGCGCGCCGATCCACACGGAGACTCGAGCGGGACGGTCTGGTGCTTTCAGCAGGACGGAGAAGCCTGGCGCCTGCGCGGCCGCCTCGATCCGCCCGACCCGGTTGCGGGCGACTGGTTCGGCTACGCCCTCGCGCTCGACGGCGATCGCCTGCTCGTGGGGGCGCCGGGGCGAGATGGCGATGCCGAGCATGCGAACGCCGGCGACGTCGTCCGGTTTGTGCGAAACGGATCGCGCTGGCGTCGCCTCGATCGCCTGCAGCCATCGGAGGCCGGCGCCGATCGTCTTGCCGGTGCCGCGGTCGCGCTTGGGCAGGGCCGCGTCCTGATCGGTCACCTTCGCGGTGAGGACCTTGCCCCCGAGCCCGGAACGGCGTGGGTGGCGCGATGGTCCGGTTCGCGGTGATCACGCTCGGGGATAGTGCCCCTCCATCACCGCGTGCCAGGCGTCGACGCTGTCGCAGGCGATGAAGGCCTTCCGCACGGTGTCGGAGTCGGGGTGATGCGCGGCGAACCGGATGCCGAACTTGCGCATGAGCCTCGAAGCCACCCGTTCGCCATGCAGCACCACCGCGAGGCGAAAGTGCTCTCGCAGCGCATCGCGCTGCTCGTCGAGGCGGGGCCGGCGCGGGGACCGGCCCGCCATCAGTTCGCGGGCCTGGCGGAAGATCCACGGGTTGCCGATGCACCCGCGAGCCACCGAGACCGCGGCGACTCCGGTGTGCTCGAGCATGAGGAAGATGTCTTCGGCGGTCCAGACGTCGCCGGACCCGAAGATGAGCCGCGATGGCCGTCGGCGCACGATCTCCGCGAGGATCTCCCAGCGGGCGGGACCCAGGTAGCGCTGCACCACGGTGCGTCCGTGGACGGTCGCCCAGGCGTATCCGAGATCGAAGGCCGCATCGAGGATCCGGTCGAAGTTGCGGGCCATCTCCGGGGAGTCGTCGAAGCTGCGGCGCAGCTTGACCGAGCAGGGGATCGCCTCCGGCACCGCGTCGCGGACCACCCGCAGGACCCGTATCGCCTCTTCGGGAACAGTGAGGAAGTGCCCACCTCGACTGGCCTTCTTGATCTTCTTGACCGGGCAGGCCATGTTCACGTCGACGACCTCGTAGCCCATCGCGGAGAGAATGCGAGCGCCTTCGGCCATCTCGTGCGGAAGGGTGCCCATCACCTGTCCCGCGATCGGATGGTCCTCGAGACCCGCTGCTCGGTTCTCCTCGAGATCGCCGGTGCCGCATTCGCAGGCGAGAAGATCGGGATCTTCCTTGCGTCGGCCCTTGCCGCCGTTGATCAGGGTGCGATCGAGCAGTGCCTCGGTGACGCAGAACGGGCAGCCATGCCGCCGCGCGATGAGCCGCATGGGTCCGTCGGAATAGCCGGCGAGGCCCGCCTGGAAGAACGGCGCATCGAAACCGGGGACCAGCCGGGAGATGCGCGGATCGACACCGCGCTCGCCATGGTCGCGGGCGATGGCAGACGGCGAACGCCCCGCCGCAAGCACGGCCGGGTCGATGGGGCCTTCGAGAGGGCGTTCGAGTTCAACGCTCACGGCCCGGATGGTACGACCGCCGACCGCGTCGGTGCGCCTGCGCGCCGAAGCGGTGGCTGCCGAACCGCTTCGATCGCGCGTGAACGCGCGACGACCGCGGCCGAGGCGAATCGCGCTCGATCACCCGAGTCCGAATCGCGATGGCGGTTCTGCCGGAACCGAACGCGAGGCTGCGATCAGGGTGCGAGCAGTGCTCCCACCAGGATTCCCACCGCGAGCGCGAAGAGTCCCCAGCGCATGGTGTCGGGCGTTGCCTTCGACGTGGTGGCGGCGAGCCGCCGTTGCAAGGTGGCCATCGTTTCTCCCTCCCCGCGGCCCGAATGGGGCCAGCCGAGAAGGGGGTGATCGACCGGCGGCGGGGGCGACTTCGGTCGATCCCCTCCGCGAGCACCCGCCTCGATCCGGCCTGGGAGGATGGTGCGGCGCACGCGGGCTGGGAGGATCGGGCGACCGCTCGCCCCGCAGCGGCGGCTCGGGTACCGTGACGGAATGCCCACTGACGCCCCAACCCTGCTGAAGACGCCCTTTCACTCCTATCACCTCGAGCACGGCGGCCGCATGGTCGAGTACGCCGGCTGGGAGATGCCGCTGCTTTACACCTCGATCCTCGAGGAGCACCGGCAGGTGCGGCAGTCCGGCGGGTTCTTCGACGTGAGCCACATGGGCCGGCTTCGATTCAGCGGACGCCACGCCCGCCGCTTTCTCGATCGCGTCTGCACGCGGCGGATCCTGGGCATGGAGAAGGGTCAGTGCCGCTATTCGCTGGTCTGCAACGAGCGCGGCGGCTGTCGCGATGACGTGCTGGTCTACGCCGTCGACGACGACGAGTTCCTGATGGTCTGCAACGCGGCCAATCGAGCCAAGCTTCTCGAGCACTTCGCCGCGGAGAAGGGCGACATGGTCTTCTCGTTGAAGGACGAGACCGAGTCGACCGCGATGGTGGCGATTCAGGGACCGCGGGTGATGGAGGTGATCGGACGATTCAGCCGCGAGATTCCCACGCTCAAGCGATACCGATTCGCCCAGAAGAACCTGCTGGTCATCAAGCTCTTGGTGAGCCGGACCGGGTACACCGGCGAAGATGGCGTCGAGGTCATTCTCCCGGCCGGCATGATGTCGCGGCAGGCTCTCAAGTTGATGCTCGACGCCGACGGCACCGACGACGGCGTGCTGAAGCCCGCGGGGCTCGGGGCTCGCGACACCCTTCGCCTCGAGGCGGGCATGCCGCTCTACGGGCACGAGATCGACGAGGACACCGACCCGCTCACCGCCGGCCTGGGATTCGCGGTGAACCTCGACAAGGGAGTCGGCGACGATCGCGCTGGCCGCTTCATCGGCCAGGAGGCGCTCGAAGCAATCAAGGCGGAAGGCCTCCGACGCCAGCTGGTGGGGATCCGCCTCACCGGACGTCGAAGCCCTCGGCAGGGGATGCGGGTCATCGCCAACGGCGAGTCTGCCGGCACCGTGACGAGCGGGTGCCTCAGCCCGACGCTCGACGTGCCCATCGCGATGGCGATCGTGGATGCGTCGGCGGCTGCAGTGGGCACCGCAGTCGAGATCGACTTTGGACGGGAACGATCCGCCGGCGAAGTAGTGCCGATGCCCTTCTACAAGCCGGCGAAGTCCTGAATTCGGATTCCCGCACCTGCGGCCGGTCGACCACCTGGCTCGGGGCGAGCGAACACTCCCCAAACCGTTTTCGGACCGAATCTTCGCGTTCGGGACGGGAGTGGTCCTCCTACGATCGATCCGTCTCGCGCGACCGCACCGGTCCGCAGCCGTTCTGGGCGGGCTTCGTTCGACACGGTCCATTTCGACGCCACGGTGACCGATTCACCGGGCCGTGGACCGCAGCGTGCGTTGCGGTGCGAGAGGCTCGACAACGCTCCCGGCGACCCTGCCGCGAACGTTGGCGACAAGGAGGCATGGCCGCGTTGGCGGTCGGAGAAAGCGGGGCGAGCGGAGGTTCGACGGATCCACGCAGATCCGTGAATGACTCGGCCGCCCAAGGTGCTCGGGCATTCGGCGCCTCGCGAAACCGCGAGACGACCGCAGGCGTACCGAACACCGTGAAGGCTCCGATCGATGCAGCGAGGTCGCGAGGAGGCCGCGTGATGTCTCGATCGGAACTGCAGAGCGAGCTTCAGCTCTACCTGCGCCAGATCAACGAGGTCGCGTTGCTCACGCCCGAGGAGGAGAAGACCCTCGGCTGGCAGATCATCAACGAGAACTGCCCGGCGGCGAAGGATCGCATGATCCGAGCGAACCTCCGGCTGGTGATTTCGATCTGCAAGAACTACTCCAATCGCGGCATGTCCCTTCCCGACCTGATCGAGGAGGGCAATCTCGGGCTCATTCGCGCGGTGGAGGGATTCGATCCCGCCCAAGGCGCTCGCTTCTCAACCTACGCGGCGTGGTGGATCAAGCAGTCCATCAAGCGGACCCTGATCAACGCGGTGCAGCCGATCCACATCCCCGCCTACATGGTGGATCTGATCTCCCGCTGGAAGGAAGCCATGCGCAAGCTCGACGACGAGCTCGGCCGGCCGCCGACCACGCAGGAACTGGCGCGGGAGATGAACGTTCCGATTCGCAAGCTGGTCGCGATCCGGCGGGCCATGCGGGCGTTCAACTCCCCCAACGCGGCGCCCACCACCGAGGGCGGCGAAGCCCTCGACCTCAACGACGTCTTTGAAGACACCCGCACCGCAGCTCCGGAGGAGCGGGTGGTCCGTGAAGAGTTGCTGCAGCGGATCCTGGTGCTGCTTGAGGACATCGACGATCGCTACGCTCGCGTGCTGCGTCTCCGCTTCGGCCTCGAG
>JAPOKA010000130.1 GCA_029977865.1 bacterium
GATGGACCTGTCGCCGTTCCCTGGGTTCTGGAATGGCGTCTGGAATGGCACTGGTGGCGGCAAGAAGTCGCAGGGCAAGGTCGGCATCAAATACAAACTCGTGCAGTCAGCGGCGACTGTGGCTGCCGAGGACGGCGACGTGGAATGGACGGCGTTCGCTCGGGCCTTCGTCCGCTTCCTGTTCACGCCCGACCGTGATACGATGATGTTCGACGCCCCCAGTGCCACCGGCGAACCCCAGTGGGTTGACGGGATTGGGCTGACCTTCAAGTGGTCCGAGATGGTCGACCAAATCGTGAGTCAGTCGAAGACAGCGACGGAGGAGCATGGTAAACTGTTCCGCAAGGCAGTCAAGAAGCACCTCGGCGACGGCGTGATCCGCTCGACGCAGATATGGCATGGCGGGACGAGAAGGGGCTTGAGTTGCTGGACGAGTTTGTGGAGGGGCTGTCATGAGATACGTTGTGTGCGGCGTGCCCCGCAGCGGCACCTCGATGATGATGCAGGCCATCGTGGCCGCGGGCGTTGAGCCGTGGCACAGCGAGTCTTTTCGCCCCGCCGACCGCCACAACCCTCGTGGATACTTCGAGCACGGCGACGTGATTCGTGGGAGGTCGACGGAGTGCCCAAGTGGCGTCTGCGTGAAAGTTGTCGGCCCGGATGCGGTGCGGTTTGTCACGAGGTCGGACAAGGTGATCCTGATGAGGCGTGGCGGGCACGCTGTGGCGGCATCGCAAGCCGAGATGGGATTCCCGGCTGGACGCACCACTGCCATGCTCGACCACGCCGTCGAGCGTCTGGCGAGCGACATTCCGTGGGCGTATGTGGCGGACTACGACTATCTTGTCGACACGCTTGACTTCTCTGGAGTCGCCGGATACACTGGGTTGCCGGCAGAAGCGATGGCGACAGTGGTCGACAGGCTTCTCCGACATCATACGGAGGTTTTACCATGAAGACCGCAA
>JAPOKA010000131.1 GCA_029977865.1 bacterium
GGAATCCGCCCAATCGTGGGCGCCTCCACTCATGCAGGACCGCAGAACGGTGGAGCTCGACACAAGGGCCCGATGGGCCTACCGCGGAGCAAGCCACGCAGAACGGCGGAGCTCGACGCAAGGGCCCGAGGGGCCGACCGCGGAGCGAAGTAGAAAAAGATGGGAGCGAAACGACAGACGACAACCCTTGTACCACGTGTAACGACGCACTACGAGCAACGACGACGACAACAACGACAACGACAACAACGACCGACGACAACAACGACGACCGAAGACGATCGACGACGACATGCGCGGCGGCGGCGTCGAGGCGTGCTTCGGTTTCGACAGCGCCTCCAAAGGTGCGTTCTATACACTGGTCCCCATACGACCGCGTTCGCGTGGTGAACGCCGATCCTTAAGGACTTTCGCCGTCGTTTCTCTCCGCCCAGGGTCCCTCGCTTTCGATCACCGCCCTCGACGCCTTTCAACTCCGCTTCTGACGCCTTTGAACTCCACCTTTCAACTCCGCAACGCCGTCCACGCGCGTCTCAGCCGCCGCGCCCTCTCCTCCGCGTCGCTCTTCTCGTCCGTCGCCGCGCCGAGGATGCGCCGCAGCGCTGGGGCCATTCCATACAAAAAATATCGGTCAGTTGAAAGGAGACGCGATCAAATGTTGAAACCGGGCGATGGGTGAAAAACGTTTGTATAGAACGCACCTGAATTCGGCTCCTTCTCGCTCTCCGGCTCGCTCTCGTACTCCACGTCCAGCGCCTCTTTGTTCCTGCGCTTCATCGCGACGATCTCCGCGACGCGCACGCGGTTCCGATCCCGTTCCCAGTCCCTGATGCCGTCGATGAGCTCGTCCAGCCGTCGCCTCTCTTCCTTC
>JAPOKA010000133.1 GCA_029977865.1 bacterium
AAGGTGAGATCCCGTCACGCGTCTCTGCGCGCCCCGGACGCGCGGGATCGTCGTCTCCGCGCGGACCTCGTTTTGCCGCCACTTTTTCGCACCCGGAAGCGAAAATTCTCCACCCCGCGCTCCGATCGCCCGCTCCCGCGCGCGATGGACTCACCCTTCCCTGTCCCGAACACGTCCCGTCGCAGATGTCTCTCGACCAGACCGACGACGCGATCGACCCCGTGGACGCCGCGGGCAGCGAGCGCACGCCGTTGACCAAGTCCAAGCCTGCGGTAGTGCGCGAGAGTCCCAACAACGTGTTCAGCCCTCTTTCGGTCGCGAGCGAGGCGACGGCTCCCGGCGACAACAGCGTGGACTCGAGCTTCTCCTGCGAGAACGCCGGCGGCTCGGTCGCGCCGTCGCCGATCGTGCGCCGCGACGCGGCCGCGGCCGCGGGCGCTTCCGGGCCGGTCACCGAGAGCGACGAAGCCGCCGGGACGGCGACGAGTCTCCGCGGCGTCGGCGCCGCGGCGAACGTCGGCGCGCCCGTCGCCGGGCCAGGGGACTCGAACGGCACGGCGGCGCTCTCGGAGACGCCACCGGGGACGGCACCGGGAACGCCACCGGGGACGCCCCGTGACGGCCCGACTGAACGCCTGATCCCTCCGTACCCCGCGCGGGTCCCCGCGAGTCCCGCCCCCGCGCCGTCGGCGTCCCTGGCAACGTGTTCCACCAGGCGCGCCATGTCCGCGGCGAGCACGACCGGCCCGGCGGCGACGCCGCCCTCGGCGTCGTCCGCGGCGGCCACCACCGCGTCGAAGTCGTCCAGGCACGACAGGT
>JAPOKA010000134.1 GCA_029977865.1 bacterium
CGTTCTCGGGGTTTGTACACACCGCCCGTCAAGTCACGGAAGTCGGCAATACCCGAAGCCAGTGGTCCAACCCTTTTAGGGAGGAAGCTGTCGAAGGTAGGGTCGGTAACTGGGACTAAGTCGTAACAAGGTAGCCGTACGGGAACGTGCGGCTGGATCACCTCCTTTCTAAGGAGCATAGAACTTCGGTTCTAAGGTCAATCGTCGGTTGTCTACAAGACTGATACATTACTCAGCTGTGAAAAAGTCAAATTGGCTTTTTGAAAATTGTATAGCAAGCGCAATTGCAAAGTATTCATATAGTTCAAGCTACTAAGGGCTATTGGTGGATGCCTTGGCGCTGGAAGCCGATGAAGGACGTGGAAGACTGCGAAAAGCTACGGGAAGCTGTCAAACAAGCTTTGATCCGTAGATGTCCGAATGGGGAAACCCAATTTATTTTAATAAATTACTCCTATCTGAATATATAGGATAGGTAGAGGGAACTAGGGGAAGTGAAACATCTCAGTACCTAGAGGAAAGGAAAGCAAAAGCGACTCCCTGAGTAGCGGCGAGCGAAACGGGAAGAGCCTAAACCAAATTAATGTCAAGACTGATGTCGTTGTTTTTTTGGTGTTGTGGGGCCCTTTAGAAAGAGCATCAGATCTTTCAATAAGTTACAAATACTTAGATTAGAAAAATTAACTGGAAAGTTAAACCATAGAGTGTAATAGTCACGTATTCGAAAATCTATCTACTTATTAAGGCCACCCCGAGTATCAAGGAGGATATTCCTTGTGAATCTGCGAGGACCACCTCGT
>JAPOKA010000135.1 GCA_029977865.1 bacterium
CACGCCTTCACCGGCGTGGCCTCATTGAAGCATGGCGATACGGTCTTTGTGCAAGATTGCGGACGAGTCTCCACGCCTTCACCGGCGTGGCCTCATTGAAGCGCGGTGTGCCTGAACGTGCACCCGACCTGCCGGCCGGGTCTCCACGCCTTCACCGGCGTGGCCTCATTGAAGCACTCCGCTCGTGCGACGGTTGCGGCGGTACACGGCGTCTCCACGCCTTCACCGGCGTGGCCTCATTGAAGCGTTGCGTCTTCGCAACCGTTGCGAGACTTTCGGAGGGTCTCCACGCCTTCACCGGCGTGGCCTCATTGAAGCTTGTTTGGCGTCGTGATGAGGCACCCCAGGGCATCGTCGCGTCTCCACGCCTTCACCGGCGTGGCCTCATTGAAGCAGAACCGCAACTAGTGCGAGCATCGCGGCGATCGTGGGTCTCCACGCCTTCACCGGCGTGGCCTCATTGAAGCAGGGTCTCGGGCCAGATCAGCCAGGCGGCTATCGGGAGTCTCCACGCCTTCACCGGCGTGGCCTCATTGAAGCAACGCATACGGACCCCGTTTTCAGGGCGTGGGGGCGTGGTCTCCACGCCTTCACCGGCGTGGCCTCATTGAAGCGCGAGCTCGCGCCTGAGTGCCTCGGGGATGTGCAGAGTCTCCACGCCTTCACCGGCGTGGCCTCATTGAAGCTACAGCAAAGCCGGCGTCCCCAAGCTCGCCCTGGTGCGTCTCCACGCCTTCACCGGCGTGGCCTCATTGAAGCGCCAACGGTGCCACAACG
>JAPOKA010000136.1 GCA_029977865.1 bacterium
CTCGACGACAACGACGATTTCAAGATCGGAGACGGCGAGGAAGAAGAGGACGATGAGGAGACTCTGGAGGAGGAGATGCGACGGGCGCAGGCTGAGGGTGACGACGACGATCACGAGAAGGAGATGAACGACCTCGCCGCGGATGCCGAGATTCCAATCGAGGAGCTGATGCGGCGGTACCGGGAGATGGAGGCTGCGCACGGCGGCGGCGAAGATTTGGAAGAAGCCGAAGAGGAGGAAGGTGACGACGAAGAGGAGGACGAGGAGGAGGAAGTCGAGGAGGAGGACGAGGACGAGCCCGGCGTGGACGCCCTCGGCGGCGACGACGAGCCCCCGATGACTGAGGAACAAAAAGCCGCGTCTCGCGAGCGCCGCAGAGTCCTCGACTCTCTCGCCGGGGATGCGGGTTCCTTGCAGCCCAAGGGACACACTCTCGAGTCCGCGGACGTCAAGTGTCGGGTCCCGTTCCTGTTGAAGCACTCGCTGCGGGAGTATCAGCACGTGGGACTCAACTGGCTGGTGAGCTGCTACGACAAGGCTCTCAACGGGATCCTCGCCGACGAGATGGGCCTGGGCAAGACGCTGCAGACCATCTCGCTCCTCGCGTGGCTGCGCGAGGTCAAGGGCTTCGCGGGGCCGTTCCTCGTGCTCGCGCCAAAGTCGACGCTGACCAACTGGGTGCGCGAGTTCGGCAACTGGGCGCCGTGCTTCAAGGTGCTCCACTTCCACGGCGACAAGGACGCGCGCGCGGCGATGATCGAGAACGAGCTCGTGCC
>JAPOKA010000137.1 GCA_029977865.1 bacterium
ACGAAAAGGCAAATCAAAAGTTAATCTTATAAGAGATTCTTTCAAAACTATATTTTACATAATGCAAACCGTAACGTATTACAATCCTTTGAAAATTTTTATGCTTTTTGCACTCGTTTGTACTCTTTTTTCAATACTTGGATTTCTTGGTTCAATTTTCTTTAACTTGAATAGTGGATTTTTACTAGGAATCGGCGGTTTACTTGTTGCGTTAATTACTATTTCTATAGGATTACTCGCAGATCTTTTGAAACAAATATTAAATAAATAAAAAATTTTGCTAATCTTTAATAAAAATTCAATAATTTAAAGATTACCAGTATAATAAGGTTTTAGAAATGCCCCTATGGCGGAATTGGTAGACGCGACGGATTCAAAATCCGTTGAACTTCGGTTCATGTCCGTTCGAGTCGGACTAGGGGTACCACTCTCAAAAACATCTTTAACTAAAAATTATTTTCCAGAAAAACTTTAAATTCATCTATATTACTAAATAAATACTTTGAGTTATTTTTCTTAAAATCATCTCTGTCAAATACTTTCATATATCCTTTTTTTTGTTGTCTACTATTTGATGTTTTTAATTTAATGTTTCTACCAAATTCATTATGATCAAAAAAAAATATTTCGTCTATTTTTTCAAGATTTTGATCATCATATTTCATTTGAATAAACACAGTATAATCATACGATTGAATTATATTCTTTGAGCCTGGAATATTGTCTGGTGTACCAGACCATTG
>JAPOKA010000138.1 GCA_029977865.1 bacterium
ACCAAAAGATATTATTAAATCAGAACATCAACGAGGTATATACTTCTCTACATTCTATGATAACAGTAGAGAATATCTCAGAGGTGAAATCGAAGAAGATAAGTTAGTCAAGTCATTTGACACCTCAGTCGAAGGTCTAACAAATCTTTGGAAAGAAAGATACGCCGCTAAGAGAATAAACAATCTTATGAACTCAGAGAGGCAGAGATTAGATTCAACTCTATTCTATGACGATGTTATAACTATGTCATGGGAAGATACTAAACATAAGTATCTCGGCGAAGTCGGAAGATAATGGGGCTATAGCTCAGTTGGGAGAGCGCCGCCTTTGCACGGCGGAGGTCAAGAGTTCGAATCTCTTTAGCTCCACCATTTCGGAAAGGTGGCAGAGCGGTTGAATGCACTGGTCTTGAAAACCAGCATACCTGAAAGGGTATCGAGGGTTCGAATCCCTCCCTTTCCGCCATCTAGGGGTTGACAATGACCATCACTTTTTAGTACCATAACCATATGAGATTAATAAGGAGAAAAAAATGAGTCATTGGGTAAACGATGTAATAGTAGATAACATCATATCAGATGTCGCTGATATGGCAGATAAAGATGTTATCATGGCACTCAACAGTGCAAATGTAAGTAAAGTAGCAAAATTTGATGGGTCGAGTCATGACTGCAACATCATAGATTTTGCAAGAGATGTTCTAATAGACCAAATGTGGGACGACCATGTAGATAT
>JAPOKA010000139.1 GCA_029977865.1 bacterium
GCCGGTCTCGCTACGTTTTTGCACTTAAGCAAACACCTCACGGCACGAGCTAAAATGGGCCATGCAACACCTATTTATAGCTCACGTAAGCTCATCAAGCTGACAATCATTACTATAAACGGCTCAGGTAAGGTTTCTGGCGTTGAGTCCAATTAAACCGCAAGTCTCACGCGTTCCGGTAGAGCCCCGTCAATTGCTTTAAGTTTCAGTCTTGCGACCGTAATCCCCAGGCGCTGCACTCAAGAATTTCTCGACAGCACAGCCGTATCTAAATACGGCTACACTTGGTGCAGAGCGTTTACGGCGTGGACTACACGGGTATCTAATCCGCTTCGCTACCCACGCTTTCGTGCCTGACCGTCGGATCTGTTCCAGTAGGCCGCCTTCGCCACAGGTGGTCCCGACAGGATCTACGCATTTCACCGCTACCCCATCAGTACCGCCTACCTCTCCCAGTCCCAAGACCAATGGTTTCTCCAGCATTTCCTATCGTTGAGCGACAGGCTTTCACCGAAGACTACTTGGTCCGGCTGCGCACGCTTTAAGCCTAATAAAAGCGGTCCACTCGCAGAGATGGTTTTACCGCGGCTGCTGGCACCATCCTTGCCCTCTGCTTCCTCATATAGCTGTTTACACTATACAACAGATAAGAGTGATCTTATCACTTGGCGTTACTCCATCACCGTTTCCGGCATTGTGGAATTTCCCTGACTGCTGGACT